>SKLY01000007.1 GCA_007121335.1 Saprospiraceae bacterium | reverse complement strand
TACTGGAGCGTTTTGCTGATGGATATCAGTGTTTTCACCCGGAGTTTAAGTTTTTGTTCAACAGCTACTACCTGAAAGTTGGTGATGTCCCTGAGAGAGGCTGCAGGGGGTTTATGACCCGGCCCACAGTAAAGACCATTTTGGAATACCGCGAGCACGTGGATGAAGCCATGGAGTCATTTTTGATCGATCCGCCTGAAGAATCGCTGTTTTTTATAAAAACCGGTATTAATCACGAACAACAGCACCAGGAGCTTATGCTCACGGACATTAAGTACATTCTCGCCCAGCATCCGCTTTATCCCGTTTACAGAAAGGATTTCAAAGAGGGATATAAGGCAGAACCAGACTATGACTTTTTAAGCATTTCCGGTGGTGTACACGAGATCGGTGCAGATACGGGCTTCTTCTTATACGACAATGAAAAACCCAGACACGAGGTAAGGCTTCAGGACTTTAAAATAACCCGGAAGTTGGTCACCAATGGTGAGTACCTGGAATTCATGAAAGACGGAGGCTACGAGAAAATAGAGTTTTGGCACAGCGATGCGCGAGAATTTATCGAAAAACATGGGATTAAAAAACCCCTATACTGGGTGGAAAAGGATGGAGAATGGTACAGATTCAGTCTTGCGGGGCTGGTAAAGCTGAAAGACCACGAACCGGTGACCCACATAAGTCACTACGAGGCTTTTGCCTTTGCGGAATGGAGTGGTAAGCGCCTACCCACGGAGGTCGAGTGGGAAGTGGCAGCGCCTGAGCTCAAAACGGGTCTCAGATGGGAGCACACTTCCAGTCCCTACACGCCCTATCCCGGATATCAAAAACCGGAGGGGGCCATAGGGGAGTACAACGGAAAGTTTATGATCAACCAAATGGTTTGCCGCGGTCACAGTGTGGCAACCCCAAAGGGTCACAGCCGCCTGACGTACCGCAATTTCTTCCACCCGGACATGCGCTGGCAGTTTACCGGCATAAGACTTGCGGAGGATGGGTGAAGTAGTATGATTTGAGGGGTCATTCTGATGGTTCATTTGACATGAGAATTTGTCATCAATACTTTTTGAAAAATTGGATGCTAAGCACTATAGTATTAAGTCCCATTATCCATTTTACAATGGAAAAAGGACTCTGGCATTTTTACAAGCAGAGTCCTTTTTTTGAAGGGGAAGCGCATTAGATGGCCTTAGCCAAATCTTTAAAAACCAGAAAGCCTCAATCCGGGACTAATCACAATTTTCCAGTTCAAGGATGTAATATCCCCTGGTTTTTATGTCATTCATCCATTGTGGCCAAATTCTCCTTACGTGACACAACCTGCACTCATTGGCTGTGAGTTTTTGTCCTTCCTCTCCTTTTTTCCTCAAATATTCTCTCCCGTAAGAAAAAATGATGGAAGTATCCTGAAGTGCTGAGGGTACAATAATATCAAAGTGCATTACCCTCCCATCTTTCCGGGTAACATAGGTATCCCAGACTGCCACCTGAGTGTTGTTATCGATGGGGATATTTGAAGGGTTTTGACTATTCATACAAGAGAAAAATAAAGAGATTGACAAGAATACAAATACGCTTTTCATTTTTGATTGCATTTTGGAATAGAATGTTAATGATAATTTCCTCGACTGTAAACCCATATTTTACCTTCGCTTCTTTTTAACCGTATAGGGTAAAGAGAGGTCCCCGCTTCCAACCGAGAAAACAGAGTAAACACCCAGCATCGGCATTTCGCCATCTCCATGTGAGCTTTCTCCCCCGGTATTGACCTCCATGTAGCAGGTAACTCCATCGTACTGAAAGTCCAAATTGTTCCTTATCCTGAAATCCGGAACTACCACCCTAATGGTTCTTCTGTCAGTGATAACCTGGAATCCGGGTGAATCCATATACATCGGCATTCCGGGGTTGGTTGGAGGAAGTACAACGGATTGGTCGTCCTCCATGAATTCTTTGACTGATAGTCCTCCTTCTACTCTGTCATCCTCAACCAGAACCACCCAGTGAGGGTGCCATATTGCTCCGTCATTGTCGTAATTTCCATCTCCACTCTCGTCCCAAAGTGGTGTGTCATCAAAGTCAGGGTGAGAAGTAAGTGCAAGTGCTAAAATTCCTTCCGTTTTGTCAAAACCTACACTTGTCGGACAAAGCGTTGTTGGAAATACATAACCCAGAACCGGTGCACCATGAAGCTGACCTGCCGGCGTGGGTATTGTGTTCCCCGCCTGACCTTTAACATCAATTTCCCATACTGTAGCTGCAAAGTAGGGATGATGGGTTACCTGAACTTTCCTGATTTGAAAGTCATCATTATCGTAGCTTGTACAATTGTCACAGGCAAGTACAGTCTCTGCATTAAACAAACCAAAAGTGATGAGACAAAAAAGGCTAATTTGGCTCAGGAACCTGCCTTTAACTTGTGAAGCCTTATTTTTCATTCCTGAGCTGATTGCTCTTCCATACCCATTGCGACAAACAATCCCTTTTATGGTTGTTAAAAAATTCGCGGTCTCTTCTTTTTTTCCAGATGGTTGGATAGTGGTTTTAGATAAGTTTTTCATTTGTAAATTTTTTAGTGAATTAAATTGATGTCGCAAATATAGTTAGGAATCCTACCTAAATTATAGAAGGGCTGCTATAATTTTACACATAAAAATAATCATTATTAATAAAGCAATGTATTTCAGAAGATTGATAGTTTTTTTAGAGTGCATCAAGGGTTGATTCCTGACAAGAATGAGAAAAAAGTAGTCGTCGGGGCAGAAATTTGATAGCAGATTCTTCCCTCATTGGCCAAAAGGTGGAGGCACTATAGTTGGCAAGTTATAAGAAATGGGGCAGGAGTCAAGCCAGGAATTTCTTTGCGGAGAGCTCTTGTGTTAGATGGAGATATAATTTTTAACCAAAGGGGAATATTAATCATACTATTTTAGAAAATCTTAATCGCAATCAATCAATCACCTCGAATTGCTGACTCAGCCGATTTCCCCAATCGTCGATAATGGTTAGCAGGTGTTTCCCTTTTTCAGCCTGGAGGGCCATTTGGTGAAAAGTTTGTGTTGTCCCAAGATAGTCGTTGTTCAAGTGCCAGTGCAGTGTATTGTCCGGCAATTGATGGGCTGCTTCAAAAACTACACTTTCCTTATCTCCGCTTAAATCTATCGGTATGAAAAATCGCGGTTTATAATTCGGGTAGATTAATTCAATGGCCATTGTTTCAGAATCTCCCGGACTGCAACCGGCTTTCCAGGGTGGAAGACTGCGGTAGGTTGGATTGTTTTTGTTGAAGTACCACGCCATGGAGGGTGGCAAAACAAACCAATTTTCTGCCCGAATATCTTTTATGTGGACACAGGATGCATTCACCCGGTGTGTACCCGCATTATTGACGTGTACAACTTGATGATAAGGACAGGACTTACTTAAATAGCCCTTTTCAGGTGCCAAAACAGTATCCACTTTTGCGCAATGTAAACCGGCTTTAAACCCACTTTTCCTGCATACTTCCAGGTCGATAAAATTGTCATATGGAATGGTGAACCATCCCTCCGAAGCAGGTAGCCCATCAAATACCTGGAACATCAAAGGTGCAGCAGCCTCAATTCCTGTCAGGCCCGGTCTGCCCTCACCATCGGCATTCCCAACCCAAACACCCACGGCGAAATCAGTATTCAAACCAATTGCCCAGGCATCTCGATATCCAAAACTGGTTCCTGTTTTCCAGGCTATTTCTCTCGCAGTGGCGAATCTACGCCAACCAGTTTCTGAAAGTGGTCGCTCGACTTTGGTCATGGCTTCTAAGGTGAACCAGGCTGCATCGGCACTTAATATGGGCTCTGTACTTTGAGTGTTTACTTTCCCGGGATTTTCACCAATCGAATAATCGGCGTATTGAAACTGACCAAATCCGTTTTGGGGCGAATTTTGACCGTAATTGTGAAGTATTCTTCCAAGAGAGGCATACATGCTTACGAGGTCCCAAAGCTTTCCCTCTGCTCCTCCCAGAATCAGACTCAAACCATAATGGCTGGAGGGTTTATCGAGGGTGCTCATGCCCATGGATTTTAAGTAGCGGTACATTTTTTCCGTACCAAACTCCTGAAGCATTCGCACTGCAGGGATGTTTAGAGATCTCGATAAAGCTTCATCAGCAGGAACTGCTCCCTCAAAGGTTCTATCAAAATTTTGTGGTGAAAAACTCCCATAGCGAGTTGGTATATCAGCAACCAGGGTTTGTGGTAGCAGTTCTCCTTCCGTTAGCATTGCTGCGTACAAAAAGGGCTTAAGAATACTACCGGTGCTTCGCTTTGCCTGAATGAGATCAACTTGATTGCCCCTGCGATCCGGTTCGCTATCCGGCACATTGGCTGTGTATGCCAGCACTTTATTTTCCTTTAAGTCGAGTAATATTACCGCAGCGTGCTCAATGTGGTTATTGGCAAGCTCTCGCGCATAAGCCCTGACTTTATCATTTACCATCAGTTGCATATCCCTGTTGATAGAGGATTGAAAGCGAAAGTCACCGGGATGCTCCGATTTTGCAAGTTGGAGCAATTGGGGGCTTGTGGATGGAAGTGAGAAAGGTCTCTCCGGAAGGGGTTCCTCGAGAAATAACTCTAAAGTAAGTAAGTCAAAATGACCATTTTGGTGCAATCGTTCTAAAAGGTGATTCCTTTTATCAGCGAGTTTTTCTCTGTTTCGACCCGGATGGATAAGCGCAGGACTATTGGGTAAAACCGCAAGAGTGGCTGCCCCAGTCCAACCTAAATTATCCAGGCTTGTTCCAAAATACCTCCAACTGGCAGCTTCCACACCTACCACATTTCCTCCGAAAGGTGCATGGGAAGCGTACATCAACAGAATTTCCTCCTTTGAGAATTTCAACTCCAATCTCAGTGCAATGAGCAGTTCAATAAACTTGTCCCACCACCCCCTTTTTTCACTGCCCCTGACCATTCGAGCCAACTGCATAGTAATGGTACTTCCGCCACTGACCACTTTTCCACTCTCGAAGTTTTGTTTTGCAGCACGGGCTATTGCCAGGGGATCCACTCCCGGATGAAAATAAAACCTTTTATCCTCGAAAGTAAGCAGTGAGGCTATGTAGGTGTCCGGGAGGCTATCTGAAGCCGGGAAGCGCCATTGCTCATCCTCTGCAATTACTGCCCCGAGTAACTTTCCGTCACTGTCCTCCAAAACAAAGGAATATTTTTCTTCAAACAAAGGGTCCGGCAGGAGGAGAAAGAACCACCATGTCACTGCCAGAATGAAAGCAGGTAGTACTCCCCAGATGATTATATTTTTTCGCAAGATCTTTCCCACCGCTAAAATTTTTTGGGCAAAAAGGATATAAAATACATCCTTAAAAGTTATTCTCTTTTCATTACTTCAATCTCGCGTCCGGCAGTATTGGCTTGAATACTGTTGTCGTACATTGCCTCCACTACAAAAGGCGGCATAAAAGTTTTTCCGGCATAGGATGCGTTCAATACAGTGTGAAAGACTTTGGTTTCACCGGCTCTCAAGCCAAAGTAGGTATAAATCCTGTCATCTCTTATATCCCGGTGGTCTGCCGCGGAAGATTTGAAATGGTGTAAATCCCCGGTAAGCCTTTCATTGAGTATCTCCCAGGAAGAGGGAAATACAGAGGTCAGCACCAATTCTCTGTAGTTTCCGCGGACGGCCGGATTTCTGACTCCAATCTCAGCAATAAAATCTGTTCCCTGAATCAAGCTGGAGGGATTGATTTCCTCTCCTTTCATATCGTAGTATCTGACATTCATCACTATATTGGAAGACGCCGGAGTGCTTTCATCTCTAAGCGGTGTGCCGCGGTTAACCAATTGGATAAAAATAATTTGGTCGCCATTGTTTTCTATGTGAATCGACCCTTTTTCATCTGATTCGGGCACCCACTCATGTTGCCAGATAGTTACATCGGTATTGATTCTCTCCTTTTTTCCGGACTGGCTGTCAAAAGAAAAGTCCATAACCCCGTCACTGCCGTTTTCCAAAGCCATTTTACTCAATGCCAACAGGGCGAAAGCTGTTTCCTGAGTGCTCAACCAATTGTCTGAGCTCAATTCATTGGATATTTTACGCGCCAATGGTCCTGCATTCTCAAGGTTATCCATTTGCAACATAAACCGCAGTATTATAGCTTGATCTCGCAAGGTAGAGCCAAAGGATTCAGACAATTCCCTGTAGTCCTGGATGGTTGTGTCGGTCGATTGCAGCAGTTCGCGGGCTGCATCCCTTCTTCCGATCAAATGGTAGGCTGCTGCCAAATGCCAAACTGCCATATTGCTCAAAGATTCTCCCATGGCCCTCAATCTGTTCATCGCGCCGATTTGGGGAGAGCCATTGAGTGCAAGCAAATAGAGGGCGTAAGACTGAGTCCGTTGCTCGGCTGCGTTGAGATCACGGCTGCTCCTGACCAGTCTGTTGACGTACTGCGTCCAGGAATTCAGAAATGAAGCGGGGACCTGATATCCGGCATTTTTTGCTTCAATCATAAAGTGCCCTGCATACAGTGCAGACCAATCATTGATTTCTGAACCACCGGGCCAGTAGGGAATGCCTCCATTGCCGAGCTGCATGCCGTGAATGATATTAATGCCCTGGTTTACGTTTCGCTGAATTCTCGATTGTTCTGCCGGAGTCAACTCTGTCAAGCCGGTCAAATACAATTGAGGAAAAACGCTGGAAACCCTTTGTTCCAGGCATCCGTGGGGGTAATTAATGAGGTATTGAAGTCTTTTTGCCAGGTTCAGCGGTGGAATTGAAGATACCTCAAGGGTGAGGAAATTGGTTCCCGCTTCACCCAGGGGTGTGTATTCCAGTTTGCTTTCCTCCCCTCCCTGTAGTGTTGTATTTTTAACCCGGGCCAATTCCTGGTTGGGGTTTCGTATATCAATTTCAATTCTCTCATGTGCTCTTTCCCGACCGCTGACTGCCGATATTCCCAGTTCTCCAAGCCCGGTTTTCATTTTGGTCCTAACTCTGAAATAGACCATTTGCTCGCCAGTCCTGCTAAAAGTGAGTTGCTTCGTTTTATCTCCCACGATTTCGAATAAGTCACTGGCTTCAAGAGAAATCTCCGCATTCCTGATCGATTCTTCCATGGCAAAAACGGAAACCGCCAGATCAACTTCCTCTCCGGGTCCCAAAACCCTGGGCATAGTAGATAAAACCATTAAGGGCTTTTTTACAACTGCGTCCTTTTCCGCCGATCCATATGCTCCATTTTTTGCTGCCACCGCCATGAGACGGACCGAACCGACATAATTGGGCATCATAAATTCATGGGTGGCTGTTTCTCCTTTATCCAATTCAAATGGACCGAAATACTTAACGACAGGTTCAAATCTATTGGCCTGGTCTTCATCAGGGCTTTTGATTTCTGCATCTCCCCCAACCGCAAGCAGTGCACCCCAGTTGGTTCCGATTGCACCTGCCACATCATCATAAATATCCCAGGTTCTCGCTCCCAGTGCCTCTTTGGAATAAAAATGGTTCCAGGGATCCGGAGTTCTAAAACGGGTAATATTCAACAAGCCTTCATCCACGACGACTACTGTATATGCCATTGGATTGTTTTGCTCTTCACTTATGGTAAAAGTGGCCATTTCTTCGGGACGGAAATTGCCCGCGATATTAATTTCAGGGTACAATCTGGTATTGGGGTCAACCACACTTATCGGAACGATGCCGTACATCCTTATAGGTCGGTTGTTTGTGGTAGTGGCATGGGGTTGGAGTAAATTGATATTAATGTAAACGTTGGGCGCCCATTCCTTTTTAGCTGTCAACTCAAATTTGGTTTCGCCGGCGGTGGTTTCCACCCAATGGGATTCCAGAACTTCTGTACCATTTTCAACAGAAACCAGCGCCCGGCCGTTTTCCGGGGATGGAATTGTGATTTTGATTTCCTCCCCGGGTGCATATTCTTCTTTTTCCACAAAAAAGTTGAGCATACTGGCTCCGGCATCCACTCCTCTGTCTCCGCGATTTGCCCATCCCGGCCAATCGATGTAAATTATTTCTCCAGTACAATGACCGCCATCCGGAGAACAAACTCTCAGTAAATAACGCCCCCATTCAGGATGGGGAACTGAAAAAGACCAACTGCCCGTGCCGTCTTGTAATTTTACTGAGTCACCCGCCACATGATTGTGTTCCATGTTTGACGTAAAGGTGCCTCTGCTGTCCTCGGTACGATCCCACCACCAACGCCATTCCAGTTTGTACAAATTGACCTCCACCTCCGTGTCGGTTATTAATTCTCCGTCCCTGGACAAAGCAACCAATTCAACGGTATGTTTTTTATCATTAGTCAGTATGTTATAGGGTTCCTCTCCAACCGGTGGTTTTATTCCCAAATAGGAGTCAAAAGGGTGGAAAGGGAAGGGGATTATTTCTGTACTGAAATTGCCCCCGGCTTCAAATACCCTGACATTAAAGGTAGCATTGAGCATGCCCGGAAGTTGATTCCCAATATTAACCTCGGGCTTGACCGTTGCCCTTCCATCCGCATCGAGATTGTCGTTAAAAACAGACTGATTGATAAGTGTATTTACAGCTCGGGTGGGATCATCAAAAATAAAGCCGGGATAATCACTGAATGTGGTCTTTCCCGAACTCAATCTCAGATTGATGTCTGCAAGAAGGCCGGCGGCAGGTGCTCCGTGCAACCAGCTTGAACTCAAAATACCTCCTTTTTCAAAATGTTGGTTTGTCAGCTCGCTGCTCCGGTCGAAGTCCAAATCTGCCCTAAGTCGATTGGGCATGATAGTCTCTATGCGAAGCGGAGAATGAAAGCTCACATTGCCAACGTCTGCCTGAAGTGACCAGCGACCTGTTGTTGCAGACGGGGGAATTCTGACCGGTAAATGATAAATTCCTGCTGTGGATTCATTTTTTGTGTGGGTTTGTCGCACAACACCATTTGGGTCTCTTATCTGGAATTGTACAGGGTGGTTTTCAGGCAAGACGTTGTCTTTATCCTCCAAAATGAAAGAAAGATACAAGCTGTCTCCGGGTCGCCAGACATCCCTGTCCCCATAAATAAACCCCTTGAGTCCCTGCCTTATCGTACTTCCACCAACTTCAAACCTGCTGATGGATAGCGATTCATTGGATCGTAACTTCAGATAGTTTTTTTGTTCGCCGCGGCTTGCCACCAAAAGGAAGGGTTCTCTATCCAATTCCAGTGTGAGTTTTCCATTGGACCCCGTAGCGCCCGATTGAATTAATTTGCCGGCATAGGAATAAAGGTCAATTTTGACATTGGGAATGGGGCGCGTGCTGTTGAGGTCATTAACGGCAACAAAAAGCTTTTCGTTTGTTCCCATTTTGGCAGTAATTCCGAGATTGGTAGCCAGTAAATTGTCTCTTACCCAGCGATGGCGGTTGTAAAATGAAGGTGTACAGGGGTCATCCCTCTGTCTCCAATCCCTCGGCCAACGATGGGATTCACGTGAAAATTCAGCATATGCCCGGTCGTAATTGTCAGATAAATCCACCTGGACAGGATTGAAGTCATCGAATTCAGCATCTGTAGATAAGCATTCGTAGGTACTGTAAGATGGTTTGAACATAATTACCGTGTGGTAAATGGCGCCGGGCTCCATTTCAACCAAATCGGTTACGTCCAGTTCCCAGGACTGCCAAATCGAAGGATCGAAATTTTTCTTTTCCTCCAGTCGAACTGTTTTGTATAGCACCAGTTCCCCGACTCTGTTGATTTGGTGGTTGCCATCCAGGCTACTTTGCTGCAGGTGCTGATGGATGTTTTTCTCGAAAAGCCGGATAATTCCCACATCAACCGCCCTCAGGTTGGCTGTTTTAAAAGGAATGGTTAATCTGCCATTGACAGGGGTGATTGTTCCATTGCTCATCATTTTTACTTCCGGTACAAGAGCTTCAAAATGCACCATTCGGCTCAGCCTTTTTCCCAGGACATAACCGGCTCGATTCCTCAATTTGGGATGGATTTCCAGTTTGACTTCTCCCGTTATTGGCCTGTTTGGGTAAATTATCAGTTCTTGTTCCTCTACTATCATCCGGAGATCATCAGAACCATCCAGGGAAACCATTCCCACTAATTCCTGGTTGGGGTCTATAGGGTCTGAAAACGATGCTACCAGATAGATTTCAGGTGTTTTAAATACCTCCAGATTTAAGAGGGTAAAGTTTGATAATGGTGGCACAGAAATATACTGAGTCCAACTTTCAGAAACTCCAATGGCCCTTCCATTCCACATTATTTCTACCTTGCTGCTATCTTGAGATTCTCTTTGAATTCCTTCTATTTCAAACTGATGTTGCGTTCCTGAGGCAGAGGATGACCAGACTATTTTGAGATCACGGCCCCCTTGTTTTGCGGTCGCCATTTCTTTCAACTCTTCCTCATCCACCACATCTGCTGTATGGATAGTGGCCTGATACACCATTTGGCTCAAATCCTCAAGTGTTACATGCCGGAGATTTCCTCTCTCCACTTCAAAGGATTGTTCAATTACATCAAAACTAAAGGATAGGGTATGCAGGTGATCCGGCAAATCTATATACTCACCAATTTCCAACTCCAATAGATACCTTTTCCCGGATTCCCAGCTTTTCTCAGGAATGATTTCAAGGGTTTGCCTGTCTGACCACCGAGCTTCTGTCCTGATTTTCGGTGCGATCTTATAGAAGTCGCCACTGATCGTTTCTCCCACTGCTTCCGGGGTGACGACATTATCTGCAAACCTGATACTCACCCTGTCTTGTTTAGAAAGAACACCCCCCGAATAAGCGGTGACATAGCTCGAAAAATCGGCGTCTAATTCTTTTTGCTCTACTTCTTTTTGGCCACAAGAAGAGAGAATTACAGGCATGGTTAATGCTAAAAAGTAGGCAAAAACTAAAAGGGTCGGTCGATGGTTTTTCATAAGCAAAATTTGAAGGCTGATCTTTGGGAATGGCATGTACTTATAATCAGTGAGAAAAAATGCCTGGCCCTTTGGATACTTATAAGCCGGGAATCAAATGTCTCCCAAACTTAAGAATTTTTTGCTTATTCCGGTGATAAATGGTTTGAAAAACTTAAAAATGCTTGAGATTTCAGGTAGCCTGGGTGAGTCCTTTGTAAAACTTTCACAAATCCTCAAATGGCCTCTGTGTCGCAAATATTATTGCAACTCAAATGTGGTCGTGCACGATCACTCCACCACCAAAACCCGCTGCTCATCCAAAAACTCCTTTTTGATCTCTGCACCGTGACCGGGGTTTTCATCGGGGATTGTTGCCCGGCCATTGCTTTCCAGTAACACACCACATGATACGGGGTCATCACTCAGCATAAGGGGGCTGTCGAGGTCGTAATGAATGACGATATCCCTTGCCATTACAAAATGAACCAGGGCCGAAATGGCCAGCCGGGTTTCTGAAAAACACCCGACCTGACAGGGAATGCCGGCAGACTCTGCAAGGGCAGCAATTTTCAGTGCATTGGAAATCCCCCCGGACTTGGAGAGCTTGATGTTGAAATAGTCGCATGCCTGCATTTGCAAGAGATTGGCAGCATCGCGGTGAGTGAAAAGACTCTCGTCTGCCATTATGGGAATGGGGCTGTTTTGGCGGACAAAACGGAGTCCGGTCAGGTCACCGGCCGCAATGGGTTCTTCACAGTGTTCTACATTGTAAGTTTCGAGAGCCCGCAAGGTCCTCACCGCCTGACTGACCGACCATGCCTGATTCGCGTCCAAACGAAGGGGAATATCCTCACCAATAGATTCCCTGATGGTCCTTATTCGCGCCACATCAGACTCAAAGGGACCACCCAGTTTCACCTTTATGGACCTGAATCCCATTTCCAGATAGCGGACAGCTTCTACCGCCATATTAGCCGGATTTCCAACCGATACCGTGCGGTCACTCCAGAGCGGGCCGCGGTTTGTGCCACCGAGAAATCGATACAGTGGCAGGTTTACAGCGCGTGCATTCAGGTCGTAAAGCGCCATATCAAAGGCGGATTTAAGGGCGTAATTTCCCGACAACAGCCCATCTAACTCTCCCATTCGGGCCTCGATCTCCCTGCAATCCTTACCTATCCACAAGCGTGCGAGCAAAGGTGCCAGTGCCAGTTGTCCCTCCAGCATTTCACCATTGATAAACGAATACGGTGAGCACTCACCCTGACCCTTCAATCCTCCATCTGTCATAATCTCCACAAGGAGGTTCCGCGCGTGGGTAATGGTTCCAAGACTGATTACAAACGGCTCCTCAAGTGGAATCTCTAGTGGGTATATTCGTATTTCTCGTATTTTCATTTCATTGATCTTTTTTGATCGCGGTTACAAATGAATTCTCCCTGGGTCTTTGCCTTGCAAGCCGTTTCCGATTTGGTTGACCTTCCGGGGCATTCATGCAAATATGTAAATATTTTAGAGAATGGGGGAGCGAAGTGGTGAATCGGGTGCTTAGTGTTTTATGTAGGGAGAATTGACAGAATGATGTAAAGCGGGATTGTCCGGAGGATAAGAGTAATTTTTTGCGAAAGGTAGCGCTTTTCAATACTTTTCGCAAAAAATATATTTAATTTTTTCAAACTGGGGCTTCAAATGTTGATAATAATTTAAAGGAAAGTCCTTCCGGGAGAGTGGATTTGGCGAATTGAATTGGTATTATTAAACACATCACAGGAGAAGCGATCCTTCCTGCCTGGCCACTGGTACAACTTATAGTCCCAATTTGAGTATTTGCTTGTCGTTTCCATCCTTGCCTTCGATAAAGAGTTTTTCTCCTCTCCAGTTAACAGCCTGTAGGATTTTATAATCGAAGTCGGAATCTCTGTGGCCGATCAAATTCCTGTAGTCAATGTTTTTTCCATCCACTTCCACCATGTAGAGGTTTAACCTTGGAGTGGGGGCCGGGAAGAACTGGTGACGTCCGTCTCTTGATTCCCTGACTCTGCGGTGTGCGTTAAAAAAGAGGTAGATTTTGCCATCTGAGAGTAATGACGAAAAGGATAACAATTCCATATCAGCCCTCCTGGGGTGTTGTTCTTTATTAACGGTTGACATCCATTCAATCTCGCCTGAAGAGTTAATTTTACCGACATAGATGTGATAGAACCTGTTTTCACTGCGAAGATAGGTTCCCTCGGGGTTATTAAATGTGATTTGTGCGGCTGACCTGGAGTAACTTACTCTTGCTCCATATTCTTCAGCAGTAAAGAAAATATTGCCCTTGTCGTCCAGATAGTAATCCCTGAAAACCATATCTTTTAATCCTCGTTCGCTATTGTGCCTTCTGGTGCCTTTTCGATTGCCGTGTTTCCCTTTATAGGCCTCTTTAGGAAAACCGTGGATGGTTTCCTTTTTAATATCCAAATTTTCAAGATCAAGATGTATGTATGCCATTCCTAGCTGGTTGTCATTATTCTCTCGCGAATAACTACCTACAAAGTAAAGACCATTTTCATTGATGAGCATAACCATATCACCGACATATTTCCCTTCCGGTCTAAACTCCTGGTGAGTAACCCCACTTTCATCTATTCTGTAAACAGTGAATAAATACTCCTGTCTGCCTCGTCTGATTGACCTTGGGCTGTTTCCAAAATAATCGACACCCATTATATAAACCACCCCTGTTTGGTCATCCACTGCGATAATTCTCACAATGAAAGTTTCGCTTTCCCTGGTATGAGGAAAGGTTTTATCCAACACCTGTTCAAAATTGAGATCATATACGACAACTCTGTGATCCAGACTGTTGGATTCCTCTTCCGGGAAATACAATACAATGTAATTGGCATCCCCATCAATTCTTTGAAGTGGCGGTAAAATCATGTCGAGATTTCCCAGGTCGATACTGGTTGTTACAACCCCACTTAAAAATCTGCCAAAACGCGATTCGGTGTTGTCTATGGAAAGTAGATGATGTCTCTCTTCCGTAAAATCACTCAAATCAATGGTAATAATGGAATATTCAAACTGATCTGAATCCTTATTTTCATGGTGTTCGAGAAGAATGGCGTTTCCGTCGTGAACGATCAGATCGATTATTCTGGCATCATCGATGGTTAATTTGGCACTTCTCAAAAGATTGAGGTCACTGTCGTAGTGCTCCAATACATAGTAACCCAACCTGTGTCCGAATAATCCGGCTGCCTGTACTCGCAAGGCAACCAATCCACCATCAGAATCCTGTTCCGCAAAAATCAGATTGGAGACCCTTGAGTCATCAGTCACCTTCTCACCTTTTGTTATCTCAACCGATTTTGATAAATCCTAGGCCTGGAGAGGAAAAACACCTAAGCTGAATATGAATAGCCACAGCAAATTGCTTTTGGTCTTCATTGTAATACAAATTTTGTTTGAATCCGAAAGGTACACAGATTTTTGAAATAAAAGAATTTTGGTACAAGGCATTGCGATACAAAATAGACGATAGTGTTGTTTCCGAAGGATTTATTAACCTCACACATTCTGTTTTAATACTTAATGTATTGTACTGCTCTCTAAAGGCCTATTGGCATTTTTAGAGCCGGTCGAGACTGTATTTATGTCTTTCTTTTGTTCTGACTTCCAATTTATTTTTTCACAAAAGACCCGGTACTTCGGAAATTTTCTCCGGTTGCAATGATTTGATAGAGACCGGGATTTAAATGACCGAGGTCCATAGCAGCTTCGGTAACCTCAGCACTGAGAATTGCTCTTCCCATCATATCGAAAATCTGAATACTCTGGATTTTTTGCCAATTATCACCCAAATAGAGCCTGTCTGCCACCGGATTGGGATAGAGCGTTAATTCTTTATCCGGGGTGACCTCATCGGTACTGGAGAAAAGCAGTTGCTGGGAAAGTGTGAAAATGTAGTCAAATACAATATCTATTCTACATTCGTTCTGTGAAAATCCCAGTAGATTGAAACTGCCCTGATTCGTCAATTCCAATAGATCTGACAAAACACCATTTTCAGTGGCTTCAATTTCCATCCAAAACCAGGGTTCACCCTGAACTGAGCTAAAGATGTAGGGAACCTTGACAAACAGAAAGCGGAAAGCATCCTCATCAGTGGCGTTGTAGCTAAAGTTGGCGTCTGCGAGCTGTGGTTGAACATCAAAGACGTCCGTTACTTCAGCGCCGGGAAGACCAATTTTTCCCTGTAAGAACTGTAAATTTTCAAGATCGCCTCCCACACCGATTACCAAAATATCACCCTCCTCGAGATACAAATCCTCGGAAAAGACGTGCAAACTCGGCTCCGGATAGGGATCTGCGGTTTTAATAACGGTCAGTTTGCGGGTGTAAATTTCACCACTGGCGGTTTTCATGGCAATGGTGTATGTATGACTGCGATTTGGATTGTTTTGTGTGTAGGGTACGTGAATGGTACTACCAAGCGAATCTTGGTCCACTACAAATAAAAGCTCAAAGCTCTCACAATCATTGACCGCTTCGATATCGAGATCGTCTATCGATAGCGGCGTGCAGATATTTATCCCCACGTGCATATTTATCGTGTCCTCCAGTAATTTAAACGCAAAGCCATCCATGCAGGAAGGGCCTTCCACCACATCGACCTGAAAATGGCAAAAAGCCCGGTTGTCATTGTCCACAAGTCCAACGTTCCGCCTTCCCAACTCCGGATCTGAGTCCACTAGCAGGCTATCATGAGGGTCGCCGAAGCTAAGGGAAATACCATCCACATCCGGTGCCAGACTGGAAAGTGAAATTCCCTCCTTAAGCTGTTCTGTGGTTAATTCCATGTTTTCCCCACAGAGGGAGGAGATATTAGGTTCGTTGAAAACGGTGATTTCATGAATGTAGTAATCCCCTGACGTCCAATCTAAGGTAGCCACTTCTACTAACGAACCTGTACAAATGTCATTCGGATCGTATTGGAATTCAACATCTCCATTGTAGATGACATTAGGATCGCTGATATCCACATCGGTCACCCATTCGGAGACAAATGATTCCAGGTCCAGTGTGGAGTTGCGATCTAACAGCAGAGAGACATCCTCGCAATCAGCAGTATAAATGGTGTCTTTTTCCATGTTGGGTGTCACCGCAGACTTGCCCTCAAGGTTTAGGCTCAATGTGAGGAATGCTGAAATTAAGGTCAGGATGGTAAATGTTGACTTCATGTTTCAGGTTTTTATAAATTAAAGTGGTTCTGTTCTGCGCAATGATTTTCAGTGCTCCAGAAATGGGCAACTTTTCGCCACAAGCCAAATTTATTAACTTTTTGCAATGCAGCAAAATATTCGGTATAAAAATTAAAAATGGGATGGGGAAAGGGTATGTGGCGTTGGATAGTCAGATTTTTGTAGCAGAGCTTTACCGATGCGGATTCTCATAAACTTACAAGCTCAGAGCTCCAATTGACTGGATTTGCTGTCCAACCTTTGGTGAAAATCTTCTTTTAATTTGTCCGGGAGAAAGCTTATTTCCACAAACTCATGCCATTTAGGCAATGCGCTTTTGAATCGATTGAAGATGTTTTCAATAGTTTTTTGGCTGGGCATATTGCTTTTCATTGCCTCTTCAAAATCACGCCTTCGCAACTTTTTCTTTTTTCCATTGAGGGTGAGGGCGAGTTCTTCATCATCGCCTTCAACCACCAGTACTGCTGCCACCAGGTCGTAAGCCGGACTGAGGATATAGCCCCTTTCCGGGTCTTTGAACAGGGAGAAATTTTTTAGGTGCATGTCGTTGTTTCCTGTTAGAAAGCAATAGACCACCTGTTCAAAAAAACCGATTGTATCCAGCCCCGGCATGGAAGAATGCCTCTGGATGGCTTTGGCAATTTGTTCGTGAGAGCCACGGTACTTCGACTCTGTCATTTTTTCCGTTATCTGGCACATGTCCTCCATGTGAAGTTTCCTTTTGCCTTGCCGGTCTATTCGCCGGGTCAAATATGCCAGCTCCCCGGATTTCAACCTTATCAGTGAGTGGGGCACAGTTTTAATCCCCGCAATCTCCGCCAAATGCATACTGAGGTCCTCAAGCTCTGGTAAATTGGGGTATTCGCGGCTGGGTGGTTTCAGAATGTAATCGTTCCAAAGGCCCAAAATAGTTAACTTTGGAGGACTGTCCATTTCTTTTTGGTCCTTCAATCCAAGTGAAAGTTTTGGTTGTACTCCGGTGACGGCGAATTGTGATTGGATGATTTTCTCAGCCAAATTGTACATCTGTTCCCGGCTGTAATCAAGAGTAGGGGGAATTGAACTGCCGAATATTTTTCTGCTGCAGGACTTGTGAAAGTCAGGTCCTTCTTCTTTTAAGTCGCGATAACAGTATAAGCAGCGGGTTTTCATTTCTTTAGATTGTAGGTTCGTTGTACTCGATTACCGACACTGCACCAATGCAATCCCTGCAGGTTTTTAACAAGAGTCCCATGCGATCTCTGGCATCCAGTTTCCAGTTTTTTTCCGCTATCTGCAGAAGCCACCCCTCGGGTATCAATCCGTCAAAGAAGGGGAATAGATATTCTCTGTGATACGGTTCATCTCGCAACGGCAGGGTGAGACTTACAGGTTCTGCATAATCGCCAGCCAAATATTCGGGGCGATACGCAAATTCATACCCATCCTCAGTTTCTGTAAGCACTCCGGCCCAATGTTCGTGCATGTATATTTTAGCCCTTCTCATCTATCCATTTTTGCCGGTCCATGGGTACGGGTCCGAGTTCATACCCAAAAAGCATCAAGACCTGGTTTACTTTATTCATCTGCAGTGTGGGTTTATCCCGCTCCAGTTCTCGAACAAACCGCAGGCCCACACCGGCTTTATCGGCCAGGTCTATTTGCGTTAGTCCGGCCTGCTTCCGCTTTTGCTTGACAAACCGGCTAAGCGGCAGTACCTGCTCTTTTTTCGCATCCATACCCCTGTGATTTAACTTTTGAAGCATAAATTTACAAAAACCCGGCCAATAATGTACCCAAACGGGTATAAAGTGATGTAATTTTGTGAAAATGTACCCGTACGGGTGTGATTTGTGGGTTTAGATGGGGGATTGTACCCGTTCGGGGGTGGGTTTTTGGTGATTTAGATGGCCTCTTAGTCAACCTCACTAAAAAATTAACATCGGCAAGAAGATAGAATTCTTTTAGCCAACACTTCGTATTCCCTGTAGCTTTTTCGAACAGCGTAAGCATGTGCTCCAATGGCCCCGTCAGCGGGTTTCAGTAAAAAGATGGGCTTTTTAGCTTCTTTTGACATTGGGTCGAGACTTTTGAAATGCTTTAAAAGTCCAAGACAGTTTTCGTCCTTCTCTGTACTGATATTACTCCCGGGTGCTTCATTCAAAACAAATTCTGAGTAAACAACCGGGATTTTATTGTCCCGGTTTAGATTAGATTTTACAGAGTTAATTTCTTTAGCAGAGTGCTGGATCACTATATATCCTAATGGTTTGCTCCGGTTTTCAGGGATGGAGTTATTGAGGTTAGAAGGTTTCAGATTCCTTCTTTGCTGCCATTGGACCTTCCATTTATTCAGTGTAATTCCCAGGTTTTTTAATGCCTGTGAAGAAAACAAATCTGAAGAAACCGGCATAACAATAAAATCTGAACTTATGTTTACTGCTCTGTTGATAGAACCGAGATTAGGACCTACATCCATAAGGACCACTTCCGCACCGAAATCTTTGGCAACATGGTCTGTTATGGTTTTAAAAATACTGCTTATTCGAAATGAATACTCCTCGCTATTT
>SKLY01000012.1 GCA_007121335.1 Saprospiraceae bacterium | reverse complement strand
TGAGTTAGGGCGGTTGATGGTTCATGGCGGATGGCTGATGGCCATTTTATCCGTGACCTCGATGTGGTCGGCGGGATATCCTTCCGTAGGGATTGTTGAATTTTGAGGATTTTTTCCGGTACATACTGTTTTCGGTAGTCTCCTGGCAGCTTTTTCAGGCCCGGTCTTTTGGGTATGCTGTTTCACACAGAGGACAAAGAGGCTGTATTTAGTGACCCATTGAATCTCCGATAATTATGAGAACTAAAGGGGTTCTATTAATACATAGGCTTCTACGCAAAGCGAGCAGATGGATTTACCGGCATTTTCAAAACTATTGATTCAATTGTGAAATCCGGGTGATTTGTCTATTTTTGAGAATGAAATTTATGGGGGTCAAATACGCACGGCCGTGCGTATCTACAGATAATGGTTCTAGACAATATCCATCATTTCCGAACTTTGTACTTTCTAAACTTTCTACTTTCACCTGAGTCCTCTGCGGCTCTGCGGTGAACCATTTTCCTACACATCGAACCTCCCAAAAATCGCTCATTCCATCCAGAAGGTAAGAATTTCCGTCAACCCCCAATTCGTAATTAAACCATTCGTAATTCGTAACTCATCATTCGTCATTCATCATTAAGCAACACACCGTACGGATTGAGTTGATTAATCGACCCCGGATTGGCTATTGACTAAACAGGCATCCTATTTGCAGATGGAAAGGTCATGAAAATCGAAAAGCCCAAAACTTCTTTAAGTTCCAGGCTTTTTCGATTAAGGTCTCAAAATAAGAAAACTACATAAGAAAGTTCCGAAGAACTCCCTATGGTCTTAGCCGGGTTGAATGCATATGGTCAGTATGCCCCGGAAAGACAATGCTAAGTTACGAAGATATTTAACATATTAAAGCAATCCCATATCAATTTTTTTCTGATATGTTTAAAACCTCGATATAACTCCCGCAAAATCAGTGAGAAAGGCGAATCAGAGAAGAGGATAAAATTTTTCTGCTAACAATCACGGCATAAAATACAGGGTTTTCATATCTTTGCAGCCGCTATTGGCCCAGATGGCGGAATTGGTAGACGCGCTACCTTGAGGGGGTAGTGTCCTGATGGACGTGCAGGTTCGACTCCTGTTCTGGGCACCGGAATTAATGAAGTGGCGGAGCATTGCACTCCGCCATTTTCATTTCATCTGCCATGTCAAACTTACTTTGTCCGACCCTCCCGGAGTCTTTGGTTATAATCCCCTTTTTTGCCTTGAAAAAGAGTAAACCGGTGACTCAACCGGAAAAGTCCGCTCGACACAACTCTAGTCAACCATTATAGTCTCAATATTCATCTCCGTGTTTACTATGTAGTGCCAAACAGCACCTCTGGATACCGCTCGCAAATCACACTCTCTGATGCTGTAAAACAACTCAAAGGTGTCATCGGGACCAACATCAATCTCAACCTCATCGACCAGCCGCTCCTCCAGCCCCTCCAACCAGGTAGAATAGGCGTAAATTGAATTCATTAATTGCCTGAGTGAGGAATTTACAAACAAATCGTTGCCGTCCTGTAACCTCACCATCACCTGATGATTCCGGTCCAAATACAGGTAATCAAATCCGGCAATTTCAAAGGCCGAACCCAATACCAAAATACCTTCCTCCAATTCAACCGCCCTTAATTCAGACAAATGTAAATCGAAGTAAAAGAACGGCACTGCACGGGTCGGCAACCCCCATTCGCTCAATAAAAACCGCTCCTCGTCATTCAATTGATCGGGAAAGTCTCTGTGCATCCGGTAAAAGTTGCTCCCGTAGTTCATGAAATGGTCCCGGTAAGGAATTTTTAGTAGCTCCATATCAATAATGTTTTTGTCCATTCCCGGACTCGAATATATGGACAATTATTTATATAAATCATTTTATTTATATAAAATTTTTAACATATTATTTTATCTAATTCCTTATACACTGACTATCTGTTTGTTACAAATTGTTTTTTGTCAAAATTTTTTTGCCATATTGCGCACCCAAAATCAAATGACGCACAGGTGAACATCATGCCGGCAAAAAGGGTTAAGACCGTGGTAAAAATTTACCGTCATAAAATCAATGAACCCAGTCATGGATGCAAATGCCAAATTTGGACTGCCCGGCAGTTGGAAAGTCATAAAATCAGAAGACCATTTGGAGCAGGCATGGAAGATTTCTTCGGACTGCCCCGTGTTCCTGTTTAAACACAGCACCCGCTGCGGCATTAGCCACCATGCCTTGCACGAACTGGTCCACTGGTACTCGAACAGTGAAAAAAAGGTGATGGTCTATTTCCTGGACCTGATCACCTACCGCCCACTATCCAATGCCATCAGCGATAGGTCGGGTGTCCCGCATCAATCCCCTCAATTGATCTGCATTGTCAATGGCGAAGCTGTTAATGCCATTTCCCACACCAGTATCGAGGAAAGTCAGATCAACAGATTCTACAATAAGGTGCTGCCGCTCACGGAAGGGAATGGGTAGTTGATGGTTCATGGCGGATGGCCTCAATGGCCGATGGTTGATGGTCCATGGTTGATGGCCATTTTATCCGCAAGTTCGATGTGGTTGGCAGGATATCTTTTCGCAGGGATTGTTGATTTTTGAGCATTTTTTCGGCTCTTCTACGTCACGCCATAAATTACTCTGCGCATTCTCCGTGATCTCTGCGGCTCTGCGGTGAACCATTATCCCCCAAAGCGTCGCCTGCCCCCAAAGCTTTGGTGGGGGGGCAGGCTAGTTGTGAATTGGTGAGTCTGCTGATGGGTTATTGGCCCCCCAAAGCGTTGGGGGCAAGTTGATGGCCGATGGTTCATGGCCTTTTGCGAGCGAAACCTTGATTTAGCCTGCAGTATATCTTTATGGAGGGGTTGTTTGTTTCTGAGGATTTTTCAGGGGAAAAAGTTCCTTTGCGTCTTCCTTAGCGGCTTGGCCCCCAAAGCTTTGGGGGAGAAACAACGGGTTAATGGCTGATGGTCCGCCCTCCAATGCTTTGGCGCATTTCCGAACTTTGTACTTTCTAAACTTTCTACTTTCAACTGAATCCTCTGCGACCTTTGCCTCTTCTGTGGCCTCTGCGTGAAACTAATATTCTACACATCGAACCCCCCAAAAATTTTCAAACAGACCCATCGAAATCTATTCACCTTCTGACTCGATGCCGCCCGAAGAGCCGTTTCAACTGGTATAATGCGTATTCGCGGAGTAGGATGTAAAGGGCGCTTTTCTGACCGACCTCCATGGAGAGGCGCTGGAAGTGGTTTATTGCATCGTCCACTTTGATTTTTGCAGTGCCAAAGGTACAGGCGGCATTTATCTGATCAAAAAAGGCACTTTTTACTCCATCGTCGGAAAACGGAAAGGCAAAAGCTCTGATTTCCTCCCCAATCTGTTCAAAAACCCAATCCATACTTTTCACTGCTTGCCTGACTTGTTCATCAATACTCAATTCAGAAAAAAGCGGATGGTCCATTGAATGACCCCCAAACTGAATGCCCGCGCTCTTCATTTCCCTGATGCGAGACATGGTCAAATAGGGTTGTTCAATCTTGAGATAGTTTGCAAAACTCACACCCATCAGTTGAGCAATGTGGTCAATTTTTCCGGTTTGGTCGTAACCCAGCGACAATAAATATTTTTTGGCAGTCTCAAAATCTCTTCCTGTCTTCGCCATCCAGTCCGAGCTCTCATTAAAAGAGCGGGCTCTCATTTCCTCAATGAGAATACTGACTTTGTAACGGTAAAAAAGCCCTCTATTATCGACAAAAGCGGGATTGAGAAAAACGACTGCCGGAATCTTTTTTTTGACTAAAAGCGGAAACGCATGCTCATAAACCTCGGACAATCCATCGTCAAATGTAATCAGGCAGTATCGACCCTTGCCCGGATCGTTTTTTACCCGAGCAAAATCATCCAGTGAAAGGGGTTCGTAATGTCTCAGAAAGCAATCCAGGTCTCTTTCAAACTCCCCTATTCCTCTGGGAGAGTAGAGATTTTTGTAGTGGGGAGCGGCTTTATCCCCAACAGCGTGGTAAAAGGGAATAAAAAAAGGCCGATTGCTCAGGCCGATCAAAAAGTCGAGTAGCTGATTCATCGATGCAGGTGATAGTAAGGCTGGTCAACGGAGCCAAACATTTTAAAAAACCTCGCTATTCCGGGCACTTTTGACCCTTCAAAATCCAATACCACATTCCTTCCCGCAATTTTTCTAATAATACCATCGACCAAAAAATGACCGGCCCCCATGGATTTCCCCTTCGAATTGGTAGCCGCAATCAAATAGACCGACCGCTCAATGGTATTTATGCTAAAAGCGGCGCTCAGTAGTTCACCGTCCAGTACAACCTTTGCAAAGACGCCGCTTTTCCTCTCCAGGGCGGCCCTCATCAACCGCATGGCTGGTTTAGCGTATTTCAACCTACTTTGTCTGCTCAAATTAACCCACTGCCCCCCGGATTTCATGGTACTATTTTTAAACCGAATCAATTCCTCTGCAAACCGCACATCCCGGCTGACCTCAACCCTCAGGCCTGTCTTTTTGGCTTTCCGCAAATTCCGCCGGAGATTGGTGGAGTATTCACCGTACAGATCTATATAGGCCGGTTTAGTGGAAAGCACATAATTGGGCATCCTCAACAGCTTTAGACCGGGGGGAGGCTCGGGAGGTTTCTCATTGAAATTGAATGAATACGCAAAGGGTCTCATCTCGTACAATCGCTCGTAGAGCTCCGGAACGGCAGTGTGTGGAGACTCCCCGGCACCATATACACCCAATTGCTGGCACATAATGGGCTGGGCGATTACCTTTCTAAAAAAATGTCTGGTGGAGCGCTTGACCGGAAGGGGCAATACCGCTTCATAGTCCCCGCTGACCAGTACCTTCCAGTTGCCCCCGGTAAGTGCATCCAAAAACCAGGATTCAGCATACGGGAGTCCTGTGGAGCAGCCGGTCACCAACCGGTCGTATGCCTCCAGATCGAGATCTCTCCTCTTCACCTGCCTGATCATTCCCGCAGCCATTGACAATAATTTTCACACTCAACCACCCGTCCGTTTCAAACAAAACCCATCCAAACAACCTCCACTTTGACGCAAACGGTTACAGGTTCAAAGGTATGGATTTTACGCCACTAACTTACCAATGCCAACCGACAATAAGGACGTAGGGGGGACTTGAGATTTTCATTTCATTAACAAAAAGACCATATCAAAACTAATCCTTAACTTTGGACCTTTCAAAAAATCATCGATATGAAGACATACATTTACCTTTTTGCAGTCTGTTTTTTTGTAGCCGCTTTGAGCGCTGTCAATGCGCAGGATACGGACCTTCCGCGGTATATGACCGAGGAGGAAAAGAAAATTTGGCCCGAATATCTCGAGGAGCTGAGGTCGAAGCGCAGTGCCGGTGAACTGCCCGAAACCCCGGTGCGGGTAATGGGTGAATGGGAAGAGATTCAGGCCCTTTTTATCACCTGGCGCTCCTATCCGCAAATCCTCACCCAGTTGGTCGAATATGCGGTAGAGGAGGTAGAGGTATATATCATTACCGAAAATGAACCCTCGGTCCGCAATACATTGATGGATGCCGGAATTGATTTGAACAATGTACATTTTCTCGACTGGCCGAGTAATACCGTATGGATCAGAGACTACGGTCCCTGGGCGGTTTACGAAAACGATGTCGAACAACTCGCTATATCGGACTACATTTATAATCGTCCCAGACCTAATGACGATGCAATTCCCAGCCGGGTTGCAGAACTTTTTGATGTGCCGTGGTACGCGGCAGTGAATGAGCCCTACGATCTGGTCCACACCGGGGGAAACAACCTAGTGGACGGCTACAAGAAGGGGTATTCCTCAGAAATTATACTGCGTGAAAATCCCGGTAAGACGGTTCAGGAAATTGACTACATAGCTTCCAGGCTTTTTGGTTATGAAGAATATGTAAAAATGACCGAGTTGCCATTTGACGGCATCAGTCACCTCGACATGCACATTCGCTTTATCGATGAAGAGACACTCATCGTGGGAGAATACCCGGAAGGTGTGGCTGACGGACCCCAAATCGAGGAGAACATAGAAGTGTTTTTGAACAACCATTCATCCTCATTTGGCAACCCCTACGAGATCATCAGAATACCCATGCCGCCGGGACCTCAGGGAAATTATCCCGACCAGGGAGGCCCCTATCGCACATTCACCAACTCAATTTTCCTAAACGGAACCATAGTCGTTCCCATTTACGAAGAGCAATACGACACCGTTGGCCTGAGGATATATGAGGAGAGTTTGCCCGGCTACAATGTGGTGGGCATCGATTGCAATGCCATGATCAATTCCTTTGGGGCCCTTCACTGCATCACCAAAACAGTGGGCGTGGAAGATCCCCTTTGGATCGCTCATCCCAGGGTTCGCGACCAGTTCGATGAAACCAACAGCCCGGAAGTGCGTGCGAAAGTTAAGCACCGGGATGGAATTGAAAGTGTATATCTCAACTACAAAACTTCGCAGGACACTGAATACACCGAGATTCCCATGGAGCCCACTCAAGAAGACTGGTATGCTGCAAATCTCCCTGCCAGGGAATTCGGTTCGGAGGTTCAGTATTACATCAGGGCTGTATCCATGTCGGGCAAACAACAAAAAAGGCCCATTGTGGCACCTGAGGGTTATTTCGGCTACGAGGTCATCGAGCCGGAGTCCGCTCCCACAGCCAATTTCAGCAGCAATATTGATGAGCCCTGTCCGGGATCTTCCATCCGGTTTTTGGACCGTTCGGAAGGCGGAGTCATTGAAAGGCAGTGGTTTTTTGACGGGGGAACACCCGAGACCTCTGACCTGCCCAACCCCATAGTCCGCTACGACCAGCCGGGAAATTATGACATCTTGCTGGTAGTGGAAAATCACCTGGGGCGCGACAGCATTTGGATGGAAAATTTCGTCCACATCTCCGAAGGTGGGGACATTCCCTACCCGGAGGATTTTGTCGAAGGACTGGATCAGGACATTTGGACCAATCGCGTGAGCAATGAAAACAGGGACTTTGAGTGGACCGTTTTTGATGGGTCCAATTGCGGCAATGACAGGGCGATTAGAGTAGATAATTTCAACAACGACAACCGCGGAATCAACACCACACTGACTGCGGACTTCGATTTGACAGAAATGGAGGAACCGAGGCTGTATTTCAGTTACGCCTACGCCCCGTTTAGTGAAGATTTTGGAGATGCACTCGAAGTGATGGCTGAGACTTGTGACGGAGAGACCAATGTCCTTTTTAATGCCAGCGGTCTGGAACTCGCCACTTCGCCCCCTACCGGAGAAAATCCTTATACGCCGGAAGACTGCTCGGAGTGGACCAATATCGAGGCCGATTTATCCGAAATGTCCGGTGAAAACATCAGATTGACCTTTACAAACCGGGGTGGTTGGGGCAATTTCCTCTACCTGGACCGCATTTTTATAAAAGATGCAGCAGTTGAAAATCAAGCTCCTTTGGTAGAGTTTTCCAATCCGGCCGGCGACACCATTTTTGAATCCGATTTTCCGGTAAATCTTCCCATAGAAATCAGGGCTGAAGACCCGGATGGCTTTGTTAATAGTGTGGATCTCACCATAAACGGCATATCGATGGCCAATTTTGACAGGGTTCCCTACGAATTTGATCTGGAAATCGAGGAGGCCGGCACTTTTGTCTTGCGTGCTGTGGCCACGGACAATGAAGGAGCTGAAAGTGAAAGGGAAGAGGTCACCGTCACAGTGGACGAAATCACCTCCACCGTGACCTTTTCGCGAGAGGAGTTTGACATAACGGTTTTCCCCAATCCGGCCGGAGAGACCTTTTACATCGAACTGGATGGACCTGAAATTTGCGATCAGATGTCCTGGAGCCTTCTCGATATCTCCGGAAGGACCGTTTTTGAACATCAAAATCTGGACCGCAATCGACAAAAAGTGGACATTAACCACCTCAGCCCCGGACTTTACAAGTTGTCCTTTAATATTTGCGGGGACAATTTTCAGGAAACCATCATTATCAGTAGGTAGGACCAGACAGAAAAATTTCACACAAAAAATCGTATGTCCATATACAAAAAAGACGACCAGGGAATTCAGGTTTTTGTCACGGGGGGAACCTTTGACAAAGACTACAACTACATCACGGGGGAGCTATATTTCAGCGACACCCATTTGCCGGGCATGTTCAGGCGGGGTCGCAGCACATTGCTCACCAATGTAAAAACCCTGATGATGATCGACAGCCTGGAGATGACCGATGTGGACCGGGAGATCATATTGCTCAATTGCAAGCGCGCTACGGCCAACCACATCCTCATCACCCACGGCACAGACAAAATGGTACAAACTGCCAAATTTTTAGCCAATGCAGAAATCGAGGGCAAAACCATCGTGCTGACCGGCGCCATGATTCCCTATGCTTTTGGCAATTCCTCGGACGGCTTTTTCAACCTCGGCAGCTCCATTGCCTTTGCACAATGCAAACCACCGGGCGTCTATATTTCAATGAACGGACGCTGTTTTGACTGGAACAATGTGAGGAAAAATAAAAAGACCGGATTTTTTGAGGAGTTGGATTCAGAAACTGACCATCTCTGAATACATCGAGTTTTGGTCTTGGATTAAACGTGGCTGGCACTTTCATCAGTCCACGTCTACGGCAAAGGTGATTTTTGAAAAGGTAGTCACAGTCTGGACTACGGACATATATCTCCGCGATGGAAATTGAGATTAACGACCCTTAGTAATTTTACTATTAGAAAAAATCATATATTTACCACGTCTTTGGACCAAAAATTGTATTGGACAACCTCAATATTAAAAGATATGGAAAAGCTAATGTTCTTGTTCGTCGCCTTTGCGCTGTGTCTGAGTACCGGAGAAATAAAAGCTCAGGATGCAGAAGACCAAAAAAGTGAGGAAGAGGTAAAGGATTTGCGCATCGAGCGGGATATGGTGCCCGGAATAATTGCGCGAAAATTGTGGGTGGACTACCAGGGTCCCATTGACAGCGAGCCCTTTGACTTTCAAAAGTGGAACGGCGGATTTGAACTCGGCATCCGGTATCCTGTAAACCACTGGCTGGATTTGGCCGTGCCGGTAAGGGGTTCCTCGGTGACTTTACCGGAGTCCCAAAACAATGTCAACGTCTTTTCCCTGGACCTGCAGGGGCATTTTTCACCTCTGAATCTCGATGGACACCTGCACCCATATTTGGTCACGGGGATGGGTTTCGTACTGATGGATGGCGATGACTTTCACCTCGCCGTACCCGCCGGTCTTGGAACCAATATCCGCGTCAACAACCGGGTGGATATCAACCTCGAACTCAGCTACCGCTTTGGACTGGATGACGACAGGGACAACTACCAGCTCGGCATTGGTTTTATTTACAACCTCACGGACAGAGAACCCGAAAAACCCAAATCCCTGCCTGAAGTAGAAGAAGATGAAACCGTAAAACTCCCCGACTCCGATGGGGATGGCATTCCCGATATTTACGATATGGACCCCGAACATGAGGGCAAACTGGAATTTTTGGGTGCTCGCGACCGGGATGGCGATGGTGTACCCGATCACCTGGACAGATGTCCCGATGAAGCCGGACCGGCTGAAAACCACGGCTGCCCCGAAGAAGAGGAAAGACCCGAACCGGTTGAAGTAGAGGAGGAGGAGGAAGAAGTTGAAGTCGTCACTCCTACTGAAAAAGAAGTTGAAGTGGAGGAAGTGGATTCCGATATCCCGGAAGAAGTGCAGGAAATACTGGAAATTGCCATGCGCGATGTGCGATTCGACCTGGGACGAGCCACACTCAGACCCGAGTCCTTCGACATTCTCAATCAGGTCGCCAATATCATGTCGGAGTATCCCGAGTACAATCTCAGAATTGCGGGTCATACGGACAACATTGGATCGGCTTCCAACAACCAGCGACTCAGCGAGCAAAGAGCGAGGTCCTGTTACGAATACCTGGCATCGCGCGGTGTTTCCACAGCCAGAATGTCTTTTGTCGGATACGGTGAATCAAGACCGATCGACACCAATGAAACGCCCCAGGGAAGGGCCAACAACAGAAGGGTGGAATTCAACCTGTACCTGGATTGATGGTGAAAGAAAAATGAAGCTGTTTTTTTAACCGGATGAAATAAAACACAAGGCTCTCCATGCGGATAAATTCAGATGAGCTCCTCAGTGATCTGGTGGCGGACACCAGGCAAATGATAAAGACGGCCGAAAGGGATTTCGGAACCCTGTCCGAGGAAGATTTGCTAATGAAACCGTCCCCCCGTAAATGGAGCATTGCAGAGTGCCTCGAGCACCTCAACCTCTTTGCGGATTACTACCACCCCGCCATCACAAAAGCCATGGAGCAAGCCGGTCCCGGTCGCACTTCCGAAGAATTCAAAAGCGGCGTGGTGGGCAATTTTTTTGCGAAGTCCATGCTGCCCAAAAAGCGGGGCATAAAACTCGGTTCGCCCGGCGATAAAAACCCGGCAAAAACGGGCGTGCCAGACAATGTCCTGAAGCGCTTTTTGAACCACCAAAAGGAAATGCTCAATATTCTGGGGAAAGCCCGGAAACACGATTTGAACAAAATAAAGGTCGCCCTTTCTGTTTCCACGCTGATAAAATTCAAACTCGGAGACGTCCTGCGCATTGTGATATACCACAACCAGCGACATGTCTTACAGGCGGTAAGGGTACTGGACACACTGAATTCAGAAGATTGATTCCGACCCTGTGTATTGCAAAATGTCCAATAATTCGGCCGAAAGTTTGAAAACCAGCCGCAATAAACGGATTTTTGCCTGAGTAAGTGGCCGGACTGGCCAAATTGAGCATCGGTTGAAAAAACACTCAAATAATACAAGATGAAGCGAATACTGGTGACGGGTGGATGTGGATTTATAGGAAGTCACACGATTGTCGATCTGGTAGAAAACGGATTTGAGGTGATCAGCGCGGACAATTTTATCAATTCGCACGAGGAGGTACTGCCCGCATTGAAAAAACTAACGGGCCGCGAGATTCCCAATCTCAATATCGACCTTACCGACAGAAAACTGACTTTGGATACCATTGAGGCCAATGGACCCTACGATGCAATTATCCACTTCGCAGCCTTTAAAAGTGTGGGGGAATCCATCGCAAAGCCCTTTAAATACTACCAAAACAACATCCGCTCCCTGATAAATGTGGCTGAGGCAGCTTTTAAATGCGGGGTGATGAACTTTATTTTTTCTTCCTCCTGCACGGTGTACGGAGATGCGGAATCCATGCCGGTTTCGGAGGAATCCCCCATCCTTCCTGCCATATCTCCCTACGGCCTCACCAAGCAGAGCGGAGAGAACACTTTAAAGGACCTGGCCCGCAATGAACCCAACTTTCGAGCCACCTTGCTGAGGTATTTTAATCCGGCAGGTGCTCATGAAAGCGCCATTATCGGGGAGGCGTCGAGAAATCCCTCTACCAATCTGGTCCCTATAATCTGTGAAGTGGCAGCGGGAAAACGTGAAAAACTGGTGGTTTATGGCGGTGATTATCCCACCAGAGACGGGAGTTGCATACGCGATTTTATACACGTTTGTGATCTGGCGCGCGCCCACACCTCAGCCTTGAAATTCACCCTTGAAAAACGCTCTGATAAAAAAGTGGAACCCTTTAACCTGGGAATTGGCAACGGCATCACTGTACTCGAAGCCATTCGGGCATTTGAAAAAGTGACGGGCGAAAGTGTAAATTTTGAAATAGGGGAAAGGAGAAAGGGGGATGTGCCCGCCATTTTCTCACGCTTCGACAAAGCCCGGAAAATACTGAACTGGGAACCCCAATACGGGGTCGAAGACATCATGCGGTCTGCATGGAAATGGGAGCAAAGTCGGTTTGGTTAAGCGGTTTACACCAGGGGCATTTTATACTCACCGCACCCGCCCAATCCGCCAATTTGTTGGAAAGCGGGAGCAGATACGGTGAGCAAGAATTAAGTCTACAGCACCATCAGAGGTCGAATTTGATTCCCTGAGCAAGGGGAAGTTCTTCGCTCCAGTTTATGGTGTTGGTTTGCCTTCTCATGTAGGCTTTCCAGGAATCAGAACCACTTTCACGGCCGCCACCGGTTTCCTTTTCCCCTCCGAAAGCTCCGCCAATCTCGGCACCACTCGTACCTATGTTTACATTGGCAATTCCGCAATCCGATCCCTCATGGGACAGAAACCGCTCTGCTTCCCTCATACTATCCGTCATAATCGCAGACGAAAGTCCCTGAGGCACATTGTTGTGAATGGAGAGGGCCTCGGTCAGGTCGCTGTACTTCATAATGTAGAGAATGGGCGCAAAGGTCTCGGTTTTTACAATATCCATGTTGGGAGTTACCTCAGCTATGCAGGGCTTTACATAACAGCCACTCTCATAGCCCTCACCCTCGAGTACACCGCCTTCCACCAGCAGTTTGCCACCCTGGTTTTCAATGGCTTTCAGGGCGTCGAGGTAGGTATTGACGGAGTCCTTGTCGATTACCGGTCCTACGTGATTGGTCTCATCCAGGGGGTTTCCGATTTTGAGCTGTCCGTAGGCGCTGACCAGTTTTTCTTTCATTTCATCGTAAACAGAATCGTGGATGATCAACCTCCGGGTAGATGTACAGCGCTGACCGGCAGTTCCGACAGCCCCAAAAAGAGCTCCGGTCAGTACGACCTCCATATCTGCAGAAGGTGTAATAATAATGGCGTTGTTTCCACCGAGTTCAAGAATGGTTTTTCCGAGTCTCGAGGCCACCTCAGCGCCCACAATTTTCCCCATTCTGGTACTTCCTGTAGCCGATACCAGGGGCACTCTATTGTCTTTGGTCATGTACTCTCCAACCCGATAGTCGCCATTGATCAGGTTCACCACGCCCTCTTCGATGCCATTGTCTTTAAGCACATTTTGCATGAGATTTTGGCAGGCCACGCTGCAGAGAGGAGATTTTTCAGAGGGCTTCCACACACAAACATTCCCGCAAACCATGGCGATCATGGAGTTCCACGACCAGACTGCAACCGGAAAATTAAATGCGGATATGATGCCCACGATTCCCAGCGGATGCCACTGCTCGTACATTCGGTGTCTCGGTCTTTCCGAGTGCATGGTGAGTCCGTAAAGCTGGCGGGATAGCCCCACAGCAAAATCACATATATCGATCATTTCCTGAACTTCACCCCAGCCCTCCTGCAGACTTTTGCCCATTTCGTAAGAGACGAGGCGGCCCAGAGCGTCCTTGTTCTCCCGCAGTGCATTGCCGTACTGCCTCACAATTTCACCGCGCTGTGGAGCCGGCATCATTCGCCAATTGATAAATGCCTTTTCAGCCTGTTCCATCACCTGCTCATACTGTTCGCGAGTGGTAATACTCACACGGCCTATTTCCCTGCCGTCAACAGGAGAATGAGAGGTAATATACTCATCGGAAACAAGGTATTTTTGACCTGTAGATGTTCCCGCATTTTCGGGCTTCAGGCCCAGTGTCTTAATAAATGATAAATCCATTGTGTATTATTTTTTCGCAAAATTACTGATTTATTGAAGAAAGTGAAGCGCCGGCACTTGAGATGTGGTCACCTCTCCCCTTCGCACAGTGGTAAAAATTCTTATCTCAAATGTTGTGGGTCATTATAATTTTTGCCGGGAGAAAAATTTCAACAAAAGGGATTCTGGCATTCTTGATTTGACTTTCCCTACAAAACATGCAGGGAGAGTAAGGGCACTATACCATCCCGAATATTTTTTCGTCCCACCGGGTATATTTTGTGTGGTAAGCCGGACTTTTGCCGGGGTAATTGCGTTAAAAATACCATTGATGGAGCTCATCTAAATTTTTGCCTAAAAAGTACACAGAACCGGGATATTGTTACCCTATGTTGAAATCACTCAAATCCTGCCTCCTTTTCACCCTCCTGCTTTTAGCGACAGCAGAAATTCGGGCTGTGAATCCGGTTGAAAATTCCGATCCCGAAAGAGAAACCCTGGGGCTCACATTGAGCGGTGGAGCGGCGAGAGGGCTGGCACAAATTGGGGTTTTGCACATAATCGACAGTCTGGGAATTGAGCTTGACTACATCTCCGGAACGAGTATGGGCGCCATAGTGGGTGGCATGTATGCATCAGGTTATACTGCCCGGGAAATCGAGGAAATGGCATTGCGGACCAACTGGAGTACCCTTTTTAGCTCAGAAGTAAACCTGGAGTTTATCCACCCTGCCAACAGGAGAGAGGCCGGAAAATACCTTTTCAGCAGACCTTTTGAAGAGGGAAGACTCAGATTTGAAACCGGCGCACTGGAGGGTCAGCAATTGTGGAACGAATTGAGCACGATTTTTTTGCACGCCTCCCACATGCGAGAATTCAATGACCTACCCATCCCATTTGCCTGCGTGGCTACGGATCTGGAAACCGGAGAAGCAGTGGTATTGAGGAATGGCATTATCTCCAAAGCGATACGGGCTTCTATGGCGGTACCCGCCGTTTTTACCGCTGTAGAAATAGATGGCAAAATACTGATCGACGGGGGTGTATCCAACAATTTTCCCGTGGATGTGGCCTATGAAATGGGTGCAGACAAGGTTTTGGGCGTCAATGTGGCAAGGGGCCTGAGATCGGTTGACCAACTCAGAAATCCCCTGGATGTAATCCTACAGGTAGGTTTTTTCTCAGATGCCAAAACCTTCGCTAGCAACAAGGAAAAAGCGACCTGGTTTCTTGACATCCCTCTGGAAGGCATTGAAGCCAACGATTTTGACCAGGTGGAAAAAATAATCGAACTGGGAAAGAAGGAAGCCAGGAATAACCTCGAACTGTTTGAAGAAATTGCCGCATCCCAGACGGAGAGAAAGATAGAGCGCTTTACAACCAAGCCCGCCGGAGAGCAGTATAAATTGAGGTCCATCGAATTCCGCGGCTTGGAATCAGTAAGTGAAAAAATGGCGCGCCAGGCATTCCCTCTGAAGGAAGGGAAAAAAGCCACGAGCAGCCAGATACTTCGTGCCGTGCGGGTACTCTACGCCACAGGCCTGTTTGATAGAATTTATGTTTTTGCGGAAGAAAGAGATGAAGACAATACTGACCTCGTCCTCGACCTGCTCGAGAAATCCCTGGTAAGAGTGGGTGGAATGCTCGGATACAACGATCAGCTCGGGGTCTGGATTGGTGGTGGCATTCAACTGGAAAATCCTATTTGGAATAATACCCAGGCAGAGAGTAGGCTCCGTGTAGGTGAAAATCCAACACTGCTCGGACGTAAGCGCTTTTTCCTGGACGACCAGCGAAGCAATTGGATCACAGCCGAAATTGAGGGTTCTCTCATCAGATTTCCCTACGAGGGACACAGTCAGCCGGTGGATTACAGACGCACCCTGTTCCAGGCTTCTATCGAATATTCGAGCATCATTGACAGGGAGAGTTATTGGTCAGTGGGCATTGGGCGCCGCATGCAAAAAGTTTCTCAGCGAAACAATGCAGATGTTAATATCAAAGGCTGGGTCAATGGCTGGAAGGTGGGCGTAAAATGGGATAGATACACCCTGAACCGCCACGCTTTCCCCACAAAAGGTCAGGACCTCTATTTTTCACTAAGTCACAATTTTGGATACCATCACAGTCTGAGGTTGAAAAAAGATAATTATGAAGATCCGAATTTAAGGGACCTTGGCCTCAGGCTGACCAATTATCAAAACATACGCGCAAAATGGTTACAATACCTACCCCTAACTGACAAATTCACCGCTCATTTTCTCATAGAATTTGCTGCCTTACTAGACCACAGGCAGGGCTTTATCACATCTTACAATATCGGAGGATATCATCCGGTTGTGGACAGACAACTCACTATGCTCGGTTTGCGCGAATACCAATTTATGGACAATAGATACCTCTCAGGAAGATTTGGAATACAGCGGGCATTGGGAGAGCGATTTTTCGCTTCAATCATGATGCAGGCAGGATCCTGGGGATTTGGAATCTCACCCCGGGATTGGCCGAAAAACACCTATGTGCTGGGAGGGGGTATCAGTCTCGGTTATCTCAGCAGAATCGGGCCGGTGGAAACCACTTTTTCATACAGTCCCGAAATGGGCAGGCTAGTTGGTTACGTCAATCTGGGCTGGTCATTCTAAAGCGGTGTTTGCCGGTTTATTCGGCTTTAAAGTCAACCAATTCATAGTTTGTACTTCGGCCCCTTTCGTTTGTTTGACGCAAAATACCTTTATCCATCAGGTCTCTGATATCCCTCAATGCAGTATCTGAAGAACATTTGGCAATTTTTGCCCATTTGGATGTTTTCAATTTGCCCTCAAATCCATCGAGTATTTTATTCAACATAAGGCGCTGGCGTTGATTGAAGGGAGTTTGCTCGTGTAACTTCCAGAATTCTGCCTTTCGCAAAATGGACCGGGTGGTCGCCTCTGTGGCCAACATGGCATTTTTCAGACAGTGCAAAAACCAGTTCATCCACTCAGTGATATCCCCGGAACTGCCCTGTACCTTTTGAAGCGTCTCGTAATAGCGTTTTCTCTCATTCAAAATTTGGCTCGACATACTGTAAAATCGCTCGCTGCTATTCTCAGATCGCGCGAGCATCATATCGGTGATGGCCCTGGCGATTCTGCCGTTCCCTTCATCAAAAGGGTGAATAGTAACAAACCAAAAATGCGCCAAAGCAGCTTTGAGTACCGGATCCAGGCTGTGATCGTTATTGAACCAATCCAGGAATTTTTCCATTTCCCCGTCAACCAACTCAGGATCCGGGGCTTCGAAATGCACCTTTTCCATGCCCATTGCACCTGATACCACCTGCATTTTACCCGTGCGAAACTTTCCCACCTCAACCTCATAAGGCCCAGTGAATCCCGTGGGAAAAAGCGCTGCATGCCATCCAAATAAGCGATCGTTGGTCAGAGGCTGATCGTATCTCCCGGTTGCATCCAACATCATCTCCACCACACCTTCAATATGCCGGGTACCGGGAACCAAACCCGCCACTTTGATTCCCAACCGCCTGGCAATGGAAGAGCGGACCTGATGGTAGTTCAGAGATTCCCCCTCTATTTCAAAAGATTTAACCAGGTCGAAGGTGAGTGCATTCAAAGTGATTTCTTCCTTATCCGAAAAACCCAATGCGCTCATCTGCCCAATAATCTTACCCTGAAGTAATTTTACCTCTCCAAACACAGGGTTAATCGACCGGTCGTCCAGGAAAAATCGGTCCAGTTCTCATACTCATAAATGTATTTTTTCATCGGGAGAATGAATTTGCGGTAAATATACGGCACATTTGCCGCAAAATTGCGGTGATTAAGGATATTTTTCACTGCAAAAATAAGGTGAAGGTTCTAATGCAGGCTCAAGTCAAAGACTGCATCCCTTGTAAAAAAACAAGCTTAGCACTATAAAGGATAGCTAAAGTGGAATGATAAAAATAGCAGTTAGGGATTGAGATTATACTCAAAACATAATGCTTTGCGCATCTTGTAACCTTGTAATCTGTCAATCATATTCCACCATGAAACTCCATTGAGTTGGCTTAAAAATCCGAAAACTTGATGAAGTGTCGGGTTATGGGTCATGAGAGGCAATTATTGAATTGCGTGATTTGAGAGTGAGTATCCTTAAACTGGGTATTCTATGGCAGGCGTGTAAGCAAAATCAATTAATTCAGATTAAGGGACGGCCCCACCAAAGTGTTGGGGGCAGGCTTTATGAATTTGGCGTTAAGAAAAATTGGTTTCTCACCGTTAAGAAAGTTGTCAGTGTCTGAAGGTCATAGGAATTCGACAAAATGATTCGGAGAATCAATAGCAACAAACTCTGCAATCCCTGATTCTTCCCGTAGTATTGGTGCTTTGCAAATTCCTATGAACAAGTTTGACAACTTTTAGGTGAGGGGCCAATTTTTTAGTCAAATTCATACGAGGCCTTGATTTTTTTGTTACTTTTTGTATCAAGGCAAAAAGTAATAGAGAATGATTTGCAATGGATTGCATTAAATTCGGGGATAAATTATGATTAGAATAGAACGAATATTTTCACAGGGCATTTATTATGGGGCTAAAAGTCTTAAATTAATATATAAATTTATGTATTAATTACTGGTAATTAGACATATTTCAACTAAAAAACTTAAGTCGAGGACTTTCAAAGGTGAAACCAAATCCCCGGTTTTCCCAAATTTATTTAATTTGCGGCCTTTTATAAAGAAAGAGGAGATTAGTGGAAGCCATTGACGACATTATCATTGATTTCAGCCCTGACCAGTTGTTGTTGTTGAACATCTGTTTAGGGTTTATCATGTTTTCGATATCCCTCAATCTCCGGGTGGACGACTTTTTGCGGCTGATCCGCTATCCCAAATCTTCCTTGACGGGACTCACCTCCCAATTGCTTTTGCTGCCTGTTTTTACCCTGATTTTGATTGGTCTTTGGGATGTGGCGGCCAGTGTGGCATTGGGGCTGATACTGGTAAGTTGCTGTCCGGGTGGCAATATTTCGAACTTTTCCGTTCACCTGGCCGGTGGGAATACGGCCCTGTCCATTACACTTACGAGCATAGTCACCATGTTTGCCATTGTGATCACCCCGGTCACCTTTCAGTTTTGGGCCGGTCTATTGCCGCAGACCAGTGAGTTGCTCAATGAGGTCGCCGTAGATCCCACCAGCATGTTGCTGAGTATAACCTACCTCATATTGCTGCCCCTGATTGCCGGAATGTTACTCAATCACCACTACCCCAGCTTTTCCAAAAAAATAAGCAAGCCGGTACAAACCCTCGCGCTCATAATTTTTATCGCCATCATCTTCGTGGCGGTTTACGACAACAGAGCCGATCTGGTCTATTACTTTAAGTTGGTATTTTTCCTGGTTTTGGTTCACAATGGCGGGGCGCTGTTGATGGGATATTACTTCGGCAGACTAAACGGCCTGGATGTAGCGGATTCCAAAGCCATTTCCTTCGAGACGGGAATCCAAAATGCCGGTTTGGGCCTGGTGCTTGTATTCAACTTTTTCGAGGGATTGGGTGGCATGTTGCTCGTGGTAGCATGGTGGGGCATTTGGGACATGGTATCAGCACTTTTGCTGGCCTCCTTTTGGCGATGGCGGATGGCCTCATTGGTTGATGGTTGATGGCGGATAGTTGATGGCTTTTTTCGGCGTAAGTATCTTATTTACAGCAATATACTAATTTTTAGGGGTTCTTACTTTTGGAGGATACTCCTGCTGTGCTTGCTGCCTTAAAATACCCTCTTTACGCCTTCCTTAGTATAGCGGACGCAAGGCATTGCGTCCCTACATCTGAAATTATTCAATTCCTATCGGCCAATATCAACTTTGTACTTTCCAAACTTTCTACTTTCTAAATTTTCTACTGCCAAAAATATGTCTTGTGCGACAAAATAGGACCATATAGTAGCGGACGCAAGGCATTGCGTCCCTACATCCGAAATTATTCAATTCCTATCGGCCAATATCAACTTTGTACTTTCCAAACTTTCTACTTTCTAAATTTTCTACTGCCATTACGCATCAAACATTTCAATACGGATTTCCGGGAATTAAACAAGAGTCTGGTCTGCTTGCGTTGTACTATGGATGATACGTAGATTAAAATCACATATTTCGGTTCTTTGGATAACCTTTCTGTTTGCCTTTAGCAGTGGGAGTCCATTATCAACCCAGGTGCAGGATATCACCCAGGACGGAGAAAGTGTGCGCATACCGTTTCAGACCCATCAGGATTTTATCATTATCCGGGCTACGATATTTGGAAACCTGGAACTAAACCTCATTTTCGACACTGGAGCCCAACACACCATATTATTCAACAGAATTTACACCGACATTTTTGGTGTGGAATACGACCGCAGAATTCCTGTATATGGGGCCGACCTCAGCCGTGAACTCCACGCACTTATCGCTCACAATATTCCTGTCAAGGCCGCACCCTCGAAGTCCAAAAATATGAGCATACTGGTATTGGAGGAGGACCATTCAGTACTGGATCAATTGTTGGGAAAAACGGTGCACGGATTGTTGGGTGCTTCTTTCTTTGCCGATTATATAGTGGAAATAAACTACAGACGGAATTACATTGAGTTGCACCACAGATCTTCTTTCAAGGAACCGGGGTCCAATTACCACAGCTTCCCCATCGAAGTTATCAATAACAAGCCCTACGTCAAAGGCAATGTTCGACTTAACGGCAATGATAAAACCCCACTGCGTTTCTTGCTGGATACCGGCGCGGGCCTTCCCTTATTGTTGCACTCCAATACACACCCCGATCTTGAAATACCTGAAAATGCGATTAGTGGCCAATTGGGTGCAGGACTCGGTGGATACCTAAAGGGCTACCTTAGCCGTGTTCCGGGCCTTGAATTGTGGGATCATCAATTCGGAGACATCGTCACCAATTTTCAGGATATTGACACCATGGCCATCGACTTCAGGGACCTCAACCGGGAGGGAATAATCGGCAATCAATTACTCAATCGTTTTCACCTGTATATTAACTATACCGATGAGGTCATTCACCTGAGACCCGAGCGAAATTTTGACGAACCTTTTCGGTATAACAAAAGCGGGATGTCTGTAATTGCAGCGGGACCGGAATTAAACCGGTTTTACATCGCCAATGTAGCAGATAAATCCCCCGCCTGGGAAGCGGGATTGCGCAGGGGTGACAGGATCGTAGCCTTTCAGAGATGGCCGTCATCATTTATGAGTCTCAGGTTTATTACCAACAGATTGGAGCGCCAGGAAGGAAAGAGAATCAGGGTACGTGTGGAAAGAGAAGAGGACAGACAAACACATACCTTCCGACTTAGAGAATTATTTTGACAGATGTTTGTGTTATTTCAAAACATAGTTGTACCTTTGCAGTCCATTTCTAAAAAGTGGTAATTATGTACGCAATTGTCAATATAGCAGGGCAGCAATTTAAGGTCGAGGAAGGCATGAAAGTCTTCGTTCACAGACTGCCTGAAGAATCGGGTTCAAAGGTTTCCTTTGACGAAGTCCTTCTCGTGGCCAATGGAGGTGATGTCCGCATTGGAAAACCCAAGGTGGAAAGCGCAACCGTGGAGGCTACTGTAGTGGACCACCTCAAGGATGATAAATTGATCGTCTTCAAGAAGAAGAGAAGAAAAGGTTACAGACGCAAAAAAGGGCACAGACAGTACCTCTCTGAACTCCATATTGATAAAATTTCTGTTTAATCGACTTAAACCAATCAGATCATGGCACACAAAAAAGGTGTAGGTAGTACGGACAATGGACGCGACAGTAATAGTAAACGCCTGGGTGTAAAACTCTACGGCGGCCAGGAGGCTGTTGCAGGAAATATAATCGTGCGTCAGCGCGGGACCAGGTTCCACGCAGGTGACAATGTCGGAATCGGCAAAGACCACACGCTCTATGCTCTTACTGACGGAACGGTCAGGTTCAAAAAGAAAAGACTGAGAAGAACTTTTGTCTCCATCATTCCAAAAATGGAAGAGGTAGCAGAAAAGTTGGACTCTAAAATCGCTAAGGCAAAAACAGCTGCTCCAGCTAAAAAAGAGGAACCTGCAAAAGCTGAGGCTCCTAAAGTGGAAGAAACTAAAGCTGAAGAACCCAAAGCCGAGGCTCCTAAGAAAGAAGCCATCCCAGCGGATGCCGGCAAGCCTGACAACCTCAAGGTACTTGATGGCGTGGGTCCCAAATTAGCAGAAGTTCTCGCAGCCGGTGGTTTTGCTACTTTCGACTCCATAGCTTCAGCAACTGTTGATCAACTCAAAGCCATATTGGAAGAGGCGGGCAGCAGATACAAGGCATTTGACCCGACCGAATGGCCACAGCAGGCCAAACTTGCGGCAGAGGGCAAAATGGATGAACTCAAAGAACTACAAGCTAAGCTTAAAGCCGACGACCAGGAGGAGGAGTAAATTCCTACCCCGGGAACCGGGATTTAACAAATGAGAAATATGTAAGCCGGAGGGTCAATCCTTCCGGCTTTTTTTGTGTCAAAACCTCAATAACTGTATCTCACTGAGGCAGTCACAAGATTGGCAGCATTTGAAAGCACGGAATCTGACCTACCGACAAAAGCCTGCCCAAGCAACTGAATGTCCAGATTTTCTATAACCGACCAACTGACTCCCGGAGACAAAAAAACAGCGGCCTCATCAGGGTAGTAAATGGTGGCAAAAATTAAATCTACAAGTGGGTGAACCGGATAGGTCAGTTGCATGGCAATTTGGTACTTTGACAGAGAGGGGTTGTCTGGAGCAAAGTCCTCAGCAATGAGTAACAATTGATCCAATCCGCCATCTGCATTGAACAAAAACTCCGTGGTTACAAACAAACCGGATGCAAACATATAATCCCCCGAAATAGCTGCCACGAAATTGGTAGCCCGATTTCCGTTTTCCTTTTCAAAATCGGCGTAGTACATCAATTCTCCCTTGAATCCCGCTCCTTCAATACTTCCGGCCCAGCCGCCACCCAAAGCCAGTCGGTTTCTGTAGTATCCACCGATGACCTGGATATCGTAATTGCCCCAATTAAATCCGTAAAGGCCGGCAAAGATGCTGTTTCTAAAGTTTCTAGATGGACTGGCGGCAAACTCCACCCGCTCGCTTATCCCTAAATATCGCTGTACCCGGATTGCATCGGAACCCGGTCGCTCCCGGTAATCAAAGTCGTAAAAAGAGTATATGTTAAAAATATCATTGGGATTGGTGATGGTATTAATGCCCCAATTCACGCGCTGACGACCTATGCGCACATCCCAGTCATCGGCAGTGTAGCGAAAGTAAAGTCGGTCCGGTATGTAGTGCAATACCCACTTTTCCCTGGAAGCCACCATCCAGGACATATTAACCAGGCCATCATCCACATCAATTCCACTCGCATATCCCGGCAATTCTCTCACCAGATCCCCAAAAAAAGCCCGTGTTCTCATTTGCCAGTAGAACTGGACAGATTCCGATACATCGAGGCGGATATTGAGCCTGTTTTGCAACCTGTACTCCATCCAATTGCTCCTGGTCAGAGGTGGCGGGAGATCGGCGTTTATAAATACCGGATTACCCTGGAAGTATCCACTGACATCCAGGCGCTCACTCAATTGCCCGGATAAACAAAAGGGGAACAAAAGAGAGAAAATCACCAATGGTATGTTTCTCATGATTAAACTTCTTGAGTTAGTAATCCACAAGTGTCCATTCTAAAACTTTTCTTACTCTTTAAAACCTTCTTTCCTGAAGCTTTATCCCCTCCGCGTGAAACCAAATTCCTACACACCTAATCACCCAATAATCCCTCATTTCACCCAGAAGGTCAGAATTCTTGCCAAATCCCCAATTCGTCATTCGTAATTGAATAACTGTATATTTCCCATTATCACTCTTTCACAGTATTATCAGGGGTTGTGGTTTTATCGGAATGAACGGCACCATCGACCAGCGTGACCACGCGACGAGCCCTTTTAATGACACGTTGATCGTGGGTTGAAAAAACGAAGGTGACCTTTTGCTCCTCGTTCATTTTTTCCATGATGTCGAGCAGGTTCATAGCCGCTTTGGTATCCAGGTTGGCCGTAGGTTCGTCTGCTAGTATAAATCTGGGTTTTGAAGCGAGCGCCCTCGCCACAGCCACACGCTGCTGCTGTCCTCCTGACAACTCATGCGGCCTTGCATCTTTTCGGTCTCCGAGCCCCACACTTTCCAGCAATTCATCGGCGCGCTCCAACAATTCTTTCTGGGCCACCCCCTGCAACATCATTATGAAGGACACATTTTCGCGTGCAGTGAACACGGGAATCAGGTTGTAGTGCTGAAAGACAAATCCAATGTTGTGAAGGCGAAAATTTATCCGTTCCTTGTCGGAAAGTTTTGTGACTTCGACATCTCCTATAAATGATTTTCCGGAAGAAGGCATGTCGAGCGCCCCCAGCATATTTAGCAATGTGGTTTTCCCGGAACCTGAAGGTCCCACCAGGCTGGTGAACTCCCCCTTCTCGACCTGGATCGACACATCTTTTAACGCGTGCACCGGTATAGTGTCCGGGTTGTACACCTTGCAGATTTTTTCGGTTCTTATTACAGCCATAATTATGGAATTTTTATTCGTTAGATTTTTAATTATCAGGTATCTTTTTCCACTTCCATTGGATTGACCCTAAATGCCTTATAAGCCGGGTACAGAGTAGCCAACAATGTCATGGTTATCACTACCACTGTAATAGAGAAAAACTCCCCCAGGGTAATTGCCGGATAAATGACCGTGGGCCAACCGATTTCTTCGATTCCACCGGCAAAAAGGGCCAAATCCACGCCCTCTCTGTTCAATAGTGTAATGGTTCCCCAGGCAAACAGCATCCCGACGGCCGCCCCGGTAATAGTCAGCATTACCGCTTCCAGTACGATCATGAAAAAGACCCTTATTCGACTCATTCCAATACTGATGAGCATGCCAATCTCACGAATGCGCTCGAAAAGTGCCATCAACATGGTGTTGAGAATCCCAAAGGCAAGGGCGATCATTATGATCATAGTCACGATAAAGAGCATGAAAGAACCCAAAAGAACAATAGTGCCGAGTTCCGGTGAGAGTTGGTCCCAGGTTTGTGCAACCAATCCATCGAACTGTTCATTGATGGCCATCACTACACTTTCGGCCTCCTCAATATCGTGTAGCACCACTGCAATCTCGTGAAAAACCGGCTTCTCACTCAATAGTTCCTGAATATCTTTTATGTGGACAATCACATTGCCCCTGTCGTAATGGGTGGAACCCGATCTGAAAAACCCACTCACATTAAAAGCAGCCGATGCCAATTCACCATCTAACTGCTCAAAAGTCAATACGATGCGATTTCCAATTTCTATATTGTGCTCTTCAGCCAACTCAAGGCCCAGGATGACGGGATTTCTAATATCTGCATCCACGTAATCACCACTGACCAGGTTTTCGTGAAAAGTAGTGGTATTGCGCTCCCTTTCCGGATCGACCCCCATGATTCGCACCCCGGAGGTTTTTACGGGAGATTGAAACATGCCCTCAACTATGGACCGCGCAGTGTAGGAGCGGACAGACTGGTGTTCATCCAGCCAGGTGGTTAGTTTTGTAACATCAGGAAGAACCATTTCCGGTCTGTGTTCTTCCCTGAATTCGGGATGATGGGCCTGAAGATGGGCAATTTCAGAGTCGATTAAATTATCAATGCGCTGATCCAATAGGCCGGTCATGAGTCCAACCGTTACTACGCCCGCCCACAAACCTATCACAATGGCGGTTAAAAGGGCAGCACTCCGACCTTTGTTCCTCCATATGTTCCTCCAGGCAATTTTGAGAAGTATTTTCATTGGCAAAAATTTTCAATCATTCATCGGGGCCAGGCTGTAATTCTATTCACCCCGTACTTTATTTTTTTCTGCAATCAATTTATCTGCTCAGTTCATTTAAAATTCCAAAAGTGGTCACGAGCGAGAGGCGCTGATGACATCGAGTCGAATTACCCGGTACATGGGATAAACAGCTATGAGGATTGCAATAAAAAATACAATTACAGCCTGTGTATAAAACTGGTCCGGGGCAAATGACATCGGTAGTACCGGCGCCCAACCCATATCAATCACCGTTTCCGCCAACTCACCGGTCAGCTCAATCGGATACAGGTAAAAATAGTAGAGCAACAACCAGGCAAATACAACACCGGCAATCACTCCCAACAATCCGATGATAAACACCTCCAGGAAGAGTGTAAAAGCGAGCTTTAACCGTGCCATACCCACTGATATCAAAATGCCGAATTCCTTAATGCGCTCCAGTGTCATTGTGAGAATAGTCCCGAAAAATCCAAATGCAATTACGATGTACAGAATGTAGGACATCAAGTACGCCCCTACCAGGTCAAATTCCAGCAATTCGAGCAACTCCGGTATCAATTCGGGCCACGTAAACACGCGGAGTTCGCTGCCCTCCAAAAAATGACCAATATTTGCAGCAACTGCATCCGTGTGCCGGTCGCTATCCATTCCGATCAAAAGCGAGGTGACCTTATCCTCAGCGGATAGCAGCTCTCTGGCGGTTTCCAGTGGCATGTAAATGGTCCTGGAGTTCATATCGGGCAATGGGTGATCCATAATTCCCACAATTTCATAAAGACCACTGGCAGACATGCCGAATCGACCCTGTCCGATCAGAGCAATGGTATCACTCACAGACAATCCCAGCCGGTCGGAAAACCCCTGGCTCAGCACCACCCCACGCTCTCGATCATCAAAAAAACGACCATTTACCAGCCGGTCTTTAAGGCCGTTGAATTGGTGTTCTTTTTCCAGGTCCACTCCAAAGACAAAACCGCCCCTGGTGGTCTGCTCATCGGCAGCCAGCATAAAAGTTTCAATTCTCGGCAAAACAAAAGTGATGCGGTCATCCTGTTCGAGCAGTTCTCTTTCCAAATCACCGTCGTAATAAAAGGAATTGTCCAGTGAGGGCTCATTTTCAAACCGGTAGTCCTGAATCTGCAAGTATCCAGTCTGAAAGCGGGTCATATTATCCACGATCATTTCGTGGGACCCCCGGTTGATTGATTGCATAAAAACAGAGGCCACCACAGCAAATATCAGAGCAGAAATGGTAATCAGGGTCCTTCTCTTGTTCCTCCAAAGGCTCCTCCAGGCGAGTTTAAATAAAGTTTTCATCTGAAAATCCTGTTTATCTTCAAACCTTCGCCGACGGGTAATTCAATGAAAACCCATCGGTTTATTATTTTATCAGGCCCGGGAATTGGCTTCAATAAACGGGCTACTCATTTTACTTGCAATAAATCACTGCAATCGCTGCATATTTCTCCTGTCAAAAAAGTCGAGTTCAATATCGGCATCAAAATCCATTAGTTGGTATTCCAAAACGGTTTGGCGGCCCTCCTGATCCACCGGTATCACCACCATTCTAGAGGGCACTTCCCGGTCGCCAAAAGCCTTGATCTCACTAAGTTTGATCTCATTCACCAAATCGCCTCGCTGGTCGTACTGTTCCATACGCAATTGGATGTAAGTGTCTTTGGCTACCCACATTTTGACCTTGCCCCAAACTATAGGTGTTTCCGGTTTGGGAATTAATTCGAGTACATAGCAATCTCTGCCCTCGTACTCTTCAGTGCGAACCACCCGGTGCTCGTAATCTTCAATCACATCCGAGTCCCTCACGAGGTCATCGTTGGTGAAATCAGAACCCATCCAGGACTGAGACATCATAGAGGATGGAAGCCTGGTCACCCGGTCGATTCGCGGGTCGTAGGTCCAAATATTATTTTCGCGCATTAGAAAAGAAGTGCCGCGGTCTCGCGCAGGAGCTGTCACTAGAATCATGGAATAATCATTCCCAATGTGCCAGGACTTTATGGAGATTTCACGCTCGTACCTCGGGCGTTCAATGGTCATGGTCATTTCAGCATAGAGATTATCCCCGCGCATCACATCTTCCATGCGCTCGAGAATCTGCCTCGAATCCTGGGATTCCAACACTGGCAGCATGCCAAAACAAAAAATGGACAGGAAAATCAGTACTTTCATAGTTCAATAATTTTTCCGGTTAAAGAGGCGGAACTTACTTTTTCCATCCGCCCCTGTGTATTCAAAACAAGTATCAGGATGAGCAAATATTCAGTCTCACCCTCCTAATCAGACTTTTCTCTATCGGCCAGGGATTCATCCCGCAGGTCCCGCAGTCTGTCAGAAATCCATCCATAGGTGCGTATCGCATCGCGAAGACTTTCATCCGAACTGTCCTCTCGCTTTCCCCTTATTTCACGGGCTTTGTCAAAGAGGTCCAAAAGAACTCCAATCACATTGATGCGCTCTTCTAACAGGATTTCAATGGGCTGAATTTTAAAGGCATAATATGTCTTTCTGTCCCCTCGCTTCAGCCTTTTTTCGACCATTTGCAACTCAATCAAGCCATTCAAATTCTGGCTGGCCGATCCCTTGCTGATCTCTAGTGCTTTTCTGATCTCCTGAAAACTCACTGCATCGCGGTCATCAGACATCAAATATCCCAATACCATTCCGGCAGTGCGGGTAAGTCCAAGGCGCTCAAAAAACAAACCCACCTCCTGTATGTAAGCCATTCGTTTCTCTCTCATGGGTCACTCTCAATTCAGAGGCAAAGTTAATACATCTTTAGTTCAGAACCAAATGAACTTTGATTATTTTCACTACTTTTCACCGTATGTCTAAATTCTCGCATACCCTTATTCTTCTCAAACCTCTTGTTCATCTGGATTTGGCCTGGAAAAACCTGCCAGCCGGGGACTTCTACAAAATCGACTTTGGAAGTTACAATGAGTTTATGTTGTTAAACTTCCAGATGGGACACACCTAGAACTACGCAGTCCGTGCCTGGTAAGCGACAGAATACAATCAAGATTTTCTAGAAAAAATCTTTTATCAAGAATACGGATAGAGATTACATTCCTCCGTCAAACATAAAGAATGCAGCACCCAAAGTAACCCCAAAAATCACATAAAATACAATTAGGATTGCAAACCAGATTAGGGTAGCTTTGGCCCAATTCGCCTTATTTGGGTTGGCATTTCCTCCAAGTGCCCATAAAAAAAGGAGCACGATGTTGACAATGGGGATAATCATGAGCAGGATGGTAATCAACCACTCTTTAGTACTCACCACTTCCGGGTTGGATATTGGATTTTCCATGATAAAATTTTTAAATGAGTAAAAAACTATGAATCATAAAATTAAATCGATTTGCAAGAAACTATCAGCCATTAATTGCCATCAATACACCAATACTTTCGCGTCAAATTTAACATTTTTTTATATACCAGAAGGGGAACCCTAAATTTTTTCATAATTTCCACCGCTTTTTCTTAGAGACTCTCTCTAATCGCACTCCAAAATTTATCTCACAGTGAGAGCTATTGACAGCTTTTCATATCTTTACAATCAGAAACAGAGGAATTTATGAAGTCAATGATCAGGCAGGCACTAATGAAGGTGCCTCTGAATATCAACAAAAACATCACTTATGACCGGCAGACGGTAAATGTCTTGCAAAAAGCCACCGAGGTGGACTCAAACTGCGTGGATGTGGGATGTCACAAGGGAGAGTTTTTGGACAGTGTATTGAAAAACTGCCCGGATGGAAAGCATTTTGCCTTCGAGCCCATACCAGCTCTGTTTGATGATTTGAAGCAAAAATACGCTAAATCGGTCACGCTGAGTGACATCTGCCTTTCTGATACCTCTGGAGAAACCACCTTTCAATACGTAAAGAGCAACCCGGCCTACAGCGGTATTTTGCGCCGGAAGTACGATCGGTCATCTGAGCAAGTGGAACCCATCAAGGTGCAAACAGATACCCTGGACAGGGTTTTACCCGGAGATTACCCCGTGGACTTCATCAAAATGGACGTTGAGGGCGCAGAGTACAGGGTTCTGACAGGGGCGCGGAAAACTATAGAAAAATACAGGCCGGTGATCGTTTTTGAATTCGGCCTGGGCGCTGCAGACATTTACGGAGTAACCCCCACCATGATGTACAAACTGCTGCATGGAGAGCTCAACATGAAAGTAGGACTGATGAGGGATTACCTTAAAGGGCGCCAACCTATGAATGAACAAACGTTTAAAAAACATTTCTACCAGAGGCTGGATTTTTATTTCATGGCCTGGCCGTGAGCGGTTGATGGTTATTGGTCTATGGCCGATGGCTTGCTCTGAGTTTTGAGTTTTTAGTTGTGAGTTTTTAGTTATTTTTTTGGCGTAAGTCCTTCGATGACAGCATCATATCTATATTTTTGGGATTATAGATTTGGAGAAATTTCTTCTCCCCTCATACTGTATTGATGCCCCCTTTGACACCTTTCTTTGCCCCCCACCCCCCCAATGCTTTGGGGCCAGACTATGCTTTGGGGAGGTGGAGAGACCAATAATCCCTACACAACGAACCTCCCAAAAATCATAACCCTGCCCAGAATTCAAGAAATTTCGCCAAAAAAATTGTCCATTGTCCATTGTCCACTGTCAATTGAACTTTCTGTGACCTCTGTTCCACTGTGGTGGACCATTTCCCCCCAAAGCATTGGGGGCAGGCTAGTTATGAATTGGTGAGTCTGTGAGTTAGTGAGTTGTTTGCGAGGCCGCTACCTCAATGTAGCAGGCAGTAGATCTTTATACTGGGGTTTTTGGTTCTTGAAGATATTTTGAAAAAACGCTTCATAGCGATAGGCAGAAATCCTGTAGGAATGAAATGATTATAAAAATTGATCCGTACGAAAACACGAACCCCGTAGGGGTGGCATGATTTTAAAAACGCCTCTAACAAAAATTGAACCCACTGCGGCCTTTGCCTGCTCCGTGGCTTTTGCACGCAACCAGGATCCAAGCCAAAGAATTACCGCTGGATTCCTCATCCCTGACAGCGAATTAGAATTCTCGCCCGAAAAACCATTTCGTAATTATGTAAATCCTAAAATATCTGAATCACAAATCACAGAAATAGGAGGCAAGCTGATTTTTCGGAGATAATTCAGTGGGCACAAATCAATTACCAACTGCTGCCGCCACCGCCGCCGAAGCCGCCACCTGAGGAGAATCCGCCGCCACCGAAGCCGCTTCCGCCTCCACCCGACCAGGAAGAAGCTCCACTGCCACTACTTGATGGAGGTGGCATACTTAAGTCGTAATTCATGCGGTGCATACTTCGCACCAGGGCGTCAGTAAAAACGATGGTGCTGAAAGTAGATCTGCGGTCCCTGCCCTTGTACCAGTCCGGTGGCTCAGTCATAATTCCCTCAAATTTTTCGGCCCACTGCTTACCGAGGCCGAATACGATTGCGTAGGCGATGGTAGAGTCAAAATAGCCGGGATTTTCGCGGTACAATGCCTTGATTCTGTCAATTTCAGCCGTGCGCACAAACTCCCTGAAACCGAGCAACTTTTGGTATTTTTTCATGCCAAAAGGTCCTTTCTTGGGCATAATCCGACCGAAGAAGACCAGTACAAAACCTGCCAGCAGCGGGGAAACACCCCAGGACCAATGCCCTGTAAAAAAGGCAAATACCAATCCGACAATTCCGGCCACCATGGACAGAATCCCGAGTCCGATCAATCCACAGCCAAATCCACGTGAACCGGGTGCGTAAAAATCGTGCTGCTTGCTGTATAGCATCAGCTCTTTGTAGGCCCTCATCATAGTGCGCGAAAAGCGGGACCTCAACTCACTGAGCTTTACCTCGTCCCTGAAAAATATTCCATTGAAGAATGTCCTTTCGAAACCTCTGGCACTTGCAGGAAGGTCTTTTTTCTTCCGGAGCTTGTAGCTCATCTTCTTATTTTCCTGAATCTCTTCCACTTCAAGGTATCCCTTTCCGGCCCAGTAGTAGATCAGAGAAACCAGGTCTTTTTTATGCAACTTGTCATCCCACAGAAGACCTGCTTCTGCTGAAGTGATTTTTTGGGGAGGATAAAACTGTACCACCACGGCCTCTTTGCGGTTTCTTCCAAAGCGGTCCCAGAGCAAATACAGCACGAGTACCAACAACAAAAGCCACCAGATGGGAAAATTATTTCTGAAAATCAGATAGAGTGCAGAACCTATGGGCAAGTCACCCGCAAAGCCCTCGTGACCACTTACCTTCAATGTCATTGAACTGCCTGGTGGGATCACCAAATCGGGCTGGTCACTCACAAAAATTCCCTCCCTGAGATTAAGTGTCAGGGTTTCATTTTGGTCAATCAATAACTCAGCGGAAATATCTGAGCGGTCAAAACCATCCGGTGGAATTAATTCAACCTCAATGTTCCTAATCGGTTCGGTGGTTTTACTGACTACTGGCACCTCCACGACCGACCTGCCGTTTTCACTCCTGAAAAGACCGCGGTACAGCACAGTGGCCGACGGATTCCAGTTCATCTCAGCCCGCACCCCTTCCGGAGCTGTGAGTACTCGGCGGCTACCCCACACTCTGTTTTGCCAGTCACCTTTCTCAGTGGAAAATTCAGTCACCGGTGCAATTCGTCCATCCATGAGGTTCCAGGATGGAATTTTCAGATGACCGTTAAATTCTTCCGGATTGTAACTGTATCTATTGAGGAACACAGGTTCAAAGGTGAAAGCCGTTCCTGGGAAGGGGTGCTCTACGGTCCACTCATAATGGAGCTCCACACCCTGTCTGTTGTCCATTTCGGCGCGGATATGCATCCTGTCCACCAAAAAATCTTTTCCAAACAATCCCGGTGGCTGCATTGCTTCGTCGTAAAAACCTTTTTCCACATCGGTTTCCATGGCCAGGTAATCCAGGCGATATGCGGGATAGGAGGCATTTGCAATAAGCGAACTTTCGTCTGCTCTCTGAAATAAATCGGGAAGGGAAACCCTCCCTGAGGAAGATGCCACCCGGCCGGTAAAGGGAGCATTCAACTCCACCCGGATATTTTCAACGGGTTCTTGAGGGTAAAATCCAGAGGGTGTCAATCTCACCTTATCCACATTGTTACCAACTGTAGTACCGCCCCAAAGGTCATAAGTCAGAGAAACCGATACTTCGTCGGAAAACTCAGACTGGTCTGTCCTGAAAAACCGGATGTAGGTGTCGTTTCCCCTCCTTCTCAATTCGTAGTCAAGCAGTTGATCATTGCTTTCTACTGACAGGTTTTTGGGAAGGGGAAAAATGGCAAGGCCGGTCAGAGGAGAGGAAAACGCCCTACCTGCTATTCTGGAGAACGAACTTCGGCCCTCCAGAAATTCGATGGTCATGGATTCCCGAACTTCAAAATAGCCCCCGGTGCCAATATCTGCAAAGTACCGGTGCTCTCTCACGACAAAATGAGTGGCAAATTTATCTATGGGCGTATGAATGGAAGTAAATTGATTTTTTGGGTGGCGCGTCGCCAGCGAGATGCCTTCAAAGCGACCCAATGGTTGAGTCAACTCCCCGGAAATCCGGTTCTGCTCCACATTCACATTCATATCTCGTTGCCTCGCACCTATTCTTCCTGTGGCGTAAACTACATCTCTCTGATTAAAAGATAGCCCTTCCTCAGCCTCTATTGAAAAGCTGGCATTGTGAATGTCAGTGTTCCAGTGATGTCCAATGATATTCCAACTGAACTCCACGTGGTCCCTGAATTCGTTAATCGCACCCCAAACCGTGTAGGAAATGGTGTAGCGCTGGTCTCCTGTGATTCGCTTATCCGGGTCACCAATTCTGATTCGCATATGATCACCCTCCATAAAATAGGTGAAGGGATGGTCGTCCACACGGATGTCTTCGACCACAATCTCATAGAGTTCGGGACCTATGGGTCTGATCGCTCTGTCTTCTCCTCTGCCACCCTCTTCTCGATACCGAACCGGAATATCTCTAAGAATACCGCGACGGGACTCGGAAAAAGTTAGGTCAATAGTTTCCACTACATTAAAGGATCCGTTTCTATTCAACTCAATCTGCACATCGTAATTCCGGATGTAAAATGCCTCTGCCTTGAGTTCAAGATTTCCAAGGAGCAGGATTACAACAACAATAACAAGAAGTCCGAATTTACGATGCATAGTAATAGTTTAAAATTTTACACTGGGTGCCTCACGTTGAGAGTGGTCATCCAGTTCAAAAAACTGATAGGGCGTGAAGTTGAAAGCTCCGGCGATAATGTTGGCCGGGAAAACTGCAATTCCAGTATTGAATTCCCTAACCGTGGCATTGTAGTATCGGCGCGACATCTGAATTTCATCTTCAATTCCGGTCAACTGCTGCTGAAATTTCAAAAAGTTGGAATTGGCCTTGAGGTCGGGATAATTTTCCGCCAGTGCAAAAACGGACCTCAGCGCACCGGTCAATTGATTTTCCGCGGCGATTTTCTCTCCCTTACCTCCGGCATTTAATGCTCTTGCGCGGGCATCGGCCACATTATCAAAAATCTCTTTCTCGTGTTTGGCATAACCCTTAACCGTTTCCAGGAGGTTTGGAATAAGATCGTACCGGCGCTTGAGTTGGACATCAATTCCACTCCAACTATCCTCCACTTTGTTTTTCAAGCGGATAAATCTATTGTAGTAATTGATCCCCATAAAAATGAGAAGCAAACCAATTCCACCAATTACTAAAAGAGCTATTAACATAATTAAGGAGTATTAGAAATTAAAAGTGGAGCAACCGGTTATCCTGATTTTGTTAAGGATAGTAACCCATTGCTCCACCGGTAATATTAGTTATGAAGTATTATTCTACAGAAAACAATGCCGGATCGAGACCGGTATTGACTTCCAATTTCTCAGTTTCCATTTCAATCGGCATGGGTCCCACTCCGGTCAGTGAAACTTTGTATGGGAAATACACACCGGAGACTTCTTTGTAATCGTGAAAATCAGAGGTAATGGTTTGGGTCTGTCCCATTTGCTCCATGGTAACCGACTCCCTAACCTTCAGGAAGGTCTCCATATCGTAGTATTCATCCACAACCGTTCCATCGGCGGTGGTGACTCTGATTCGGTACGCATCTTTTCCTTCGATTCGCTCCACACCTCTCAGTTCCATTTCCACATCACCATCCAGATAGGAGAGTTCCCTTACAATTTTGGCTCGCTGGCGCTGACCTTCAATGTCGCTTTCGGGGGTGGGCATTCTTTGACCCATGGAAGAGCTGTATCCTGCTTCTCCGTCAAAAACCTCTCTTTGCAATACATTTCCGGCCATTTCCACTTCCATAAGCATTTTATAAGGAGTCTTTTTTCTGGTAGTCTCCTTTATACTGGAACCCATCATTTCAGCGGTTCGAACAATGGTAATATCCTCAATGGCTTTGATGGCATCTTTTCCACCAATAGCATCTATATATTGAGAGATGACCCATTCAGCGGTTACACTCTCATCCAGTTCCACATCGCTTTTTTCGATGGGGCGGGCAAAGGCATCGTAAAAGTGGACTTGTCCATCGTAGGCGAACCTCAACAGTCTCTCAGGGATTTCATCTTCATTACCTGCCACCAGAATGTGGGCATTCCCGGGTTTGATATACTTCCTGGCCATCTCCTGCACGTCCTCAGCAGTTACGGCCATCAATCTCTCCAGGTAGGTAGCATAGTAGTCTTCAGGCAAGTTAAAACGCTCTATATTGAGTGCAAATCGAGCGACCGTTTGCGGACTTTCAAGAGAACGGGCAAAGCTTCCGTTCATAAAGTTTTTAATGAGCTCAAGGCTCCTCTCATCCACCGGTTCATTGACCATTCGCTCCATTTCGTAGAGCACTTCTACTATGGCACTATCGGTAACATTATTTCCTACTTCTGCTCCGGCCGAAAAAGTACCAACCAATCGGTCCGTGCTGAGGCGAGATCTGGCTCCATAAGTATATCCCTTGTCCTCACGCAGATTTTGCATTAGTCTGCCGGAGAAGACACCTCCACCGAGAATACTGTTCATCACGCTTGCCTTAATGGCATCGGGATGACCGGGGGTGAGTTCTACGGGATATGACACTCTGAAAACAGACTGCACCGCTCCAGGTCTATTGGCAAAAGAAACTCTCAGCCCATCAGGAGCTTGAGGAGTCTCATACTCATGGGATGGGACCTCACCAGCCTCCCAATCACCGAGAAAGCGCTGGGTGAGTTCTTTGGCCTCCTCCACGTTGATATTTCCTACAATTACCAGGAAGCCAACATTGGGCTTAAAGTAGGTATTGTAATAATCCACGATATGGTCTCTGGTTATGTTTTCAATAGTTTCCTCTGTCATTACTTCCCCGTAGGGATGGTTGGGAAAGAGAATGGCTGAAGAGAGGTTGCTAACGATGGCTTGTGCATCCGTGGGAACAGTGGACAGTCCTGATTTAGACTGGGTTATTGCTCTGTCCAGCTCTTCCTGTGGAAAAGTGGGATTCTGCAAAACATCTGCCATCAATTCCATCAAAGTCTCTGAATGCCTGGCAAGTGCACTACCGAATACCCCTCTTGAGGATGCGGAAAGACTTGCACCTATGAAATCGATTTCATTGTCCAGAGTTGCTTTATCTCTGTTTGTTGTACCCGACCTCAATTGTGAGCCAAACATAGAGACATAGCCGGCAGCATCACCCTCCATCACAGGATCAATATTCAGGGTTAGATTGAAACTGATACGAGGGCTTCGTTCATTTTCCACCACAATAACCCTTAGGCCATTATCCATTGTAAAGGCTTCATAATCACCAATTTGTATGGTCGGAGCCGGTCCGGGCTCGGGCTGGACAGACCGGTCAATTTGTGCTGCAAGAGTACCGCAAAAAGCAAATACCGCCGCAAATATTATAATTATATTCTTCATTTTGATATTATTTCAGTTAAACATTTTATGAACAATCCTTGCATATATTTTTATATGGAAAAATCGTATTAATTTGTTGGTTTGGGTAGATAATAAATTACAACTCTGCGATCCGGGTTGAAGAACTCAATGGCTGCACGGTTCAAATCTTCTTTGGTGATCGCCATGTAACGATCAATCTCGGTATTGATCAAATTGGCATCACTGTGCATTAGATGAAGGCTGGCCAAATTAGAAGCCAGTCTTCCCATGGTAGTATTGTCTCCTACCTTCTGGGTCTCAAACTGATTGTAAAGTTTTTGAAGTTCTTCAGCAGTTATCATCTCCTGACGAACTTTATCGACCTCGGCATCAATGGCCGCCTCCAGGTCTGCAATGTCAACACCCATATTGGGCAGGGCAAAAATAATGAACAATCCCGGGTCTTCCAGACCGAGTGGAATGGCCTGGACTGTCAGTGCCAACTCCTGCTCAATTACAAGCGACCTGTACAAGCGGCTACTCTGTCCACTGGAAAGTAGATTTCCTAACATATCCACGGCATAGTAGTCAGGCTCTCCCATCGCGGGGATTTGGTAGGCGTGGATTATAGCCGGAAGTTGGATATTGTCATAGACTGTATCTCTCTTTTCATAAGTAAGCGGGGGCTCTACCACATCAGGTCTCCTAATCTCCTGTTCACCCTTTGGTATGTCACCAAAATAATCATCAATCATTCTCTTTGTCTCATCGATGTCAATGTCACCGGCAACTACGAGTACTGCATTGTTAGGCACGTAAAACATGTTGTGAAATTCAGCGAACTCATGTACCTCTGCATTTCTTATGTGTTCGTCCTTACCCAGTACATCCCACTGATAGGGGTGCTCACTGAACGCCCTCTTTATGGTTTCAGTTAAAATTCTACCATAGGGTCTGTTGTCACGAGTTTGCTTCATCTCCTCTGTAACCACATCTTTTTCAATGGCCACACCAATAGAATCCACCACAGGGTGAAGCATTCGCTCGGACTCCAACCACAGGCCGAGCTCCAACTGGTTGGATGGCATCAACACAAAGTAATTGGTGATGTCAAAACTCGTCCAGGCATTGAGTGAACCACCGGCCTTCTCAACTATCTCTGAAAATTCACCCCTTCCGATGTGCTCTGTACCCTGAAACATCAAGTGCTCAAAAAAGTGAGCAAAACCAGTACGATCTGGGGTTTCATTTTTGGAACCCACATGATACATCACATTCACCGCAACCACCGGAGTGGTGTTATCCTGGTGCAGTATCACATGAAGCCCGTTATCGAGGGTGTACTCCTCAAATTCTATGGCCGGTCTTTGTGCCAGGGCCATGGAGGATCCCACAAGAAGGAAGACCAATGCAAACAAAACGTTTTTCATATTAAATCTTTTTTTAATGTTAATATTCTGAATATCAGTTTATTTCATTGCAAAATAACGAAATAATCACGGATTATTCACATAGATTTAGACCAATTATTGTTTTAGCTCTACAAAATCACCGCAAACAGTCAAACTTGTAGATTAATATTGGATGACCTTTTTGTGGTCTTCGGATTTTCATTGTACCCTTGCAATATTTGCTTCGTCATGAGAAAACAGGCGGTTAATGGCTGATGGCCTGGTTGGTCCCGCCAAAGGATTGCCTGCCCCCAATCCTTTGGTGGGAGGGCAAGCTGATGGTTGATGGCTTACTGACAGCGCTACATTTATTTAGTCGGCAATATATCTAATCGTGGGGGTTGTTGGTTTTTGGGGATTTTTCTGGGTAAAAAGTTTTCTTTGCGACTCTGCGGGGATTCTTCACTTTCCCATTTACTCACCGCGGAGTACTCAGAGAACGCAAAGGAAATCGCTGAGCTTTTCTCTGCGTATTCTCCGCGAACTTCGCGACCTCTGCGGTGAACCTGATGAGTTGATGGCTAATGGTTGATGGCTGATGGCTTTTGAAAGCGTAAGTATCTTATCTTCGGTATTTTATCAATTTATTGGGGTTGTTGTTTTTAGGGGACTTCTCTGGCTAATAGCATTTCGGAGGCAATCTGGCGGGTTTTTCAGTCCGGACTCTCACCGCCGAGGACGCGATGAACGCAAAGGAAATCGCTGAGCTTTTCTCTGCACATTCTCCGCGAACTTCGCGAGCTCTGCGGTGAACCCTTTTCATTGGGATTGTTCAATTAACTGTGTCAATTTTCTACCTGCGTGATTTCTTATCCTGATTTTCCATGGCAGAAATCCCGGATACGACAGGAAAATCCGCTAAAATTACACCATCTTATCGGCACAGCAAGTGCTGGCGAAGGCGTCGGGTTTGGCTTTGAAGACAAAGCCCATGCTCATTACATAACCCATGGCGTCCCTCAAGGCAGAATTGGATTGAAAGCCGGGGTCTGTGTTGATGTCAGCGTGGATTTCCAGTTCGATATTGTATCGATCAAAAAGCTCACAGAGGTTGTAGGCAACTTCGACGGACCTGGCCACTTCATTGATCATCCGCTCCTTGACGGACATCTGTCCCTTTTGATTAAAATTACTAATAAACATAAAGCCGCCCCGGTGCTCTCTCAAAAAGACAATCACGGTGGCAAACTCGATGGAACCCGCTTTGACACGACTGTCTGTACCGATGCAGACCTTCAGTCTAAACCCCTTTTCAGTCTCCTCTTTAATGGTTTTCTCAACCTCTTCCCTGATGGGCAGGTCCAATTGCATTCCATTGAGTCTTCGCCATTTCATACCATGCTATTTTGGGCTAAAGTTATGAAAACATTTGACTTACAAATCTTTTTTTTTGATAAATTAACTTTTTTATGACGCCCTGATAACACTGGAATTTAGCCCTCAGATACATCTAATTGAAATAAAGATTATTATCCATAATTAAACTTTAATATACTAAAAATGTGAAATCTTTATTCCTCCCCAACCGGTAGCTCAAAGTATAGGGAAACAGTACAATTTCACCGGCAAATCCAATTGGTCAATTTTCATTCTTAAGCACTCCTCCTTCCAGTTTAACCACCCGGGCTGGGAATTTATCCAATACACGATAATCATGGGTTGCCAGCAATATGGCTGTCCCCATTTCTTTGTTTAACCTGCTGAACAAGTACATAATTTCATCCGTCATAAAGGGGTCGAGGTTGCCTGTGGGCTCATCAGCGATGATCAACTGAGGGTCATTTAGAATAGCCCGTGCAATAGCGAGGCGCTGCTGCTCTCCTCCGGACATCATAGGTGGATAGGAGCCGGTTTTGTGTTCAAGTCCTACCCATTCCATAACTTCTTTGATGCGGGCCTTTCTTTTGGGGCGGGGAAATCTGGTGGCGCGGAGTACGAAATCGAGATTCTGTGCAGCGGTGAGATCGGGGAGTAATTTAAAATCCTGAAACACCATGCCGATCTTTCTCCTGTATTTGTGCAACTGCGAGGGCTTCAACTTACTCAGGTCCACTCCGGTGACAAAAGCCTTGCCACGGTGAACGGGTTGCGCGCCATACAAGCATCGCAAAAAGGTGGTTTTTCCACTACCGGTGAACCCCACAAGGTAGGCGAATTCAGAGCGAGACAGCTTAAAGTTGATGTCTGTCAGTACTGGGACGTCTCCGTAGTACAAATCCAATCCCACGAGATCAATGACGTAAGGTGTGTTATCCAACATTTGTCAAGACAGTTTCATTTTAACACTTTCTGTACAATCAATATTCACGGACACAAACCGGGGCGGAAGCCAAAAAAAACCTACTTAAAAATCCCCGTGACAGCATTAAATTACAGTGGGTTAAAAAGGTCACCAATTTACTTTGGAAACCCATTGTTGATCCCGCTGCCAATAAGCACCGAAAAAAGCCGTTTTTCTCTAAAAAATCATGTACAAGTCGTAATTTTGTATAAAGATACGACATATTAATTAAACCCACAATATAACTGTTATTTATATCGGTCCATTTCACAGGGCGCTAAAAAGTTAAGCACGGGTTTTTGACAAACATTAAATCTTTAATAAACGGTCTTAGACCGCAAGATAAAAAGGGAGCGAGGAATTGATTGAAGTGAAATGGTCTCCCGTCAAATTTTGATAGAAAATTATAAAGAGATGAAAAAGATTCACATAGTAGCAGGACTTTTGATGGCAGGAGCGGTTCTGCTCTTTGTCATTACCAGCACTGATTTTGGCACTTATTACACTTTTGCAGAGGCCGAGCTGCTGGAAGATGGAAGGAACGTCAAAATAATCGGCCAACTCTCCAAAGACAAGGAAATGGTTTACAATCCGGAAATTGACCCCAATCGCTTTACTTTTTACATGACAGATGAGGAGGGTGATGAACGCATGGTTGTATTGCTGAGTGAAAAACCCCAGGACTTTGAAATGTCTGAACAACTCGTCCTTACTGGTAGATTCAGAGATGGTACTTTTGTGGCGCGAGAAATGCTGATGAAATGCCCCAGCAAGTATCAGGATGACGAAATTTTTGTCAGATCAGAAATCTAATCCCACCTCATGAGCGAAATACAGTACATTGGTGAAACCCTCTGGCCAGGCCAGTTGGGGCACTTGTTGATAATTATCTCCTTTGTAAGTGCAATAGGAGCGACCATTGCTTACTTCCTCGCTGAAAAAGAGCGTGAAAATCCGGTTTCAAATTGGCTTGGAACAGCCAATTGGTCCTATGTGATTCACGGTGTGTCCATTTTCGGTTTGATGGCTGTTATTTTTTACATCATGCTCAATCGCATGTACGAATACGCATACGCCTTTAATCACGTATCCGATGACCTGCCTTTTAAATACACCTTTTCGGCCTTTTGGGAAGGTCAGGAGGGGAGTTTTCTCCTCTGGATGTTTTGGCACATCATACTGGGATGGGTTATAATTTGGAAGGGAGGACAGTGGCGACCTGCTGTTATGACCTTTTTGTCTCTTATACAGGTGTTCCTCACCTCAAAAATACTGGGTACATATCTGCCATTTGGGGATGGGGGATCAAAGCTGGGCATCAATCCCACGGTGCTATTGCGAGATGTACAGGACGCACCCATTTTTGCCAATGCAGAATACCTGGAGTTAATCACTGGAAGCGGTCTCAATATCCTTTTACAGAATTACTGGATGACCATACACCCGCCCGTGACTTTTTTGGGCTTTGCAGCCTTATCCATTCCCTTTTGCTTTGCACTGGCTGGTCTATGGCGCAGGGATTACAAGGGCTGGCTGGATCCCGGACTGAAATGGGGACTCTTCGCCGGCTTTGCACTCGGAACAGGTATTCTCCTTGGTTCCGTTTGGGCCTATGAGGCGCTTACCTTCGGTGGGTACTGGGCGTGGGATCCGGTGGAAAACATGTCGCTGGTCCCCTGGCTTATCATCATTGCGGGGATACACACCAATTTGATCGCCAAAAGCACAGGCCATTCGATCCGGGCAACTATGGTTTTTTACATACTGGCCTTTTGCCTCATCGTATATTCCACCTATCTGGTGAGAAGTGGTATTCTGGAAGACACCTCGGTACACGCTTTTACTGAGATGGGTCTCGAGAATCAACTCATTTTCTTCATCCTCTTTTTTCTGATACTGGGTCTCACCCTCTTTTTCATGCGTTACAGAGAAATACCCAACCCGAAAAAGGAGGAAGATTGGAATTCCAGGGAATTTTGGATGTTCATTGGCAGTATGGTCATTGTCATCGGCTCGATACTGATCACCTACTCCACTTCCCTGCCGGTTATGAACGCCATCATGCAGTTTTTTGATCCCTTCTATCAATCCAGAGTGGTTGAAGACCCGATAGAGCACTACAACGCTCACCAGCTTTGGATTGCCACGCTCATGGCGCTGCTGTCGGGAATCAGTATTTACCTCAGATATCGTGGGGCAAACTGGCTGAATTACAGGAAGAAGTTTTTTACCCAGACAGGCATCGCCCTGCTGCTAACCGCAGTGCTAACCTGGGCCACAATCCAGTGGATACAGGTTGTCGCATGGCAGTATATTCTGTTGATTTTTGCTGCACTTTTTTCCTTTATTGTAAATATGGATCACCTGTTATTCAGGATAAAGGGCAATCTCAAGGCTTCTGGTTCCGCCATTGCACACATTGGATTTGCCACCATGATCATCGGAATTATGGCATCCGGGATTAACAAGACCTACGTCTCTTCCAATGTTTTTGCCCAAAGTGGTATGCTGGAGGGCATGGAAGACGAGGACCTGCTGCGCAACATAGTCCTCATAAAAAATGAGCCTATATTCATGCGCGGGTACATCGCCACCTATGAAACCGACCGTTTTGACGGCAACGAAAGGAGTTTTGATATACGCTTTGTGGAAATTGATGAAGAGGGTCGCGGACTCGACAGTTTCGTACTAAGTCCAAACGTAATTTACGACAAAAACTTTACCCAAATTGAAGCGGCCAACCCGGATATCCGGCGACAACCACTTATCGATATTTTTACGCGCATCGCCCGGCTTCCAGCCCAGCAAATAGACCTGGAGTCAGCTCAAGCCGTAGAGGACTCTCTCCGGTTTGAGACCTATTATATGAATTTGGGTGATACTACCTTTACCAGCCGTCACTACATCGTGCTGGAGGAAATACATCACTCCATACTCCATCCCGATAAGGAAGGTTCTGCCGAGGACGACATCGCACTCACACTGAAAATGAGAGTTCACTCGCTGGATAAGGACAGTGCATTTACCGCCCTGCCGGGTATTGCGCTCAGGGGCTCCTTTGTATTCAGGTATCCGGAGCAAATTGACCCCCTCAACATGAGAATTCACCTGGCTGACACCTTGATAGAGGACCTTTTCCACACGGAAAAAGAACTGAATTATACTGAATTCCAACTTGCGCAGGGAGACCGCTTCCAATACGATGAATACGAAATCACCTTTTTAAACGTCAATCAGGAACCCTGGCATCCGTCTTACGATGAACGAGATGGGGATATCGCCCTATCAGCCATCCTGGAAGTGGTCAATACCGAAACCGGTGCCGAGTATCGAACAGAACCCGTGTATATGATCAGGGACAATATTCAGTCCAATTTCAAAACCATGGTCCCCGAGGCGGGACTGCACTTCCGCTTTACCAGGGTTGACCCGAATACCGGTAAAATGACATTTATGGTGGCGGAACAACCCATGAAGATTCAAAATCTGCCGGTTCAAATCGCCGAGAATGTGCCCAGAAGTGACTTTATTGTACTGGAGGCCATCAGGTTTGAGGGCTTAAACTTCTTTTGGGTGGGGTCATTCATGATGATGATCGGTCTGCTTTTTTCAATGATCGTCCGGCTGAGAAACAAAATGTAACTTACCATGCAGAAGGTGGCTGTCATCGGCTGGGGAAATGTGGGTTACCACCTCAGTTTAGAACTGTCAAGGCAAAGTATTGACACCTACGTGGTTTGTCGCAACTACCACAGTGAAAGACACACATCCGAAGATGAAAAAAATCTGCATCTGGTAAACTCCTTTGCCGAACTGCCAAATAACATCGAGACGATCTTTCTAACTGTCAAGGACGACCAAATTGCAACGGTCGCCTCCCGGTTGCCCAAAAAAATGATCCAAAATGCCTCTGTTTTGCACAGCTCAGGAATCCTTCCGGCCAATCATCTGAAAGGCGTGGTGCCAAACTACGGTATTTTTTACCCTCTGAATTCCTTTTCGAGGGACCAGGATTTCCACTGGGCCGGGGTGCCGGTTTTTATTGAGAGCGGACAGGAAAGGGTGAGCCGTTTTTTGCATAAAGTGGCCGAAGGGGCCGGGGCACGTCCTGTAAAAAACGACGACCTGATGCGTGAACACCTCCACCTGGCCGCTGTTTTTGCCAATAATTTCACCAACCACCTGCTGGCACTGGCCTCCGATATGCTTAACAAGCGTGATATCCCATTCGATTATTTACACCCGCTGATCCAAACCACCGTTGAAAAGGCGCTGAGAATGGATCCCGCCAAAGCACAAACAGGCCCGGCAATCAGGGGTGACAAAGCCACTTTGCAAAAGCATCTGAGCAAATTGGAAGACGAAGATTTAAAAACACTTTACCGACAATTGAGTCGATCCATTCAAAAACTTTCCACCGATGAGAGTGATAAAGAGTTATAAGCACGCCCACTATGTAGTCGAGTTGTTTAAATACGGCGAAAAATACACGCTGAAGATAAAAGACCGCGGCATCGAGCAATCCTATCCGGTGCCTGAGGAATTTGTCTCTGTACTGGACGATGAACTGAATAAATCCGGCAGCGAACTCTACGAAAAAATTGCAGGACTTTTTGAAGGTATGCACTATTTCTGGGGTAGAACACTGCTGCAGATGAAGGAAAGCGAAGGCAGAACTGAGGATGGAGGGAAGGAAGAGGAAATTGTGTGATTAAGGCCCGGATATGGTGCGTAAGTTTCACTTCACCACTTCCCGGGATTCAACTGGTTTTTTTGCAGCTTTTATCGAGTGCAACTTTTGGAAAATGTAACCCTCTAACACCCGGAGACCGGCATCAAAGGTGTCGTTGTTGTTGATGATGATATCGGATTTTTCCATGAAGGGGAAGATGTGTTTTTCATAGGCCGGAAGTACGTGGTGCTGGTATCTGTACAGCACATCCTCCAGTGGGTAATTTCGCTCTACCTGATCCCTTTTTATCCGCCTGATCACCTTGAGATTCTCCTTGGCATGGATAAATATTTTCAGATCCAGCCTTTTGAAAATAGATTCGATGTAGAATACGAACAGGCCCTCAAGTACAATAATCGGGGCGGGGTGAAAGACCAGCGTACCCGGTTCTTTTTTCGGGTTATTAAAGGTGTATTCCTTTTTGGTGATGGTCTCTCCCTCCGCCAAACGATTGACGTCCCTTTCCAGTCGCCGTATGTCAATGGATTCGGGAAGGTCAAAATTTCTGATGCCGCGCGGATCAGCCTGTTGTTCTTCTCTGGGCCGGTAGTAATCATCCTGGGAGAGGATGCAAAGCGATTCGGAGGGAAATTTTCTTCTCAGTTCCCTGATAAAGGTAGTTTTTCCTGAACCACTGCCCCCTGTGATTCCGATGAAGTACGGTTTTTTGATGCTGCCAGCCATAATTAGACGATAAACCCGGTTGCGAAAATACAATGGCATGACCAGCTATCGAAATTTTTTCACGGGAACTTTAAAAATCCTTAACCGGCGGCCTAAAAAATTCAGGATAAGGGATTGATTGAAGGGGGTGGCATCCGATGTTTCGCGACATTTTTCTATCTTGCCGGATATTTGAATTCACCCGAAAGGGATTGGGCCGGAAAAGAGCCTGCCGAAAGGGAAATAATGCGGAATATATGGACATTTTACGCGGTGTAATCGGGATGGTACTCATTATCGGAGTGGCTGTCCTTTTCAGCAACAACCGAAAAAAGATAGACTGGAAACTGGTGGGCATAGGACTCGCCATTCAATTTGTACTGGCGATTTTCATACTGAAGGGGTCGGTCATGGAGGAGTGGTGGTCTCCGTTGGGATGGCCAAAGATTATGTTCAGTTGGATATCCTCATTTTTTGTGATTGTACTGGACTTCACCACTGCCGGGGCGGAATTCATTTTTGGTGACCTGGCCCGGAGTCCGGGCATGGAGGATAGCATGGGTCACTTTTTTGCATTCCAGGTACTTCCCACCATTGTATTTTTTGCCTCGCTGACCTCCATAATGTACCACTACGGGATATTGCAGCGCGTGGTGAATGCCATGTCAAAAGGTATGCAAAAATTGATGGGCATATCGGGGGCGGAATCCCTCTCGGTGGTAGCCAATATTTTTGTAGGTCAGACCGAGTCGCCTCTGGTCATCAAACCCTATATCGATAAAATGACCAAATCAGAGTTGCTGGCGGTCATGACAGGCGGTATGGCAACCATCGCGGGAGGCGTGATGGCGGCCTATGTGCAGATGCTGGGCAACTCCTACGCTCTGGCCAACGATGTGCCTCTGGATGTCGGAAGGTTGATGTTTGCCGAACAGTTGCTGGGTGCTTCCATCATGGCTGCACCTGCTGCCCTCGTTATCGCCAAAATCCTTCGGCCGGAAATCGGTGAGCCGGTCACCCGTGGAGAGGTAAAAATGACCGTAGAAAAAACCGATGCGAATGGGATTGATGCCGCGGCTTCAGGTGCAGGAGTGGGACTCAAACTGGCCCTGAATGTCGGAGCCATGCTGCTCGCCTTTATCGCCTTGCTGGCAATGGGTAACCACATCCTCTACCACTTCGGGGAGATCACCACCATCAACCAGATGCTGCCGGAGGGCGTAGAACTCACCATCGAAACAGTACTCGGCTGGATTCTCGCACCACTGGCCTTTGGAGTCGGTGTGCCCTGGGAGGATGCGGTAAATATGGGTTCGCTGCTGGGCACCAAAGTGGTCCTCAACGAATTTGTCGCCTACATGCAACTGGCCGAGATGGTTTCGGAGGGCACCATCAGCACTAAAACAATCACCATGGCCACCTTCGCACTTTGCGGATTTGCCAATTTTGCCTCCATAGCCATTCAAATCGGGGGAATCGGAGGATTGGCGCCAAACAGAAAATCTGAACTCGCTCAATTCGGCCTTTACGCGGTGCTGGCAGGGTCACTGGCCAATCTGATGACAGCAACCATTGCAGGTATTTTACTTTGAAATCCTGAGGAAAACGACTGTGGACTTTGCTGAGAATTTTACCGGAAGTGAATCGTTCCCACATTCCATTATTTTCGGAAAAATGCCACTTGCAAAAGGGTGACTGAGTATCAAGTGATTATTTTTTCACCATCTTCACAGTCTTTGAGAGATTTTCTCCGGTCAACCGCACAAAATAAATACCGGCCGGTAACATTTCAACATTCAATCCCCCGTGCAGGTCGGTTCCAAACTCACTTTCAATCACCACATTGCCACTAAGATCAATCACCTGCACATTCAAATCGCCCATCCGGTTGGCATCTTCTTCCGGCAGTGAAAAATAAACCATATCTGTGGTAGGATTAGGATACAAGGTCAAGTCACCGGAGAGCTCAGCTATTTCTTCAGTTGAAGTGGTCTGGTCAAAACAAAAGCGATATACTGTGCCTTCAGGGGGAAATGAGTCCAAACCTGTTGTAGAACTAAAAGGGCCTGTTCCCCCTGGAGCTTCATCAGGGGAAATGGTCAAAAGTTCCGGAGATTTTGGATCACCGGATAGGCGGAAGTGGTCTTTGTTGTACAAAAATACAGAGCTCTGACCGTCAAAACCCCATTTGTCGTAACCAAAGAAAAAACCCACACGAAACTTTCGGAAATAATAATAATACTCCTCAGCATCCTCCGAAATAGTGGATGGCCCGTAGTGGAATTCAAAACATGGCTCATTGAGGAAGTAGATCACCTGCAAATTAAACCTCGAACCGAAATCTTCGCTAAATGGGTCAACTTCAAAAAAATTTGCTACATTCCTGAATTCAATTACAACGGAATCCTCGCTCTGATAAAAGAGTACATATCCATTATCTTCATGTAGAGGGCTGACCCTGGGGTTTTGTACCTCCATACCGGGCGCCAGGGTCTCGAAATCAAAAAATGTATAACCGTCCAGAGCGGTATCTACTGGTATTCTGAATTCAAGGAAGCCTATTAAACTAATCTCGATCTCATCCAATGTATAAATTCTATTGCCCGGAAACTGAAATGGATTATCTAAGTCCAGGATTGGTCGTTTACCAAACCAACTATACTCGTCCTCGACCAAATCAATATACTCCTCCAAAGGAACATACTCTTTTGAGTCTTGTGTAAAAGTCACTTCAGTGGCAACTTCGGGAAATTGTGCGAATGAAAAATTGCACCAAAAAATCAGAAAGGCCAGAAGAGTAAAATTTTTTGTCATAACCAATGCATTTTATCTAACATGAGCATTTTTTATTAAAAACAGCTTATTGTATTGAAAGATTTTATCAACCCAATCAATCTCATCTCAACAGTATTACTTTACCCGAAATCATTTCTCCATTCTCAAATTGCAAGCGGTAGAAATAGATGCCCGGTGAAAAAGCAGTGGCATCCCACTCATACTGATCCGATCCCGGCTCCCAGCTATGCCGGTGCAGGCTGCGGCCCATGGCGTCGTGTATGCCGATGGAGACCGGTTTATCACCGCCGCTGCCTGTGAGTTCAAAAGTTACGCGGTCTGTGGCGGGGTTGGGGTAGGTGGACAGGCCGGTAGTGAGAGAGACTTCCTCTGTGACAGACACCGGAAGGCAGAGACTGTCCGTAATACAGCCATCTGCATCCATTTTTACCAGCCAGGCGATGTTCTTCCGAGGATCACCGGGGCGGTCGTGCGTGCCGGAAACCACTATGCTGCCACTACTCAACTCGGTTACTCCCACCAGCTCGTAGCTGTTGGATTCATGACCGTAGCCGGGCACCCGCGTACAGGTGGTCCACAGAATTTCTCCATCGGGGGTAAACTTAAAGACGCAGGAGCGGTCTTCCTCTCCCGGAAAAAATACAGTGCCCACAGCCAAATGATTCCCATCGGCCAGGTGATAAATTTGACGAAAAAAATGGTCTGCAGGCATGTTGCTCACCTCCAGTCGCCACACCTCACTAAAGTCCCATTTGCGCCTCACCAATCTGGGCCGCCGTATCACTATTCTCTTTTGAGGGATATATTCTCGATGGTATGTAGCATAGATAAAACCATCCTCTACCTCATTTAAACTAACTACAGTGGATTCCTGATCAATTTCGGACTGCCAGCTATCCAATACATTCCCGGCTGTGTCAATGATGTAAAACTGAGATTGGGACCAGGTAGCTTCCAGTGGATTCAGAATAAGGCTGGAGTTACCTCCTGATAATAAAATATTTCCATTTTCAAGAACAATCATTTCAACCAGGAATTGCCTGATTTGGGAATCCCCATAGACTTTCCTCCACAGCTCATTGCCCTCCCGGTCCGTGCGTATAACTGCCATTCTCCGTGAGTTGCTTCCCGAAAAGCTATAAGTGGCTCCGATCATATATCCATCCTTTAGCTCTATCAGCCGCCTGACAAAAGTAGTATTGACACCGGAGGGAGGGAAATACTCCTGCCGCCAAAGAAGCTCGCCAAAGGAACTGAATTTAAACAACAAATTGCCCGGTCTTGATATCGGAGTGCCCACCACAAGGAAGTTCCCATTCCGGTTTCTGGTAATAGTAGCGGTTCGGTCCATCGCGAGGTGGCTACTACCTGTATCACTCACGGTCTCCAGAAACAGCAATTGGCCATTGGAGTCCGCAGAAGCAAAGAAAATATCCTGTAAACCTCCCAGTTCTCTTTGGGGACCTGAGAAATACAAAGTGTCGTTGTGGTTGATAATATTATTTGCACGCCTGCTGGGGCCTTCAGTATCTATATGCATATTAAATCCGGGCTGGGCTGTGACCGACTGCACAACAATAAAGCACAGTAAAACCAGCAGACCGGAATGGAGTTTCCCAATCAATCTCATCTCAGCAGTATTACTTTACCCGAAATCATTTCTCCATTATCAAATTGCAAGCGGTAGAAATAAATGCCCGGTGAAAAAGCAGTGGCATCCCACTCATACCGATCCGATCCCGGCTCCCAGCTATGCCGGTGCAGGCTGCGGCCCATGGCGTCGTGTATGCCGATGGAGACCGGTTTATCACCGCCGCTGCCTGTGAGCTCAAAAGTTACCCGGTCTGTGGCGGGGTTGGGGTAGGTAGATAAAGTCAAGACTCCTTCTGAAGATTCCTGAACAGAGGAGATCAATGCAGAATGGCCGGTAAAGTCGCAGGGAGTTTGCCATACTATTCCCCGATGCCACAAAGGTGCTGCTGCACGAGCAGAGGAAACAGGTGTCCCCATTTGGGCAATTTGCTTTAAAAAGTCCAATTCAGGAGTCGAAAGTGAATCCCAGTCTTTTGAAAGCATGTAATCAAGGGTGTCGTGGTACATTAAATCCAGGTATATCATATTGTCCTCAGAAGCCATTGCCAATATTTCCTGCATCAGTTGATTGCTCTCCTCCTCAAGCCCGCTTTCCATTTTTTGATTTGCAAGTGAGAGGATCATGGGATAGGTACCCATGCGATACATCCAGGCCCATACACTATCCTGAGAATAGTTTATGGTATCGAGTATTTCATGCTGCAGTACTCTGAAAGCGGCACGGTCCATACGCCACCTTACCGCACTGCCTTTTATGCGGTATTTGTCCATTAAACTGTCCTGTTGTGCAGCAGAGGCTGACTCAAATGCCGTAAGTGTTTGATCCAATAATAGCTCATCGCTGAAAAACTGAGATTTCAAATCAGCGAGTTCAGGCTGTGAAAGACATGGAGGTAAACAGTATTTAGGCTGGCATTCATTCTCATCTGGTTCATCTATCAGATTAATGGTTGCTGAACTGTAATCCATTGGCTCCTCATCTACCGCCCCCGCAAAGTAATGATAATTTATTTCCTCGCCATTGTTTGAAAAATCCCGCTCTGATGGACTACCGGTCCTAGAAAAAGTATTGCCTGTAGGACCGGAAACTTCATTCGATTCATCATGAAATAATCCCTGATGAAGCTTAAGACTACCGCCAGGGCATACAAAAAAGTCGTAGAGGGTGGATTGAGCATTGAAGTTACAGTTGAAGTTCAGCCCTCTGTTTAAACCGCCTATCTCCCCCCCATTATCTCCAAATATTTTACTGTGAACGTCCAGTCCGCTGAAATAATTTCGCCGAATCAGGTTGCTGAAGCGTCCCAAATCATAGGTCCTTATCCCTATTAGAGAAAGTCCTTGCTGGGCGGCGCCTTTTAAAAAGCTGTTTTCCTGAAATTCAAATCCTTCAGCACTGAATAGCATTTCCACACCTAATTGCCTATCGTGGAACATAGGATCCGGGACCTCTCCCAGGACAAAGCTGTTGTTCAGCAGGGTAAAGCCACCAATGGATCTACTAAACACTCCAATAAAGCAATTTTCAAAAGTAGCACCGTTTACTGTATATGGAAGGTAATCAAGGGTTATACCCCCGTGGTCTGCTGAAATGCCAATACCCAACCCATTAAAATAGGAGTTGACCACATTCTCACAAGGCACATCAGGATATTGAATTGGATCGTCACATCCAGGATTCAAAAAAAAGGTAGAAGAGGAACTTTTAATCCCATACCCAAAGTCATAAATATGAGACGGCGAGGAGGGGTAAAAGTTGTTAACAAAAGAGCAGCCTGTGATTGGCACTCCTTTGACCTGATGCAGATTGATAAAATATTTAAATTCTTCGTGAGGATAGTACTCATCATTGATGAACGTGCACTTTGAAATTCTTGAATGGTAGTTTCTTGATTGTCCCTGACTGCCTGGTGGGAAAGAGAATGGATAAAAGTTATCGTAATCTTTAAAGAAAACACCTCCTTCATTGTTTCTTAGGGTGACTCCTGTCAAAAAAACCTGTCCCCCGGAGTTATTCGGATCAGAACCAAATAACTTAAACCCGGTCAGGGCGTGTTCTACAATTGCTCCTTCATATCCATAAAATCTTCCTTGAGGAAATACAGAGCCATCAGGATATTGTGAATAGTTATTATTTCCCCACACTTCTACCCCTTGCCAATAGGGAGCACTACAGTTGGTATAAGTAAGCGTTCCGTGTAAATTAACTCTTGCCTGAGGCTTTACAATCATTCTACTGTTTTCTCCAAAACGCACCTCAATATCAGATTCAACAGTCAAAGTTGCTCCCCCATCTACTACAAGGTCCCCCAAAATAACAACTTCACCTGATGGATGAGAATTTAAATCCCACACCTCATTAGTAGTGATATCTACATTGGTAACTAAGCACTTTTGAAGAACATCACTCCAGGCGATTATGTTTCTCATCCTTTGTCCCTGTCCTTCTGTAAAGTAATTTAGGCAAAGGGGATGAGAATATGCCATTATATTCTCCGTATCTGGGGAATAAAATGAGCCATTAGCATCCTGAGGTCTGGGATTCGGTTCAATCCATTCGCAAGTTGGATATGAAACAGCATGGGCTAAGCCCGGGTCTGCAGCAGTATCACATACACAATCTCCTCTGATTTCACATTCTGTACCATCTACATACTCCGGTGGATGATTCGAACTTACATGGTGAGGATGTAACAACCCTAGACAATGCCCCATTTCATGAGAAACTACACTGGTATTGATCAGATTAATATTTGGATCAATATAGGCGGTGCCAGTAATATAAAATGCATTCCCCGGAATTTCATTCGCTTGCGATAATAATGAAGGGTGACTCGGATTGAGAAAAAACATATCAATGTAATATTCAGAACCGAATTCATGAAATAATAGATGTGGGCCCTTAACTGAATTGAAATAATCATCGTCATCGATATAATTTATATCACAATCCCAGTCAAAAAAAATATTGTGGTCCTTAAAGTCCTTATAAAGATTCTCCATAGCAGTTTCAATATGGCTTTCATCATAACCGTATTGACCATTACTATTCCGAATTATATGTGACCTTACGCGCAGAACAAATGGACCTTGTTCTTCCATTTGGTGCAATACATCAAGGCACAAATCTATAGATGGGTCAATAACCAATCCCATTTTGCACCACGAAGAATCCTGCTGAGAAAAACCTTCAGAGGGGAAGAAGAAGGCAAGCATTGAAGAAAGGAAAATTGCATTTAGAATGGACCCACTGAATAAATTTTTCATGATTTTATATCTTAAATTTATCTGAAGATGCAAACCTTTTTCAATAAACGACCCAAATCCAGCCATTTTTAACAAAAATCAAGCATGAATCCTATTGATCAGAGTTCGGTAAGCCCTTCAGGGAGTTCCATGAGGATGGTTTTGGCCTCGGGGTCCATGGATACAATCATATCCTCGTGGATGGGAATCAGGTGGGTTTTATCCAGCTCGTGGTCTTTAACTTCAGCCAGCAACTGTCCGGCCATTTCCACGGTATTGATCACCGTGCCGACAAGCTCATCTCTGATGTGGTCGATAACCTCAAAGCCCACAATGAATTTAAGGGGGTCGGATTTTTTGTGGCGATTGGCCTTTTGAGCATCAGACTGCAGCAAAAAAAATGCGGCACCATTCAGTCGCCGGGCTGTTTCAGGCTCATCCAAACCCTCCAACTTGACGATCGGGGGTGGACCGGGACGCACCTCCTCTACCCGGAAGGGCACCTTGCTTCCAAAATCTGTGATGAAAATAAATTCGACCTCTGTGAGGATTTGTTCAAATGCCTCGTTTTCACCGGCCAACTTAATAGAACCATCTTTCCCGTAGGGTTTTAATACCCGACCCGCCGGGATGAGTTCTTCCAGCTCTCTCTTTAACCTGGCCATGGATGGTTGTTTTGTTTACACTGCAAAGCAGGATGAAATTCTGGCTCAAAAACTGGCTTTAATAATTCCGCCTCCGATGACGTCATCGCCCTCGTACATTACAGCCGACTGACCGGGAGCAATTCCCCGGACATTGGCCATGAACTCCACCATCACCTCATCGCCTTCCATGCTCATGATACTGAGCGTTCCGCGGTCCCGGTAGCGCACCTTGGTGACCACTTCGAGGGGTTTATCAATGGATTCGTACTTGAGGAAGTTGTAATCACCGACGCGCATCCCATTGCGGATCATATCTTCCTGTTTGCCGAGCACCACGGTATTGGACTCCGGCTTTATCTCCGTGACGTACATGGGCTCCCCGAAAGCGATTCCGAGACCTCTTCTCTGCCCCACTGTAAAAAAGGGATAGCCTTTGTGGCGCCCGAGTAGTTTGCCTTCCTGATCGACGAAGTACCCTCCATCGACTTCTTCTTCCAGGCCGGGCACCTGCCGCTTGAGAAAACCCCGGTAGTCGTTGTCGGGAACAAAGCAAATCTCGTAGCTCTCGGGTTTTCCTGCGAGTTCTTTGTAACCCCGGTCCATGGCGAGTTCCCGCACTTCAGATTTCAACATATCACCGAGGGGAAATACCGACCTCTTGAGACACTCCTGACTGAGGCCCCAAAGGACATAACTCTGATCTTTGGTCAGGTCTTTGGCCCTGCGCACAAAATAGCGGCCGTTTTCAAACACCTTTTTGGCGTAATGACCGGTTGCAATGAATTCACAATCCAGGGAATCCGCCCTTTTCAACATGGCCTCCCATTTTATATGAGTGTTGCACAAAACACAGGGATTAGGTGTTCTGCCGGCGATGTACTCCTCAATGAAATTATCGATGACAAAATCACCAAATTCGTCGCGGATATCTATAATAAAGTGGTGGAAACCGTGGTCAACGGCAACCTGGCGGGCATCGTTTATCGAGTCCAGACTGCAACAGCCCGTCTCTCTGGAATCACCGCCCGAAGTGGCATAGTCCCAGGTCTTCATGGTAATGCCAATAACCTCGTACCCCTGCTCGTGCAAAAGCAGGGCCGTCATGGTGCTATCAATACCACCGCTCATGGCTACCAAAACCTTTCCTTTCTTACTCATCGGGATGCTTTTTTCAAAAATCACGCAAAATTACCAATTGTTCTGGACCCCAGTGTACGGTCCACGCAATTGATGTCTCAATAATTTGGGAATGGTAACGACCAAAGCCGGTGTGAAGTTTATCAAAAGCCAGAAATCCGCGCATGAAGGCCCTGGTCCGGTGGAAAAGGAATATTTTTTTCAAAAAACTTTCCGAAGTTTGGGAAAAGGGTCGTATATTTGCAGTCGCTTAATGAAAGCGAGAGTAGCTCAGCTGGTAGAGCACGACCTTGCCAAGGTCGGGGTCGCGGGTTCGAATCCCGTCTCTCGCTCTGTTTTTTTCCAGACTTTCACTTCCTAATTTTTAGTCACAAGTCTTCAAAAGAAATGCCCGGGTGGTGGAATTGGTAGACACGCAGGACTTAAAATCCTGTGGCCATCTCGGCCGTGCGGGTTCAAGTCCCGCTCCGGGCACATTTTTTCCCTCACCTTTTTTCCATAAAAAAACCCCTCGAACCTTATTCTCGGGGTCTTCACTTATCTAAATTTTTAGCAATCTCTCAAGCCTCGCAGTTGACACTTGTCTTGTTGCCGGTAATTAATGTATAGATTGATGCATAAATATAATGCTACAAAAACCCTTAATGGATGGCCCATAAAAATGTGGATCTTATTCAATTCATAATTTGTCACTGGGGTAATTGTTGCCGATTTCAACGCACTCTATATTACTTTTTGTCTTGATCCACCCCCCAAAGCTTTGGGGGGGACAGGTACAAAAAGTAACAATCCCCAAAGCTTTGGGGACAAGGCCTCGTATGAATTTGACTAAAAAATCGGCCCCTCACCTAAAAGTTGTCAAACTTGTTCATAGGAATTTGCAAAGCACCAATACTAAGGGAAGAATCACGGCTTTTAGAGTTTGTTGCTATTGACTCTCCGAATCTTTTTGTCGAATTCCTATGAACTTCAAACACTGACAACATTCTTAACGGTGAGAAACCAATTTTTCTTAACGCCAAATTCATAAAGCCTGCCCCCAACACTTTGGTGGGGCCGTCAACTTATCGGAATCAATAAATTCGCTTGTAAGTTTGCAAGGGGATATTCAGGATGAGTAAAATGACTCACAAAACACGCAATTCACCTACTAACCGGAATTTGGGGGCTACCAACAGGGAGTTTGTTGGTGGAGTGTAATCAATAGAATTTAGGGGTGTTACTAGAGACACAATGCATTACCACCACCAAAGAATTGGCGGGTGAGAGGCGAGTCATTTCCGAACTTTTTACTTTCCGAGCTTTTTACTTTCCAACTGAGTTAATTCCGAGCCAGTTTCTTTATATTTTTCTTGAGTTCGGCCTCGTGCTCAATGCCGAGATAGATGTTTTCGCCGTTCTTCAATTTGACAAACAAGCCCTTGTGCTCTCCAAAGCCGTAGTTGTTAAAATCAGAACTGTAGTACAGGTTCCAACCACTCCATGCATCTTTGCGGGGAAGTTCCACAACTTTGTACTCCTCAATATCGTCCCACTTGACCTTCTGTCTTTTGAAGTGCAGCGGGTACAACTGGTACTTTATGCCTTTTTTAGACACCACCGTCACAAAGCGAACCGAGCTCAAGAGGTAAATTATCAGAGCAGATACCATTATCATGCCGGTGAAGGCAGCAACCATGCCCCAACTCACGACAGGTGCCAGTACAAATTGCTCAACCAATCTATATGACGCTCCGAGAATTATCAGACCGAGTAATACATAAAATGCCCGGTGCCGAAACCGCTTCTCCTCTTTGAACTTGTGCTTTGCCATAACTCCTCGCTTTACTGACTTAACATTAATTTAATATTGAATTTACGCTAAGGTAACACCATTTTTCGGGAAGTTGGTTCCTCCAGACCGGTTTATTTTAAAGACTTAAGATTGGAGAGGACGAAAAATTTTCGTATTTATTTGGTTTTATGTTGTTTACATATTATTTCTATAAGGATGTTTTTTCTTGAAAAATTTGTAGGGTTCTTTCGGTGGTTGTTCTTCTGCAGCTTAAGCGATGGGCGTTGCTCTTAAAGTACTGGAATATTGTCGCACCCCTTCAGGGTGCCATTACTTCTTGTCCTGGCGATGGGTGTTACCCATCGTTTTGTTGTATGACCCCGTTGGGGTCTTGTAAAGCAAACGCCCTGAAAGGGCAAAACATCAAAGCGTGGGGTTAAGCCCCCGGCGCAACACCACGCGAAAATCACCCCCCCCATATTTCACCCTGAAGGGGTGAGACAAAAACCCGGCATTAAAAAATACCCACAGAATCATTTTTCGGAAACGAGTGCCTGAAATTTCCACTCCAGGCCATGTTGCACGCCCTCGTTGGGGTCAGATGAAGCAAACGCCCTGAAAGGGCAAAACATCAAAGCGTGGGGTTAAGCCCCCGGCGCAACACCACGCGAAAATCACCCCCCCCCATATTTCACCCTGAAGGGGTGAGACAAAGCCGTGCTGACACCCACGGCCATACGGAACCACTACTCCAAAGCGCGATACCCCTCCGGTCTAAACCTGGGGCTGCATATACAGAGGAAAACCAGGTCTCCAGTGCCGGTGTTGGTGATCTTTTGGCTGAGGTCCTTTTTAATGAGGGCCAGATCGCCCTTTTCCAGGGTCCCTCTGTTTGCTCCATCGATAAAAACCTCGCCTTTTCCCTGCAAAACATAGTAAACCTCGTGTCCGTCCAGAGCGTGGAGTTCGGTTTCCTCACCCGGCAGGACCCTCGCCACAGCGACAGACAGTTCGGGTAGATCGGGGCTGTTCAGGAGCTCGGTGATGTAGCAATTTTCGCCAATGTATTTTTCAGTCTGTTCATTGCCTTTGATGATCATAAGGACAGGGTTGTTGCGTGAATAGGTTGAAACAAAAAGCGCATTCACTCCCTGAGGCTGTGAATGCGCTGATGATTGATTGAATAATAGAACTTTTGGTAATTAGATCACTCGCACTTGGAGTGTCCACAACTGTTGCACACCAGGCAGCCCTCCTGATAGACCAGGGTATGCTCGCCACAAGATGGGCAACTGTTTTTCGCGGGAGCAGTCCCGTCCTCAATATAACGCTTTAGTGCTCTGGCCACCCCGTTTTTCCAGTTATTCAAAAGGTCTTCATTGAGCTGGAGGTTGGCAACCACATCCACGACGTATTCAATGGGCATTCCGTGACGCAGTACTCCGGAGATCAACTTGGCGTAATTCCAGTACTCCTTGTTAAATGTCCTTGAAAGTCCCTCAATGGTGATGCGGTAACCCTGGCGGTCCAGGTAAGAGAAGTCGTAGCGGCTGCTGCCGTCTTCCGTGCGGCTTTTGATGACCCAGCCCTTTTCCACGGTGGAGAGAATGGAGAACGACTCCTCTGCTTTACCAGTAAAAATCTCATAGGGCTTGCCATCCAGCAAACCGACGACTGCAATCCACTTTTCCTCGTTGTTCATGAACTTGACGATGTCAGCCTCGAGGATTCTGGGACGCTTCGGTGCGTCGGTTATTCCCGTCGTTGTCTCTTCCTTTTTCTCCTTTTTGTCTGTAACAAGCACCCCTGATCTCGATCCGTCGCGATAGACCGTAATACCTTTGCATCCGCTTTTCCAACCGGTGAGGTAAATTTCGCCGATCAGTTCTTCCGGTGTTTCCTCCGGCACATTGACCGTAACACTGATGGAGTGGTCCACCCACTTTTGAATAGCGCCCTGCATTTTCACTTTGGAAACCCAATCCACGTCGTTGGCGGTGGCTTTGTAGTAAGGAGATTTGCGAATCAGGGTTTGCATTTCCTCATCTTCCATCTGTCTCACCTTATCGACATCGTGGCCATTGGCCTTTAACCAATCGACAAATTTGTGGTGGAAGACGCGATACTCTTCCCATGAATCACCCACATCGTCCACAAAATCGACGCGTACATTTTGGTCGTTGGGGTTGACTTTTCTCCGGCGCTTATAGCTAATGAGGAAAGCAGGTTCGATTCCGGAGGTGGTTTGAGTCATCATACTGGTTGTGCCCGTTGGAGCGATGGTCAGTATGGCAATATTACGCCGGCCTTTTTTAACCATTTCGTCATACAGTTCCGGATCTTCATTTCTTATGCGCTGCACAAAGGGATTTTTCTCCTCTTTACGGTAGTCGTACACGGGAAATTTTCCTCTGTCTCCGGCCAATGCCACCGACATACGGTAAGATTCTACCGCGAGTGTTTTATGCACTTCAACAGAAAATTTTGTGGCCTCATCGGTTCCGTAAGTCAGACCCAATGCTGCGAGCATATCTCCTTCTCCGGTGATACCCAATCCGGTTCTCCTACCTTGAATACACTTTTCTCTGGTTTTTTTCCAAAGTTCGTATTCGGTGCGTTTGATCGCCATTGGCTCGGGGTCCTTTTCGAGCTTTTCAATAATAGCGTCGATCTTTTCGAGTTCGAGATCTACAATGTCGTCCATTATCCTCAGAGCCATTCCGGCATGCTTTTTAAACAACTCCATGTCGAAGGAGGCATCCGGTGTGTAGGGATTATTGACATAGCTGAACAGATTGACCGCCAACAGACGGCAACTGTCGTAAGGGCACAGAGGAATCTCGCCGCATGGATTGGTAGATACCGTTTCAAAACCCAGGTCTGCATAGCAATCGGGCACGGATTCCCTAATTACGGTGTCCCAGAAAATGATGCCGGGCTCGGCGGATTTCCAGGCATTGTGTACGATTTTTTTCCACAGGGAAGCGGCGTCAATGGATTTTTTATAAACCGGTTTGCGGCTGTTAATGGGGTATTTTTGCAGGTATGCCTGACCGCTCTCCACTGATCTCATGAACTCGTCGTCAATTTTTACTGAGACATTGGCTCCTGTCACTTTGGTGCCGTCTATCTTGGCATCGATAAAGTGTTCAGCATCGGGGTGTTTAACGGATACAGTCAGCATCAGTGCACCTCTTCGACCGTCCTGAGCTACCTCGCGGGTAGAGTTTGAATAGCGCTCCATAAAGGGAACGATGCCGGTAGAGGTGAGGGCAGAGTTTTGCACCGGACTTCCTTTGGGCCGGATATGAGAGAGGTCGTGTCCCACACCACCGCGGCGCTTCATCAACTGGACCTGTTCCTCATCGGTTTTCATAATACCGCCGTAGGAATCAGCCGGTCCATTGTTGCCAATCACAAAGCAATTGGACAGGGAAGCGACCTGAAAGTCATTGCCAATTCCGGTCATCGGACCACCCTGAGGCACGATGTACTTGAATTCCTTTAGCAATTCGTAGATTTCATCCTCTCCTACTGGTTGTGGATACTTGCTTTCAATGCGGGCTATTTCCGATGCCAGTCTGTGGTGCATGTCGTCCGGAGTGGCTTCGTAGATATTCCCGTGTGAATCTTTGAGTGCGTATTTATTAATCCAAACCCTTGCTGCCAGATCATCACCATTAAAGTATGCGGTAGATTTTTTCAGCGCCTCCTCATAGGTGTATTTTTTCCTGTTCTGTGCAGTTTGTGTTGTGTCGCCGGTGGTCTTTGCTTTTGCTTCCGGCTTCTCCTTCTTTGTGTCAACATTCTTTTCGAATAGCAGGGGGGCCATAATTATAATAAATTTTAGATGGTTTATGAAATACCGACTTTTATTAGCTGCAATTCCCGGTTCAGAGTCTAAAAAAAGTCGATTGATTTGTTAAACGAAATCGGTAAAATATTAGAGTTCGTAAATATATAAAGTTTCCAAATATTAGAGTTAACATTGTTAGAAAAAAATCCTCAAACAATGTATAACACATTGTTTTTCAATAAAATATAATTTTGTAAAAACTATCTTCTGATATCGAAGCCCTCGAAGCGTCTGAGGGGAATTTTCGCAACTTTTACCTCCTCAACTTTGGCCTCGGCCGGTCCCCGGTGACACCAATCAATGAGTTCTTCCAGGGAATTTTCCGTGCCAGTCGCCTGAACCAGTACGGAGCCGTCTGATTTGTTCATGACATACCCACTCAGACCCAGTTGAAGGGCCTTTTCCCGAGTAGATGCGCGGTACCAGACTCCCTGTACTTTGCCGTAAATTCTAAGCTCTATGGTTTTGAAATCACTCATTACAACAATGCAGAAATTGAACCATTAATATAAGGTAGAAGGTCACAAAAAGTCACTTCCTTTTACGGGCGCAAATGTCGCAAAAAGGATTGTCAAAATCTTAAAATATTACGAACAAAAATAATTTAATCATGGAAGCTACCGCAGAACTCAGTATTTATCCACTGCAAGACGATTACAAAGACAGGGTCAAAGATTTTTTGAGAAAAATCAGACGTCACGATGGGCTCACAATAGAGTCTAATGGCGTAAGTACCCAGGTTTTCGGCCAATACGACACCATCATGGAGGCGCTCACTCTCGACATCAGGGAGGCACTGGAAAAACAACAAGCCATGGTCGTACTCAAAATCGGTAAGGGTATTCTCCGCTTTGATGAATCCAAACTCTGACCAAGTGAGATTAGAGTCGATCAGAGAGAATCTGGAGAAGTTTAAAAGCAAACTTGAGAAGGATCAAAAGGTTTCTGCCATTTGGGAGATAAGGGAAAATTTTATAAAAAACTGGGCATCCATATCGGAAAATCCTGTCGAAATGTACAGGTCGAGTATCCGCAGCGATATTTCCCGCTCATTTTGGGTGGATGAAAATTACCGCCCCCGGGAAATGATGTCGGAGTTCTTCAAATTACAACCAGACATTACCACACAGGCATTCAGGGAACTTTACGATGAAGACATCGATTTACTGCAGCGGATGGACCGCTTTGTTTTCTACTGTGACCAACTACTGGGAGTTTATAAGGCCAAATACCGCGGACGGAGCGACAACAATCACTTTCACGACTACCGGATTATTTCCCTGTACCTAAGTCTGAAATACCCGGAAAAATACGTGCCTTACCGGTTTAAATGGTTGGTGGCTGTTTGCGAAACCTTCCTGGCGCGCCCCATCCCTGCCGTGGAAGACCCCGAGCGGTACTTCAAAATCGCCCGGGCTGTGAGTGGCATCATGAAAAAGGACGAAGAGTTGATGTCTATATATAAGGAGGCACTGAAAAAAAGTGGGGTAAATCACTCCAATCCTTTCGAAACCTTGTATCCATCTGCGGAATTTTGTGCATATTGCAGCGGCGAAACAATGCCGTAAAAATTACCGATCAGAATGGAACATTCCGGCGGCTACAACCGCAAGTACGAGAATTGGCTCTTCTCAATGGAGAGCAATGCACCTATTGAAATCTTCAGAATTGCATTTGGGGTCCTGATGCTAGCGGAGGCGTGGGGTGCAATTGCCACCGGCTGGGTGAGGAGGACCTTCGTCGATGTCAATTACACCTTTCCCTTTTTCGGTTTTGAATGGACACAAGTCCTCATTGGGACCCCCATGTACGGGGTGTTTTTCCTCATGGGAGTTTTTTCCATCGGGGTGATGCTGGGATACAAGTACAGGTACTCCATACTATTTTTAGCAATCCTCTGGTCCCTGACCTATCTGATGCAAAAGAGCAACTACAACAACCACTACTACCTGGTAATGGTGGTTTCCTGGATATTTGTATTCCTGCCCGTAGGGAAGCGTTTTGCACTGGATGCAAAATACAATCCCGCGATTTACCGAAACCAGATTCCCTCCTGGCCGAGGCTGCTTTTTATGTGCCTGATAGCGATTGTCTATTTTTTCGCAGCCATTAATAAACTGTATCCCGATTGGTTGGAGGCGAGACCTTTGACCATTTGGATGACCGCCAGGGCCGACCTGCCTATTATTGGGCCATTACTTCAAATAGACTGGGTCCCGCACTTTCTATCCTATGCGGGTATCGGCTACGATCTGCTCGTGGTGCCCATGTTGTTGTGGAAAAGAACCCGATGGTTTGCCATTATTGCCTCACTGGGATTTCATCTGTTCAATTCGGCGGTGTTTCAAATCGGCATCTTTCCGTACTTCGCCCTGGCCTTTTCGATATTCTTTTTTCCGACAAAAAGCATCGAGAAGCTGGTATCAAAGGACCGGATACCGAGTCCGGCTATTTTCAATCACACACCCACCCAAAAAGCACTAATAAAATACGCATTCGCCGGATTCATCGGATTGATGTTGATACTGCCTGTCCGGCACCACTTCATACCGGACGATGTATTGTGGACCGAGGCGGGACACCGGCTTAGCTGGAGGATGATGCTGAGAACCAAATCCGGGATTGCTCATTTTACGGTTGAAACAGATCAGAATAAACAACACAGAATTAATCTCAGAGAACGGCTCGGGGGACATCAGATCAACGGCGTGTCCACCAGGCCCGATATGATGTTTACATTCGCTCGTTATCTGGAAAAGGAATTTTTAGAGAAGGGCTACAGCGAAGTCAGTGTTTATGTCAATGCGCGCGTAGCTGTGAATGGCCGACCACTGAAGCAATTTACCGATCCCGAAACGGACCTTTTAGATGTCAGATGGAATTATTTTGGCAATCAGGAGTGGGTGTTGCCGAGGCCCTGGTAGGGTGATTGGCCTTGATTGGGAGTATTGGAATTAGCATCCAACTGGTAAAGACAATAAACCGGCATTCGGATTTTAAACTCAATCCGCTGGACCTCTGTAAATAATCTCAATGGCTTCACTGTTTTCTAGATCGGCCTCGAGGTTTATGGTTTGGGTTTCCACCCCATCGTCAATGGCCACGGCGGCAGTATTGGGAGGAATATCGCCGAGGTTGTGTGCGTAGAGAATAATGGTGGTATTGAAACCGGTAAAGGTGTAGGGCACGGTTTTTCTAGCTCTGACCAATTCGTACTCATTGATGAGCCACTGGTCTCCAACTTTAAGGGAAATAATGTCCCCGTCAATTTGATTGTGGTCCCATACACTTATCCTTAAATTCCGGCTCTGGACTTCCACGGTGTATTTGGGTTCCACTCTGATGTTTTCTATGGCAAGGTCAGGTGGGGGCAAAAACTCACCCACCATCCATTCCAAAATATCGTGATCGGAATGCGCAAAAGAGGTTGCACTGGTAAAACCCAACCATGCCTTATCAGTTCCCAAAATGCCCGGCAGGTCCAACTTGGAGGAGAGTACCGGAAAGATATAGCTATCCAACCAAAAGGTTAGAAAACCATCCGCATAGGTTATGCGTGCGTAATGCGGTTTGCCATCGCTCATTTCGGGAATCTGATGTACTGTGGCATGTCTTTTAAAACCACCTTCCGCGGGATCATAGTAACTGAGGGTGACGTGATTGCGACTGCCTTCATCGTTGTCATAGGTGTCAAATTCAATGGCCACACCCCCGCTCAATCCCTTGTATCCGATGCTGTCTCCAAAGCCACCGAGTTCCTGAAGGTCGTTATTGTGGACCACAAAGGCAAACCCATCGCCACCCTCATGCTCAGGATCGTGATTGGTCAATTTGAAAATAAATTCAGTTTCAAAGCCGCGCTGGAGATCGATTTGTTGACGGGAAAACCAGGTAGCACCCTGCTGGTATCGCTCCGATGGTGTGAGTCTAAGCCTGTTAACAATAATGCGCGCATCCCCGGTAATGGTCAGATCTTCCTCAAAAGCACTGAAATCATCGACCTGAAATAGCATTTGTCCTTTCACTTCAGGAGCGATAAAAGATACCATAATCAACACACACATCCATCGTAACATAACTCAGATTTTTGAGAAGGCATTCAACCCACTCGATTTGGCTACAAAGTTGCTAATATTATATCAATAAATGGTCATAGCATCCCTATTATTGTCATTTCGAGCTGCAATATTGACCTTTATACATGGAGATACCAGGCTAAATTATTACCTTTGGGGATTTAAACAATTGCCGGGAAAATTGATTAGAAGAGTAAATTGAATTTAAATATCATGGCAATAATAATCACAGAGGAATGTATAAACTGCGGTGCATGTGAGCCGGAGTGCCCCAATAATGCAATATATGAAGGTGGAGTGGACTGGGCTGTTTCAGACGGAACGAATGTCAACGGCAAGTACAAACTCGAGGATGGAAAAGAAGTTGATGCATCGGAGCGACAAAATCCAATTGACGAGGAAATCTACTACATAGTTCCTGAAAAGTGCACGGAGTGCGTCGGCTTTCACGAGGAGCCTCAGTGCGCGGCTGTCTGTCCGGTGGATTGCTGTGTGCCCGATCCCGACAGGGAGGAATCCGAAGAAGTACTGCTTAAAAGAAAGGACGATCTTCACCTGTAAACAACTACATTTCGTTTACACCCGGAACCCGCATCTATCAAAATTTAATCACCCATTTGCATCAACTTCGCAACCTGGGACTGCAAAATAATTGACCAATCAACTCTGAATTTTCAATAGGCAAGCACTGCTGAGACAAAAAGAATAAACTCAGGGCGAGGGGCAGAAAACCCTGGTTCTCGTGGAAAAATTACTTCAAAAAGATGGTCGATGGATGACTCAGGGGCATAAAAAAAGCCCGGGAACTGTAAAAAGTTACTGCCGGGCTTTTGAGGCGGAGGAGGAGGGATTCGAACCCCCGGTACCCTCTCGGGCACGCCGGTTTTCAAGACCGGTGCATTAAGCCAGCTCTGCCACTCCTCCAAAAATTGTACAATCTTATTATATCACATCCGAGGGACTTTTTCTCAGCGGCTGCAAAATTAAGGCTTTTTTTGGAAGCAAAAAATTCCCCGTGTTTTTTTGTGAGAAAAAATCAGAGGTCCTCAATATTACTGAGGTACTTTTCTGCCTGATTTTTTAACCCCTTACGTTCCTCCTCATCCTTTTTATTGAGCAAATTGTACATCATGGACATCCTGTGATTTTTCTGAAGGAGTTTCTCGTGCTTCATCAAGAAGTTCCAGTACAGGCTGTTAAAGGGACAGGCACCCTCACCAGTTTTCTTTTGGGGATCGTACTTACAGTTTTTACAGTAGTCGGACATCTTGTTTATGTAATTGGCGGAGGAAATATAAGGTTTGGTAGCCAGGAGACCCCCGTCGGCGTACTGGCTCATGCCCCTGGTGTTGGTGATTTCCACCCATTCAATTGCATCGATGTAAATTCCGAGATACCAGGCATCCACCTCATCGGGAGAGCAGCCGGCCAGCAATGCAAAATTTCCCGTTACCATCAGTCGCTGAATGTGATGCGCATAAGCGTAATCCAGTGATTGATTGATAGCGTGGTGCAGACACTTCATTTTGGTTTCTCCAGTCCAGTACCATGAAGGCAAGGGTGCCTTGTGTTCAAAGTAGTTTTTGGTGAAGTAGTCCGGCACTTTGGCCCAATATATTCCACGCATGTACTCTCGCCACCCTAAAATCTGGCGAATAAAGCCCTCGACCTGTGCCAGTTTGGTCTCATCTTCTTCATCCCCATTCATTCGTTTTTCTACAGCCCGGATAACCTCCAGCGGATTGAGCAGTTTGACATTCAGCGCAAAAGAAAGTCTGGAGTGAAACAAAAAGGGTGAACGGTCGGTCATTGCATCCTGATACTTGCCGAAATTGGGTAATTGCTGTTCGATAAAATACTCGAGCGTTGTTATGGCCTCCTCTCTCGTAACCGGCCATCTCAATGTGCGATACTCCAGGCGACCCATCGTTTTAATACCGGCACTTTCAATCTTCTCCATCAGGTCGCCCACTTCTCTTTCAAACAGTTTGGGATTAGGGATTTCCACGCCGGCCGGGATTTTTTTGCGGTTTTCCCTGTCGTAGTTCCACCTGCCGCCGAGGGGTTCATCACCCTGCATCAACACATTGTGTTTTTTTCGCATGTAGCGGTAAAATCGTTCCATCAAAAATTCACGCTCGCTAAAAAAGTCCTTCACCTCCTCCCTCTCAGTGAGAAAATGCTCCGTATCAAAAACCTCGAAAGGGACATTGATTTCGCCGCAAATTTCCTTGAGCTGTTGGTCGAGTCTGTACTCATCAGGCATCTGATACTCAAACTTTTCGATGCCAAGCCTTTGGATGAGCATCTCAATATTTTTTTCGAGGTCCTGTTGGTTCTTAGGGTGGTCGATTTCCAGGTATATCACCCGATTCCCACGGTCCCTCAATTGATCGGCAAAGGCTCTCATTCCCAGGAAAAAGGCCAGGATTTTTTGAATGTGATGGGTCACATAATCCGTTTCCTGTCTCATTTCAAACATGCAGTAAGTCACCTCATCATCCACCTGGTCAAACCACCGGTGTTCGGCGTTGAGTTGGTCTCCTAATATTAGTCTGAGTTTTTTCAAGCTCTTCGGTTTTGTGTACAATATTATATGTGTCGCAAGTAGGAGACAAATGAACACAGTCGCAAGTTTTAAATACACGAGGGGAATTTTATGATTGACCAATGTTCCCGATCATTTTTCTTGGCGGTGTTGAATATTAAAACCCTGAAATTTTGGTTCAAGAAAGGGGGAAAATTGCCCTTCGTTTGTCCAATTTCCCTTAATTTGGCGCAAAAATCCGCATAACATGAATTTATTAGATGGGAAAAAGCTCTCGGCCGAGATAAAGGAGGAAATGGCCGAAGATGTCAGCAGAATTGTAAAATCCGGACAAAGGCCGCCTCACCTAGCCGCTGTTTTGGTAGGGAGTGATCCGGCCTCCACTTTTTACGTCAAAAGCAAGGTGAAAAACTGTAAAAAAATCGGTTTCGAATCCACCTTGATTGAGAAACCAGCCGATACTTCAGAAGCAGAACTCCTCGGGATTATCGATAAACTCAACCAGGACGAAGATATCGACGGCTACATAGTGCAACTGCCCCTACCCGACCACATAGATGAGGAGCGCGTCAATTTGGCAATTGACCACCGAAAAGATGTAGATGGATTTCACCCGGTGAATTTTGGGAGGATGGCTCAGGGAATGCCAGCTTTTTTGCCAGCCACTCCATACGGTATTCTGATGATGTTGGAGAGATACAATATTGATACATCAGGCAAGCACTGTGTGGTGGTCGGAAGATCCAATATAGTGGGAACTCCCATATCCATATTGATGTCCAGAAAAAATAAGCCCGGTAATTGCACAGTTACCCTCACTCACTCCAGGACCAAAGACATCGGAGCAGAGCTTCGCCGGGCAGATATTGTAATTGCCGCCATTGGAAAACCAAATTTCGTCACGGCGGATATGATAAAAGACGGGGCAGTAGTCATTGATGTCGGAATAAACCGTGTTGAAGACAGCAGCAAGAAGAAAGGATACCGAATTGTAGGAGACGTGGATTTTGATAATGTGAGCCCCAGATGCAGTTATATCACCCCTGTGCCCGGCGGTGTAGGACTGATGACCGTGACTGCTTTGTTGAAAAACACCCTCCACGCAAGAAGTAAGTCAATTTACTCCTAAAAAACAACTGTATTGATGTTTGATAATATCACACCCTGGTGGGTGATTAGTATTCCGAAAAAAGAGGCCACGGAAGATAAGCTTGATTTATTGACCTACACTCATCAAGTGGCCGGTTCCGAAGAGCGCGAGGATACCTGGCTGTTTTACATTCCGGAATCCGGGACAGATGCACTGAATGCATTTGAGAAAAGCTTGCAAGAAATGGAGATAACCTATGAGAAAAAGTTGCAGCAAGCGGAGAACTGGAATAAAACGTGGGAGGATTCCTTAGAGCCGGTCGAATTAGGAACCTCCTGGTACATCCGAGCACCTTTTCACCCCGAAAAGCCCGGTTTTGATAACACTCTGATCATTGAACCCCAAATGGCCTTTGGAACAGGCCACCATGCCACCACCCAAATGATGCTGCTAATGATGGAGGGAATGGACCTGAAATTGAGGCGGGTATGCGACCTGGGTTGTGGCAGTGGAATACTTTCCATTGCTGCAGAAAAACTGGGGGCTGCTCATATAACAGCTATTGACCACGACCCTATATGTACGGAAAATACAAAAGCCAATGCCCGGGCCAACAACTGCAGCGTTATTGAAGTCAAGAGAAAAACTGCGGGGAGCCTGGAAGATTTAAGGTACGAAATAGTACTGGCCAACATCAATCTGAATGTCTTAACAGACCAAATGCACAATATTGAAACCATGTTGGTGCCAGGCGGAGACCTTCTGGTCTCAGGTGTTCTGAAAAAAAACCTGAGAGAGATAATCTACGCCTCCAGGGAACTGATTTACATAGATTCCATGGAAGACGAAAATACAGATTGGATCTGCATACATTTGAGAAAAAAAGTCACTCCGATAAAAACCCCCTGATAACGCATTGAGCGAATTCAGACCGAGTTCGGAAACACTGAGTAGTTGTAGAAGAAGGAGACAAGGTTTTTCATGCAGCACTAAAATAATTATAAACACAAGTGCGTTACCAGAATACTCATATTTAAAAAGTTTGGTTAGAAAAAAAGCGGATATCCTTCAGGGTATGCGCTTTTTTTTATTCCTTTTCCTCAGCTTGTCCCGATTCGAGTTTCTGTCCAGGCCGAATGGTCGCTTCATAGAGATTTTTCACTTAGGCCGGAAAAAGTTTAAGTTATTGGCAGGAGTAAACATTCTCGAAGGTTATTAAAATAGGGATAACAAGGTGATCCAGAGAGAATATTGGACCTGATTTGCGATTTGGTTTAGTGGAAAAAATGACCCGGTAGCAAAAAAAAGACCCGCAACACATTAGCTACGGGTCAATTTCTTTTTCTGGTGATACCAGCAAAGTAATAGTGAATTATTAATAATCAATTAAATACAAATAACTATAATAAAAATACAATAAATTATAGTTGTATTATTTGGATATAATACATATCCACACTTATATTTGCAGCTAACAACGGAAATTGGTTATTTTGGGGTTTTTAAGGTGTGTGTCATAAGTGATACACACCTTTTTTTGTACCTCATTCCGTAGCTAACTATGCAAAGCGAAACTTTGCAATTTTTATAGCCTTTATCTTTTTTGTGATGGATACACCATCAACCTGATTTTTTCTAGTTCCTTATATTCCATCAATGTCATCACCGATAATAGTAAGGAGCATCAGAAGTAGTTGAAGAAAATTCATGATCAAACAGTTTTAGTGATTTAATAAATATTATACCACAAAGGTAAAAGCGGTTTGATCAGTGCTTCAAAACAGTTATTCAAAAACCAGGACTATCGATACACCGATAATTTACCCTAAGCAAACACGTTAGTTTGCTGGTCTTCAACTAATTACTGCATTCTTTTTACCAGTAATTAATTTCTTTTACAAAGGTAAGGCAAGGGTTTTTCTTGCATGAAACGAATATTCAATTTTTAAGACAGGCAATTTTGCACTATTTTAGTGGCGCAAAACAATCCATTCCATTGTATTTCAGAGCAATATGTATGCCATATGAAAATGCTAAAAGAATTAATAGATCTGCTTCCGCCGGAAAAAATTGCCCAAATTGAACTGGTTGGCGGGAATTCAAATAACGATACACAGCTCGAAAAACTCTACAGGGGGTTGCATAAGGGAGAATTTTCATCCGAGGAGGACGCTATGAAAAGCCTCTATGGAAACAAAACAAATTCTGAAGCCACCTTTGCAAAACTTCGGGAAAGACTCCGGGATCGATTGCTCAATACACTGTTTTTCATCGATTTGAACAAACCAAAATTTGCCGAATACCCCCAGGCCGTCATCAACAGCCATCAGCAATACGCGCAGATCAAACTTCTGTTGGCTAAATCTGCCAGAAAAACAGGAATTTGGTTGGCGGAGGGCTTATTGGAATACACCCAAAAATACGAACTCACTGAACTGACCTATTTACTCACCACGGATCTAAAATACCACTTTGGTACTCTGGAGATCAATAAAGCAAGGTACCGTAAGTATGATGACATTCAAAAAGTAAGTTTTGAAAGGTTGCAGGCTGAGAATAATGCAATGGACGCTTACCACCTCGTCTTTCACAAGGACTACGGGCGCTCCAAAATTTCAGAATCAGAACTGCGAAGCCGCTGGGTTGAAATAAGTAAAAAATTGGATGTTCATAACGGCCCTGAAGCATCCTCGAAGTTCCTCTACTACTATTGCAATGCGCATGCGGAATTCTATTTTTTGGACAACAGAAATGAAGAAATTATATCCATGACCAGCCAATCTATTGGGTATCTCTTAGAAAAGAATTACACTCATAAGCCCATTGTTTTTAGTCTCAACAGATTGAAAATGATAGCCTTTTTCAATGCAAAAATGCTAGATAGTGCAATAGGCATTGCTAACGACATAGAGGAGCTCACCAAGGTGAATCAACACAATTGGTTTGTAATCCGATATTTCAAGGCACTTTTTTATATCCACAAGCGAGAATACGTGGCCGCACAAAAGATAAAAGAATCTACTTTCAATGACAGGGAAATCGATGACCTAAAATCCGGATTGTTTGAAATATGGAGAACCCTGGAAGCCTATCTGGAGTTTTTATCTGCATTGCGGGACCCTGAAGGTGTAAAAGACAGAAAAAACAACTTCAGGCTAAACAAATTTCTCAACCAGGTACCCCTCTATCAGAAGGATAAAACCGGTCGTAACGTGACCATTCTTTTGGTCCAGTTGCTCTTTTTCCTTGCGCGTCATAACTATGGTAGATACATCGATCGAATGGATGCATTGACTCAGTACAGGCAGCGATACCTTAAAGAAAACAACACCTTTCGATCCAATTGCATCATTCGAATGATGGTGAAGGTGGGGAAATACGGTTTCCACCCAAAGCGGGTCAAATCATATACAAGCAAGGATCTGTGGAAACTAAAGTCCCGCCAGGCAGAACTCTCCAGCAGGTCTTCAGAAGTTGAGATTATACCCTACGAAGATATGTGGGAAATGGTAATGGAAATGCTGGAACGGAATTACGAGAAGACCTACTACGAATAATACTCTCTCAGACTTTCCAACCAATAACTCATTTTCGAATAAAAAATCCTCTGTAGCTCAAGCATCGCCAAAAATTTATAGCAACCCAGTCAATTAGGCTATAATACGCTAAACAAAAGTGGGGTTGTATTCATGTAGTTTATGAAAATCAGTCCGCAACCAACAATCGGGTAAAATTCCCGAATAGGTTTAAGCGGTTTCTATAAAATACCTTACCTTTATCCTGACAATCAACGAAGATCAAAATGAGGGGACTGCTCAATTTTGGTGTTAAGAAAATTCTCGACCGCAACTACCGGAAATTGGAGTATGCGCTGCAAAACCCGCATGAGCGTCAACAGTACTGGTTTAAGTACATTACCGATTCGGCCCGGTCCACTGTTTTTGGCAAAAAATACCACTTTAAGACGCTCAAATCACCATGTGATTTTTCCTCTCGAATGCCGGTCAATGAATACGAAAACCTGCGACCTCATATTGAAGACATGATGAAGGGCAAACCGGATGTGCTCTGGAGGGGAGTAGTCAATTGGTTTTCTAAGTCCTCAGGCACTACGGGTGGAAGAAGCAAGTATATCCCGGTCCCAAAGGAAAACCTCAAAAGGTGCCACAACAAGGGTTCTACTGATGTACTCAGTTTTTTATATCACCACAATCCGAGCATCGATATTTTTAAGCGGAAGAATCTAATAATGGGCGGGAATTTAGAAAAGTACCCTCATTCGAGACAAACTCGTATTGGAGATATTTCCGCTGTCATGTTATACCACATGCCCTTTTTGGCCAGGATTGTTTTCACGCCCGACATCCCCACAGCCCTGCTGGAAGATTGGGAGGAAAAAATTGAGCGAATAGCGCATATTGCCAAGGATGAAGATGTAAGTTTTTTCGGAGGTGTACCCACCTGGACCATAGTCCTCTTCGACCGGATTCTTGAATTGACGGGTAAATCAAACATGGAGGAAGTCTGGCCCAATGCAAAAGCATACGCCCACGGTGGTGTGGGGTTTGATCCATACTTACAACAATTCAGGGAGTTTTTCCCTTCAGGCGATTTTATCTTTCAGGAGGTTTACAACGCCTCGGAGGGATTTTTTGCGGCCCAGGGAGATTTTTCCGAAAAAGGAATGTACTTACTGGTTGACAATGGAATCTACTACGAGTTTGCCCCCATGAAAGCCGATCAACCGGACCTTGAAAACACGGTCCCGCTGGAAGGGGTAAAACCCGGAGAGAATTACAGCATTATCATCAGTTCCAATGGTGGACTATGGAGATATATGCCCGGAGATGTAATCACCTTTCTTTCCACCGATCCCTACCGCATTACCGTAGCGGGTCGCACCAAACAATTTATCAATGCTTTTGGGGAAGAAGTGATGATAGGAAATACCGACAAGGCGATTGCCCTGAGTTGCAAAAAATTTGGTCTCGAACTGGTGGATTACACCGTGGCGCCAATTTTCCTGGAAAAAGGGAAGAAGGGGGCTCACCAATGGGTAGTAGAATTCGCCGGCAAAGACCCCAATCCCAATGAATTTGCCAATTTTCTGGATCTCAAATTGCGGGAACTAAATTCTGACTACGATGCCAAGCGCTCACACGATTTGGCCCTAAAAAGGCTTAAGTTGGATATAGCCCCCTCCGGCTCTTTTCACAAGTGGATGGAGTCCAAGGGTAAAATGGGTGGCCAAAACAAAGTGCCCAGACTCTCCAACGAGAGAAAACACCTGGATGAAATCCTGGATTTTATCGGTATTCGAAACAAGGTGTAGCTATTTTACACATAAGCATCCTTAAATTTTCTTTACCATGGACGCAAACAAGCCCACGCAAGTCAATAAACTCACCTGGCTGATTGATAAACATTCAGAAGAAAAAGATGGTGAGCTGCTCCAACAATTGACCGAATCAATTGCCAAAATGCTGGAGCAGGATCAGGACTTGTTGCTGAGTTCCCTCTACCGAATGGATGTATCAGAAGAAAAAATTCGGAGGTTGCTGGAAAGCTCCGGGGAAAGAGACATTGCTACGGGCCTGGCCGAGTTGGTATTGGAACGTCAAATGGAGTCCATGCGAACCAGAGAAAAATATCCCCAACCCAAAATTGAGGATGAGGAGGCTGCAATTTAATTCTACCCGCCCTTTCGCTCTGCTTAAAAGAAAAATGCTGAGATGCTCCTCAAAACAGAATCCATAGTAATCCGAACTGTAAAATACCGCGATACGAGCGTTATCTGCGATATTTTGACCAGGGAAATGGGGATGCTCACCATCATTGCAGGAGGAGTGAGAAAAAACAGGTCCCGCATGTCGGCCTCCCTTTTTCAACCCCCCTCACTCCTGGAAGCCGTTTTGTATTACAAGGACAGCAGTAATATGCACAGGCTCAAAGAAGCGAGACCAGCTATTCCCATGATGAGGGTATTTGAAGACCTCAAGAGAATAGCCATTTCCCAATTCATCGCCGAGCTCCTCAAAAAAACCATCAAAAACCGTGAATCACAAACGGAACTGTTTGAATTCGTGCGAGAAACTATATGCAGCCTGGAAGCCGAGGATGTTGTCAACCCCGATCTTCCGATCCTATTCATGCTAAATCTCGCATCCCACCTTGGTATTTCTCCGGAATTCAACCGGGTGGATACCGGATTTCTCGATCTTAGGGAGGGCGTTGCTCACTCCTCACCTCCCCCACATAACCAATTTCTCAATGAGGAGCAAACGCATGTCCTCAAGAAATTAAATGCCTCCAAAAAGGGACCAATCCCGATTCAAAAAAGCATAACTGATATAGAGACAAGGAGACAATTATTCAATCATATGGTCGATTACTACACCATCCATGTAGATGGAATGACACCATTAAAAAGCCCGGACATATTCAGAGCTGTTTTTGAGAGGTAAGACATGGTCCGATTTGCGATAAATAAAGCAGAAGCTGCTATATCTATTACAGAGGCTTATATTTGCAAGCTGAAATGGTCCCGCAAACGGCAAATGACGCTAAGCGGGAAAAAGCATAGAATTATATATGAAGGAAACTATAGGTCGTGAAATAGCTTACGACATCAAAGGACTGAGCCAAAAAAAGTTGCTGGAACTGTACGAGGGGATGCTTTTCCCCAGGATGATCGAGGACAGGATGCTGCTCTTACTCCGGCAGGGAAAGATTAGCAAGTGGTTCAGCGGTATAGGCCAGGAGGCAATTTCGGTAGGAGCTACAATGGCCATCGAACCGGATGAGTACATTTTCAGTATGCATCGAAATCTCGGAGTATTTACGTCGAGGAATGTACCCCTAAAAAAGCTGGTTGCCCAATGGCAGGGAAAATCGACAGGTTTTTCAAAAGGAAGGGACCGGTCATTCCACTTTGGTACCAATGAACACCACATAGTGGGCATGATCAGTCACCTCGGACCTCAACTGTCTGTAGCAGGTGGAGTGGCGCTGGCTCACAAGCTCAAAAAGGAGCAAAAACTGGCATTGGCCTTTACCGGGGAAGGGGGTACAAGTGAAGGGGAATTCCACGAAGCCATGAATGTGGCCTCCGTTTGGGACCTGCCCGTCATTTTTGTGATTGAAAACAACGGATACGGTCTCTCCACACCATATACCGAACAGTACAAATGCGAACAACTCGCTGACCGGGCTAAAGGGTACGGTATGGATGGTTTTGTAATCGATGGAAACAACATCCTGGAAGTTTACAACACCATTCACTCCCTCGCCAATGACATCCGTAAAAACCCAAGACCCGTGCTGGTGGAATGCATGACATTCAGAATGCGCGGGCACGAGGAGGCATCCGGCACCAAATACGTGCCTTCAGAGCTCTTTGACAAATGGGAAAAACGGGACCCCATCTCCAATTTTGAAAACTTCCTCCTCGAAGAAAAACTGCTGAAAGAATCACAGATTGAAGACCGGAAAAAGGAGCTGAAAGAATTTATCAAAGGCGAGGTTGCAAAAGCCTTTGACGAGCCGGAACCAGACTCCGGAGCCGAATCCGAACTGGCAGATGTGTACGCGCCTTTTTCAATGACTTCATCTAAAGCCGGTGATGAAAAAAAAGAAATGCGGTTTATTGATGCACTGGCTGATGGGATGCAGTCTGGTATGGAGCGCCACGACGAGCTTATATTAATGGGACAGGATATTGCGGACTACGGAGGAGTATTTAAGATAACTTCCGGCCTCATGGAAAAATACGGCCCGGAGCGTGTTAGAAATACCCCGCTCTGCGAGAGCGCTATTTTGGGAATTGGATTGGGGTTGTCTATCAAGGGTTTCAAAAGTATGATTGAGATGCAGTTCGCTGATTTCGTCAGTTGCGGAATGACCCAGTTGGCCAACAACATTGCTAAATCCCATTACCGGTGGGGACAGGCCGCAGATGTGGTGGTGCGAATGCCTACCGGGGCTGGAACAGGTGCCGGTCCTTTTCACTCACAGAGCAACGAAGCCTGGTTTACCCATACTGCCGGACTGAGGGTCTATTATCCCTCAACCCCGGAAGACGCCAAAGGCCTCCTGCTAACTGCCTTTGAAAATCCCAATCCGGTCATGTTTTTCGAGCACAAGGCCCTCTACCGAAAAATCAGCGGAAATGTCCCAACCGGCTATTACACCATTCCCGAGGGTAAAGCGCGATTACACGCCACGGGAGATCAGGTTTCTGTTATTACTTACGGAAGTGGGGTTCACTGGGCTTTGGAGCAATTGGAGGAAATGGGAATTCAGGGAGATATTTTGGACCTCCGCACACTGGTCCCACTCGACTACGATGCCATAATAGAGACAGCTAGCAAAACAGGCAAGGTCATCATTTTGCACGAGGATACTAAATTTGGTGGAATAGGGGGAGAAATAGCCTCATGGATAGGTGAAGAATTGTTTGAAAAACTGGATGCTCCTGTCTGTAGAATAGGTAGTATGGATACGCCGGTCCCCTTTGCTGCGCAATTGGAGAAACAATTTTTACCCGTAGAGCGCTTTCGGAAAAAACTCCGGGAATTGCTGGATTATTAAGTCGCCAGTTCCAATAATGCAGCTCCAGCACCTTTTTTCTAGGGAGATTTGATCAAAAAAAGCTGTGGAGAACTAATCGACTCAAGAGAGAAGACAATTCTTAGAAAGAATAAAACATTATAGTGAGGCAGTAAACTGTGGTAGAAAGACGAATTCATAACTTTTAATTTGCCAAACGGCGTTATTAAAAAATACAAGATGAAAAAAGTAAATTTTGAAGACCTAATCTCAGTTTCCGGTATGCCGGGACTCTTTAAGATGGTCGCCAACCGGCCAAATGGATTGATAGTGGAAAATCCCGTGGACGGGAAGCGCAAATTCTGCTCCCTGAGAAAACATCAATTCACTCCTCTGGCAGGTGTCTCTATTTACACTACAACAGATGCCACTCCCATTCCCGATATTTTAAAGGTATTACACCAAATAGACCAGAGGGAAGATACTACTGTATCTGATAAAATCAGCACAGACGAGCAACGCACGATTTTTGAGGAAGCAGTACCGGACTACGACCCCGATCGCGTTTCTTCAGGAGACATAAAAAAAGTGATCAAGTGGTATTGCTTCTTGCGCGAGACGAAAATAATCGACTTTGATTCTCTTGCGGAAGAGGAGGAATAAGTCTACATCAATTTTGGCCTAAAACCTAAAGGCTGGAAATCAAATAATCCAAAGATGGGATAGAATCCGGCTTGAAGCCTCAAGCAATTCTTCCAGGGGCATCAATTTGTTGTCAAAAGGACTTACAACAATTAAATTGCTATGTAATAATTCAACAACAGTTTTGAGTGCGAATCAAAACCGCGAAACTGCAAAGCGTCAGGACGATTAATCAGGTTCAAATCCGAGGATCAAGCTGAATGTACCGTATTCTGACCATGACGATCCGCGCAAATTAGGTTTGTCGAATCCGAATCCATAGTCAAACCCAAGAAGCCCGAACATTGGCAAAAACACCCTCAGTCCAACTCCTGCAGACCTTCTCAGATCGAAGGGATTGTAATCGCTGAAACTATTCCATGCATTACCACCCTCCAGAAATCCAAGCACATAAATGGTCGAACTGGGGTTGGTGGAAATAGGGTATCTCAGTTCCATTTCAAACTTATTGAAAATAGAGGCATCATCCACCAAATTTCTGCGGATATCACTTACCTCGTAGCCCCTCAGCCTGATAATATCTTTACCGGTGATACCAGTTTGCTGATTGTTGAGTCCATCACCTCCGAGTTCAAAGCGCTCAAAAGGCGAAAGACCAACTGTACTGCTGAAATAACCCAGGTATCCCATTTTTGCGGAAGTCCTGAAAATCAAATCACCGACAATGGGAGTAAACCACTCGAAGTCAATTCTCCATTTGTGGTATTCCAAAAACTTGAACCTGTCAGCCAGCTCTTGTCTTCCAATAAGTTCTGCTTCTTGCTGCTTATTTAGCGGCACATCTCTGCCATCGTTTTCTCTGTCGATGAGAGCCTTTCTTTCATCAGGACCAAGCTCCCAAAATCTACCACTTTTAAATAGTGAATATGGCGGAGTAATCTGGAGGCTGAGTGACAACCTTGAACCGGAGCGGGGGAAAATAGGGTCACTGATTGAGGTTCGGGCAAGGGTTAGGTTGAGTGAGAAGTTGTTGTAACTGCCAAAGTCAACCGGTCTGCCCTCAAAGGAAAAGAATGATCCGTAATCATTCAATCGAATGTTTTCAATGTTAATTCTCGAGTTGAATACGAAGTTGTCATCCGGCCAACTCAAGCGGGTTCCGATTCCCACGAAGCCACGCGCAATGGCAAGTGAACCTCTGGAACCTGCCGCTTGCTGACTACTGAATAAACTGGTGAACTTTGTATAGTAACCACCAACGGAGAAAGAAGTCGGTTTTCTACCTCCAAGCCATGGCTCTGTAAAACTGAGGTTGTAGGATTGGAAAAAGCGGCCATTTGTCTGTGCCCTCAGAGACAGCCTCTGTCCATCTCCCTGAGGCAATGGTCGCCAGGCGCTTCCATTGAAAAGGTTGCGCACGGAAAAATTGTTAAATTGGACACCAACCGTACCAATAAGTCCGCTAAAACCTCCCCAACCTGCTGAGAGTTCCACCTGATCTGATGGTCTTTCCTGAAGGTCGTATTCAATATCGACAGTGTACCGCTGGGGATTGACCGGCGTCTGAATATCCATGTTTTCTCCGTCAAAATAACCGAGATTGATTATTTCCCGCTGGGATCGAATGATGTCAGAGCGACTGAAAATGCGTCCCGGTCTTGTCCTGAGCTCACGGCGAACCACATGCTCATGCGTTCTGTCATTTCCCCGGATTACCACCCGGTCGATACTGGCCTGCGGGCCTTCAAAAATCCGCATTTCAAAATCTATGGAATCGTTTTCAATCGCCACCTCAATGGGAGTCACATTGAAAAACAGATATCCATCATCCATATAGAGTGAATTGACATCCCGGCCATCCATTGAAAAGTTGAGCCGCCTGTCCATGAGTTCGGGATTGTAGGGATCCCCTCTATTGATTCCGAGAACAGAGGACAAGGTTCTGTCGTCATATAAAGTGTTACCGGACCAGGTAATGTCTCTTATGAAATACTTGTTGCCCTCATCGATGGTAACCAATATATTTAGCATTCCCCTGTCATCGCGCCAGATTGAGTCTCCCACAATCGTGGCATCGCTGTAGCCGAGAGTCCTGTAATATCTAATAACATTTTTCAGGTCTTCCTGATAGAGCTCTCTGTCAAATCTGGAACGGGCAAATAGTCGTCGTCTTTCTTTAGTGTCATCCAACTCCCTTCTCAACCTTCTATCACGCACCACCTCATTGCCCTCAAAGTTAATGTTCCGAATTCTCACCTTTTCTTGCAGATCCACTACAAACTGAAGCTCAACGGCATTCGACATTCGGTCATCTTCTTTCTTTACGATCTCCAATTCCGCATCCAGATAACCTTTTTCCCTCAAAAATTTAAGTAGGTCTCGTTCCACATTTTTAAGGGCGTTTTCTGTTACGATGCTTCCCCTTCGCAAATGCCTGGAAACCTTATCATTCATATCGTCGTGGTATGAGCGCCTGACACCCTGATAGGAATGTCTGCTGAACCTCGGCATCTCCTTCAACTGAATTTCGAGGAAAACCACCTCACCCACCCTTTGGGTTTGCACTACAGAAATATCAGTAAATAAGTTGAGTTCCCAGAGCTTTTCAATAGCGTTGGTGATTGCCCTGCCCGGAATGCGTATTTGCTGGCCCACCTGCAATCCTGTAACACCAAGTATGGCATTGTGATCGGAGTACTCGGCCCCGGTGATGGTGATCCCACCGATTTCAACCTCTTCGATTGATGAAAAATCACCAAAAGAAAGGGTATCTAACCGATCGAGCTGAGCATTTGCACCGAATGTTAATGCGATACAACTCACCATTGCGAGAAAAGTAACACGCAGTGCTTTGTATCTGCTACTCATTCCACTTTCAATCATTATTCAGCTGTTTTTTAGCGACTACAAAAGTATGCAAAAATGTCGGGGCAACTAAATACTGACCCCCTAAATTAATTTACCTCCTCAAACAGTCAGAATTATAAACTATGCAGCGTCTTTAAAATTGCCAGATTAATTAACCTTAGGCTCCAAAGTGCCAATTTTATCATAAGTCGGGGCTGAAAAACGGAAGCCGGAATGTGTGAATTGCATTGAAAGTAAATTTTGACCTTCTTAAGTTAGATGGTCCTTTGTGGGCATACATAAGACACTAAAATAAGTGAGCAGGAGGCCACTAAAGAGTTTCGCGAAAAAAATAAACTGGCTTATTTTTTATCTCTTACATTTTCTCCAATACCTTTTCTAGCCCTGTGAACAATCTTGCTGAGGTTTCGTAGGGCCTTGTACCTCTGGGATTTTAATGAGGAAATGGTAGAGTATTCGGAGAGGCCTGCTTCTATTATTTCTTTGTCTCGGTATCCCTCGATATAGGTCAGCTCCAGAAGGCGTCTTTGCGAAGCGGGTAGTTCCTCAAGTCCCCTCTTTACATGGTCCCAGGTCTCCGGTGTAACTTCCTCCTCTTTTTTCCACTTATCTATGGCATCAGAAGGGAATTCGAGATTTGCGGCTTTTTTCCTGTAGTAGTAGTTTCCGCGGTATCTGGCTACTTTGGCCAGATATGACATCACAGGGATTCCCTGGTCTTTAAACTCCCCGCTTTTTACTTTTTTGATGAATATGACCATCGCATCCATTACAGCCTCTTCAATATCTTCATCGTTCAATCCACTGTTCTTAAGGGAATTGCCAACGGAATACGTGAGTTGCTTTAGCAACCGGCTTATTATTTGGCTGTCGCCGTCAATAATGCCCTTTAGTATTTCCTTATTTGGTGACATATTTAAAACACGCTCGGTTGTGAAGGCCACTGGATTCCACAAAAAAGCAGACTATGGTTGTTTGAAAAGGCCAATATAGCCTGACTGTTGAAAAGGGCGGTAACAATCTGCAACTTTTATAGAAAGTTTAGCCTTATTGATTCCGTTCATTAGTTCTCATTGTATGTAGCCTAAAATGATAGACTTTTCAGGTTTTGGGTGTTTCAGGAAATCGAAATTGGAGAATCCACAGAGAATCTGATTGCGAGGCATAAAGGAATGGCCAAGGCATGAGATAGGTGACAAATTTTGAATTGTATGGTGCTTAGGAAGAAAAATGATTGTCAATTGGTGTCAATGGAGTCCAGGAAAAAGTCTGCATATGAGAAAAACCGGCTTGTTCGGTCGGATTTTATACCTTCCATTCTCTCCAGTGCTTCCTCCAGCTCATCGTTTCCAAAAAGGGCAAGGGCAAAGAGCCATCTGGATTCATCATTTTGGGTGGCCAGATCATCAATACAATCCATCGCCCTTTCATAATGTGTTTCGAGCAACAGATCCCTGCATTCGGCTAACTCAAGTGAAATTTCTCCCTGGCTTGTTTCTGATTCCATACCTCTCAGGCGTGAGTCAGGCAAAACAGCATTCTCAATAAAATACCTGACCATTGCATTACGCTGATCCCGGTCCATGCTCAGGGCGGCTATCTCCTGTTGCTGAATTTTTTGTTCATTTGGGGATTGAAGGTCGGGTTGAAAGAATAAAAAATATGCGAATATGGATAGACCAGCTACCAGTAATATCAACAATCCTAAAAGAGCCAGTTTGTTGAACTTGCTATGGTCATTCGGCTTTTGCAAACCCTTTTGGATGGCAGCACGAAATTCGGGATTGGCGGCAATCTTTTTCTTCAAAGATTCATGGGCCAGGGCATCCATTGTTTCAATGAAAGTCTTGTAGTTTTCACGCATCAGAGGGTCGGAGGATAGTTCCTTTTCCATTTCCAGGCGCTCATCACCGGTCATTTCTCCCGAATAATACCTGTCAAATTTCTCTACATCAAAATCTTTGTCAAAGTCCATCTGTCAAATTCGCTAAGAATGAATTAAACCCACCAGCTAAGGTTTTGGTCTGTGAAAAAAAGCCAGAACCTCCCAAAACTTTCAACTGCACAAATATCTACATATTCGGGCACTTGTCAAAACAGTCCATTCTAAAGTGTCCACAATATCTGAAAGAAAATGGATTTTTTGAATGGATAAACGGAATACTGAATATTTTAAAGTTTTTGTGGTATTTCACCCTCTATATCACATAATATCATATAAAAGTAACCTTCCCTACTCACTTTTTTAAAAACTTTTCGAGCAAGCCCTTAAAAACACCATTTATGAGTGGAAAGTGGCGATCATGACCATGACTTTTGACTGATTCTTAAGTGGGATTAAAAAGATGGTGAATGTCCATAAAATTATCCCCATAATAATTCAGATGCTGCAAAAGGACCATTAAACCAGGAAAGTTGACAGACATTTTGAGAGTGCCATCAAGCCTAAGAGGAGAAAAAAGTATAAACCGGGTCAAATAAATCGTAAAAGTTTAGCAATTTGCCTGTTTTCCTGAAACTTAATACCTTTATGGGTAAAATACGGTAAATGGGAATCAGGGCTTTGTCAATCATATGGCTTCTTGGGGCATTGTTTGTCTGCCAGAAAACAGCAGTAGGCCAAAACGATCCTGCAACAGACAGTTTAGCCAGGGCTGAAGCAAAGGAACTATACAACAAGGTGAAACAGGCATTTTACACGGACGACTATACCACCGCACTAAAGCACAATAAAGAATACAAAGAATTCATTCAAACCAATTTTGGAGAAAAAGACTCACTTTACGGAATGAGCCTGAGCACAATGGGAGTGCTTTACCGCAGGCTTGGAGACCAGGAAAAGGCCTACGGTTATCTGAAGAGAGCAGTAGTCCAAACCAGGGAGACATTGGGAGAAGAACACTCGAGTTATGGGAGTCGATTGAACAACCTGGCACTTTTTTATCAAAGCAACAATGAGCTCGATAAAGCTAAAGAGAATCTCTATCTTGCATTGGAGAATATACGGAGCAACTACGGTGAGGAACACCGCGAGTATGCTCTTTTACTCAGCAATATAGCAGATCTCCACCGAAGGCTGGGAGAAACCCTTCTGGCTCTGGAGCAATTAATTGCAGCACATGCAATATATGAAAACCTGGAGGATGGCATACCTAGAATAAGGGTATCGATTAAAACCAGACTGGGCAACCTCTACAAAAATTTAGGGTATTTTGAAAATGCCTACCTATTGCATCGCGAATGCCTTCAATTAATAGAGGAGGAATTTGGAGTAGGGCATCCTGTGAGCATTTCAACCCTGAATAGCCTGGGTTCCTTGCTTTTGGATTTGGGTTTCACAGAGGATGCCCGGCGCTATTTCAATAAATCGCTGGAATTAAACCGGAAGTTCTTTGGAGAAGACCACCTGGAAAACTTCAAACCCTTAAATGGAATTGCCGGGGCCTACAAAAAAATAAATGAGCCCAAAAAAGCACTTGAATACTACAATAAATCACTACGACTTTTAGAGGAGAATGAGCAACAAAACAGCGCCAATTACTCTACTGTATTGACCAACAAAGCGAGTGTATATATTTATACGCAGTTGACACCCCAAAAATCTCTTCCTCTTCTGAAACACGCCAAAGAGTTGAGTAAAAAAATATATGGAGAAGACCATCTACATTATGCATTGAGATTGAAAAAAATGGGATTTGTTTATCTCAATCTGAATAAAAACCAATTGGCCGCGGAACACCTCTACCAGGCATTGGACATCATAGACCAATCAATGGGCAAGGATAATCCCACTTACGGAACCATATTGCGGTCCCTGGGACTACTTTATGAAAACTATGGTCAAATGGAGAAGGCCAGGGATTACTTTCTCCTGACCAATGCCCATATTGAATCATTTGTAAGAGATGTTATAGCTCTTGGCTCAGACAAAGACATGCTCCACGAACTCCAACGATTGCAGGTGATTTTCGATGACTTATTTACACTTGGGTTGAAATCGGAATTCCAGGATGCAGAGATCAACAAGGTCTTATATCAAAATACACTTAACAACAGGGGTCTTGCAACCAAGCGGATGTCCAACCTTTTCCAGCGCATTAATAACTCGGGTGATGAGGAACTCAGAAAACGGTTTAACGAATGGAATTCACTGAGAAGTCGCATTGCATCGGAATATACCAAACCCACGGAATTACGCGATAGAAACCTGGACAGTCTCATCGCTGTTGCCGGGAAAATGGAAACTTCTCTAATAAATGCTTCAGTCGCATTTGAAGACTTTATGAATCAGGTACACTGGGAGGAAATCCGCGATAGACTTGGTCCCGGAGAGGTGGCCATTGAAATTATCCATTCGAACATAGGCAGGCGTATACTGGACTATCAATCGGTGGTTTATGGTGCAGCAATGATATCGAGAGAATACGAAAACCCCAAAATTGTCAAGCTTTTTAAAGAGTCAGAACTCAAAGAGAAATTGGCGCGAGAGGAACATCAAAGTGAGGAGGATTTTATCAATTCGCTCTATGCCTCTCCGGAAAGTGGATTATACGAACTTATCTTTTCAAGGTTAGAGGAAAAACTGGCTGACAAATCAACCATTTATTACTCCACTGCCGGTCTTTTGTCCAAGATTAATTTCAATGCTTTGATGACCCCGGAAGGTGAATTTCTCAGTGAACGACACGACCTGGTACAACTTTGGAGTACTGCGGACCTGATGGAATCGATGATAATTCCCACGGATAAAACAGCCTGGCTGGCGGGGGGCATTGAATACGGCTTAAAAGAAAAATTCGAAGATCCTCAAGAAGACCGTGACGAACAATTTTTTGCCTTCAATGAACTCAGGTCGGCCGTATCAAGAGGGGAATTGAGCAGCTTTTGGGAATCCCTGCCAGACACCCGCAAGGAAGTGGAGGCAATCAATAAAAAACTAGAGTCCGGTAGTTCCAACCTACTAACAGGGAAATATGCCACAGAATCTGCTTTCAAATCGATATGTGGTAACAGCCCTTCGATTATTCACCTTGCAACTCACGGTTTTTTCTTCCCTGATCAACAATCTGAATTCAATCCCGAGGAGGATGAAAGTTCCTTTAATGATCCCCTTTTTCGATCCGGTTTGATATTGGCCGGTGGTAACTACAGTTGGATAAACGGATACAATCCAATCGATAAAGAAGATGGAATTCTCACAGCTTTTGAGATAGCCAATCTCGACCTTTCCGGGAGCAATCTCGCAGTATTGTCTGCATGCGAAACCGGACTTGGTGACCTCAGCAGAACAGACGGAGTACAGGGATTGCAACGAGCCTTTAAAATAGCAGGCGTGGATCAGCTGATCATTAGCTTGTGGAAAGTTCCTGACCAGACCAGCCGGGAACTTATGACCGCATTCTATTCGCACTGGTTCTCAGGTAAAACTACCAGGGAGGCATTTGCAGAGGCTCAAAGAGAAATGGCCCAGAGATACCCGCCTTTTTATTGGGGTGGATTTGTACTCATCCAAAGCGGCGTGGAAGCACTGCCCCAAAAACAGGGCACCCCATGGATTCCGCTTGTTGGGTTTGGTTTACTCATTCTGTTGCTAAGTTTCTTTGTATGGCGAATATGGAAGTAATAATTACCTCATCAAGGGACAATATCCAGCCATAAGAAGGAAAGGGATTCCCAAACCACCTCTAATTGATTCTACACTGAAAATCGGTCAGTTGAAGTTCAGCAACGCCAGCATTTCTAATAAAAAAGTATTTGAGGAATGTACAAAAAAAAGACTATCCCAGGGCCGGGGAGGGGATGGCCTGATGGGATAGTCGCGTCCATAACAATTTTATCTGGCAGGACCTGATTTGATTTCGGACTTTTAAAGTCCAATGGGATCAACTCACTATCTAAATCGACTTTTTGCGCTAAAACCGGGAAAACCATTAAAAAAATCCCGGTGGCACGTAGTCAATAATGACTTCCTTTGAAGCCTGCACAAATCGTCCCTTAATGGAACTGTACTTACTTATTACACTGAAGTGACAAAAGGTAACCGGAGAAGTCGATTATTTTTTAGAAAAGCCGACAAACGACACCGATTAATCTGATTATCAGAACTTTAATTTTGTAGCTTTTTTCCCAAAGCACGAGATGGAAAGACTCATTAATCAAATGCACTCAGATAAAACCAGCGTTTATGTAGAAATTATGGCAAGGCAGTAAGCGAGAGGTAAGTCGCCGGGTAAGAAACCAGAAAGAAAACCACTTCCAGGGACATCTGATTGGGAGCCAAAATTGATGTCAGTAAGGCTTGAACTACTACCACGAGATGTTCAAAGGTATAAAGGATAAGAATTCAGGAAAGGGTTTCTGAGATTTAGAACCTGAGGTGTCTGACTGTCAGAGAGTTGTTGATCAACTGTTTTAGTGAATCAATCCCGATGTCGAGTTGATTGTGAAGGAAATTTGTAGTGACTTTTTCATCGCTTTGGTCGGTTTTTACCCCTTCGGGAATCATGGGAATATCTGAGACCAGCAAAAGCGCACCGGTGGGTATTTTATTGAAAAATCCAACAGAAAAAAGCGTGGCAGTCTCCATGTCAATCCCCATACAGCGTATTTCTCGCAGGTAGTCTTTAAACTCGAGGTCGTGTTCCCAAACGCGCCTGTTGGTGGTATATACCGTACCTGTCCAGTAGTCGAGATTGTAATCCCGGATGGTAGTGGAGATGGCTTTTTGAAGGGCAAAAGCGGGTAATGCGGGTACTTCCGGCGGAAAGTAATCATCTGAGGCACCCTCACCTCGCACGGCGGCAATGGGTAAAAGCAAGTCTCCAATGTCATTTTTTCTTTTGAGTCCACCGCATTTACCGAGAAAAAGGACAGCTTTGGGTTCGATGGCAACGAGCAGGTCCATAATGGTTGCAGCATTGGCACTGCCCATTCCAAAATTTATTATGGTGATTCCCTCCGCGCTGGCGCAACTCATATTTTTGCGGTACATTTTGACGTTATACCGCTCGGCAAACATTTCCACGTAGTTGCTAAAATTGACAAGCAGAATGTACTTCTCAAACTCTTCCAGGGGCATTCCGGTATAACGCGGCAACCAATTGGCCACTATTTTTTCTTTAGTATCCATTATTCAGCGATGTTTATTATTGAGGTGGTTTTCCGGCCTGACCAAAATTCAGATCAAATCCAATGCGTTTCTGAGGTTCATCATTTACAAAATCCTCCCAATTGGTAATCTCCGTAAAAAAGGTCTCCAGATGCCGTGCAACAAAGGCCGGCTTAATTTCATCGGGACGATAAACAGAAATGGTGTGCGGCTGCCTGGGCTTTCCATAACCTTCAATATAAGGGTACTGCACCAACACCAGGATTTTTCCATTGAACAACTGCTGATAGATTAGAGATCCATTGTGTTTGATCAGGTGTCGCTGGATGGAATCACTGACCCTTTGGTACATACCGCTTTTGGTTTCGCCCAGAGTAAAGATAATGGCCTCCAGATTCTCCATTTGCTCCATCACCTCCACTTTGGCAGTCAATTCGCACTCTTTTATCAGATCCGTCAGGTTGCTAATGAGCTGTTCCTTAAAACTGTCTTTCCAGAGTTCTCTGTACACCTCCGTATTTTTCAATACCTCTTTGTAATTGTCAACCCTTCGTTTCAGATTTCCCACATTGGAAGAACTCAGTGAAATAGCCATAATTTAAGCTTTCAAAAATTTTCGTAAATGTAGTTATTTTTTTGGCCAAAATAAAACACCCGACTGTCTTAAATGATTTTATAACAGTCACCAAAAATAGCCCAATCCCTGTCATCATGGGGAACAAAGAGATGTCCTTATTCAGACATTTTCCCCTGTTAAGCCGACTTTGAATCTTGCAGCACCTAAGCCGGAGTGAGAAAATTCTCTAAATTTTCACTCTGTTTGTCAACACTGGTTGATTTTTTATACATTAGCAGATTCAACTAACTCAATTACCCTGCTAATGGGGATGACTTAATAACTTATAAAAACGAGGCATATGGATTTCAGAATTGATTCTTATGAGCAATACCAAAAAGACTACGAAAAAAGCGTGAATGACCCGGAGGGGTTTTGGGGGGATGTAGCCAACAATTACCAATGGATGAAGAAATGGGATCGGGTACTCGAATGGAATTTCGAGGAACCAAAGGTGAAGTGGTTTTTAAACGGCCAATTGAATATTACTGAAAACTGCCTCGATAGGCACCTCGCGGAGCGCGGCAATAAACTGGCCATCATCTGGGAACCGAATGATCCGAAAGAGAGGGTCGTCCGTCTGACGTACAGAGAGCTGCACGATCAGGTTTGTAAATACGCCAATGTACTCAAACTGCACGGTGCCAAAAAGGGAGACCGGGTGGCCCTCTATATGCCAATGATTCCGGACCTCGCTATCGCTACACTGGCATGTGCCAGAATCGGTGCTATTCACTCGGTGGTCTTCGCGGGATTTAGTGCAAGCGCCCTTGCTGACCGTATAAATGATGCCAGCGCAAAGTTTGTCCTTACCAGCGATGGATTGTTCAGGGGGACAAAAGAGATCCCAGTTAAAAGAATTGTCGATGAGGCATTGAAAAAATGCAAGTCGGTGGAGAAAGTCATTGTTTCTGAACGCACCAATTGGGATGTAAACATGGAAGAGGGGCGCGATCTTTGGCTGCACGACGAGATGGAGAAAGTCGATAACCACTGCCCTGCCGAACCCATGGACTCAGAGGACCCGCTTTTTATTCTCTATACCTCCGGCTCAACCGGGAAACCAAAAGGTGTACTTCACACCTGCGGGGGATACATGGTTTACGCCGGTTACTCCTTTATGAATGTCTTCCAATATCAGGAGTCAGACATATACTGGTGTACTGCAGATATCGGTTGGATTACAGGACACAGTTATATTATTTACGGGCCATTGCTAAATGGGGCCACCACCATGATGTTTGAAGGCATTCCGACCTATCCAAGCCCGGGAAGGTTCTGGCAGATATGCGATAAACACGGAGTCAATCAATTTTATACGGCACCAACTGCGATAAGAGCACTAATGGCCCATGGAGATGACCACGTATTGAGTTTCAGTCTGGATTCCCTGAAAATACTGGGGACAGTGGGAGAACCCATTAACGAAGAGGCGTGGAACTGGTACTACAAAGTGGTCGGAAAGAGTAAATGCCCCATAGTAGATACCTGGTGGCAGACTGAAACAGGTGGAATCGTAGTAAGTGGATTGGGAAAGCACAGTCCCATGAAACCGAGCCACGCGGGATTGCCCCTTCCCGGAATACAACCTGTATTGCTGGATCAGGATGGGAAGGAAATAACCGAAAATGAAAAGGAGGGTTACCTGGCGATTAAATTCCCATGGCCGTCCATTCTCAGGACCATTTACGGAGACCACGATCGGTGCAAAACCACTTATTTCTCCCAATTCAAGGGTTACTATTTCAGCGGCGATGGAGCTAAAAGGGATAAAAACGGTCTCTATCGCGTGATTGGAAGGGTGGATGATGTGATCAATGTCTCAGGCCATCGATTTGGAACAGCCGAGATTGAAAGTGCCATCAACACCAATTCAAAAGTGGCGGAATCCGCAGTGGTGGGTTTTCCGCATGAAATAAAGGGGCAGGGAATTTACGCCTATGTAATCCTGAAGGAGCAAATTGACGATCCCGATTCCCTGCGATCGGATATCATTCAGTCAGTTGTGGAGCAAATCGGTAAAATTGCCAAGCCCGAGGTGGTGCAGTTTGTACCGGGATTACCCAAAACCCGATCGGGAAAAATCATGCGTAGAATTCTCAGGAAAATAGCTGAGGGAGATACTTCAAACCTCGGAGACACCTCCACTCTGCTCGATCCCGAAGTGGTGGAAGTGATCAAGAAACGAGCCAATGAGATTCGTGAAGGGAAATAGAATGTAGCGACATCTTATTTTTACAATACTTTTCAACGCCCCCTTTTTACCGAGGGGGCGTTTTAACTTACTGCATCATACCACCCTTCAATAGATTTTATGGAATATTCAACCCCCTGGCAATACATAGAAAACTGGTTAGAGGGCCTCGAGTTGGAGCGGAGTCATCAGGAACAAATGGCCATAGCTGTACTCACAGACGACCTGGTGCACCAACGCAAAAATCAGGGTTATTGCTGGTATCCTGTAGATATTGAGGACAGCGGATTTACTTTGGGGGAATTGCCTTTTATTACGGCAGGCAAAAATGTGGGAAAACAAACGAGGGACCACTTCCAAAGTGGCCAACCGGTAAGGATATTCCGACTAAAACAAGGGGAAGTTACTCATGAGACCAGGGGAATTATTCACTACCTTCACCGTGGCAAGATGAAAGTTATACTGCACGAGGAGTTCTTGCCCGATTGGATATTCGAAGGAGGGATAGGAGTGGACCAGATTCACGATGAAAAGACTTTTGACCAGATGAAGGCTTCAATGGAAAAACTCCTGCACCTCAAGTCCAATCACCCGGCGAAAAAATTGGTTTGGACGTTTTATGGAGACAGTCAACCTCAGGAAATAAGAATTAGAGAAAAGGCCACTCAAATCAAAGCCCTCAATCCATCACAAAAAGAGGCAGTGGAAGCCGGCATCAATACCGAAGACATTACAGTGATCCACGGCCCCCCGGGCACTGGGAAGACGACCACACTAAAGCACCTCATCACAGAACTTGTACATCGGGAAAATAAAATACTGGTTTGCGCTCCGTCCAATGCTGCAACAGACTGGATAGCCGCTCAACTTCATCGCGAGGGTCTCAAGGTAGTGAGAATGGGTCATCTATCTCGCATTGACCGGGACGTGCTCGATTGTAGCCTTGAGTCCCTGGTTTTTTCAAAAAACGAAGCCAAACAGCTAAAAAAAATAAGGCTTGAAGCAGAGGATTGCTTCAGGCAGGCCAAAAAATTCAGGCGCAGTTACGGACCCATGCAAAGAGAAGAAAGACGCAGGCTTTTTGCGGAAGCGAGAGATTTGAAAAAATGGGCCAGGGAACTGGAAGACAGATTGGTGGCAGAAGTGCTGGACCGGGCCGAAGTCGTATGCAGCACATTGAGTGGGGCTGACAACCCCTGGATGGAGGGCATTGAATTTGATTACTGCGTCATAGATGAGGCTGCTCAGGCGCTTCAGGGAGCCTGTTGGATCGCTATGTTAAAGGCCCAAAAAATCATCCTGGCGGGAGACCCCTGGCAACTCCCCCCTACTGTTAAATCCGGGGAAGCGGAGAAAACAGAATTTGGTAAAACCCTTTTCGATCTGGCAATAGGCAAATTTCCAGGGGTTTACTTGTTAAACACTCAATACCGGATGAATAATATCATAATGGGTTTTTCAAATGAGTGGTTTTACAGGGGAAAACTCAAGGCCCATGAAAGTGTGGCCAACCACCAAATTTCAACCGACAAAGAGGCCAGGGAGGCAATTGAATTTATTGATACAGCGGGCTGTGGATTTTTTGAAAAACAGGATCCGGAGACCAAAAGTTATCACAATAAAGATGAATATTTGATAATCAGAGAGCATTTAGAGCCACTTCTCCACGCGGAATATGTGAATGCTCCGCAAACGTCAATAATCTCCCCCTACTCTGCTCAGGTGCAATTTATCACCGAAGAGTTGGAGGAAGACAGTCCGGCTTTCCCGGTAACCGTAGCAACAATCGACAGTTTTCAGGGACAGGAAAGGGATATAGTCTATATCACTCTGGTGCGATCCAATGAGGAGCAGAAAATCGGTTTTTTACAGGATTATCGTAGAATGAATGTGGCCATGACCAGAGCCAAAAAGAAATTGGTCCTTGTAGGAGACTCAGCCACCCTGGCCGGAGATGAATTTTATGAGACCCTGCTGCAATACATTGAAAAAAACGGATCCTACCGTTCCGCATGGGAATTTATCCAATAAAGGAACGAACCATTTACCTATTCAAAGGGATTTTGAAGATCGGGATTGTCCAGGAATGTGGTGTCTGTAAGGGTTTTTAAAAACTCCATAAGTTCATAACGCTCGGTTTCAGATACGTTGAGCGGATAAATTAAGAGGTCCACATTGTCTTCATCGGGATCTGAAGGGCGATGCCCACCGCTAATATAGTGATCCAGTACATCATCCATGGTTTCAAATCGACCATCGTGCATAAAGTGGTTCCTTAATTCCCAGTTATACAGTGTATTCGTCCGGAATTTTCCATAATCACTCAGCCTGCCAGTCACAGCCCCTCTACCAATGTCAGGATGATCTACGAGCCTTTCAACCTCAGTGATTCCATTATTGAGGTATTCATTGATGGTAAATAGAGGGCTCATATGACAGTGGGCGCATTCAGCATCAAGGGTGAGCAGATTGGCATCGAAAAAATACTCAAAGCCATTCCACTGCGCATCTGAAAAAGCAATTTCACCTCTCATAGCACGCTCGAAAATGGAATTCCCGCCTGCAATAATGATGCGTTGGAATTGGGCGAGGGCTTTGGCCAGTAAATCACTGGTAATTTCCTCTGTGTGTTTTATACCAAAGGCCTTGCGAAAGCGCTTTTGGTAGTCAGAATGATTTTGTAAGCGCTCTATAACTTCATCCAAACTTGCATTCATTTCCCTGGGGTCCTGAATGGGATGGAGAGATTGTTCTTCTAAAGTTTGAACGGCTCCGTCCCATAAAAGTCCATTGTTGTTGAATCCTACATTGAGTAAGGTCATGGTCTTCCGATCTCCAAGGGCGCCCCCAACACCAATAGCGACGGGATTATTATCTGAAAAACCTTTTTCGGGTATATGGCAAGTGGCACAGGAAACACTGCTATCTACTGAGAGTACAGGGTCAAAAAATAATCTTCGACCTAACTGCACTCCATCGTAGGTAAGTGGATTGTCCTCAGGAATTTCCATCTGAGGCCATCCGGGTGGGATTTCAAGATCATAGGGTTGGGGATCAAATGCAATGTGTGATAGATCACCATGATCCGAAGAAATACCATTGTCCTCATCCCTGCAAGCTGAAAGGATGAGGACCCCACAAAAAATAACAATACCAATAATGGTGTATCGCATGTTCAAATCATTGTGTCAGTCGGTCAAAATTCTCAAAGTAATGGCATCAGCGTAATTATCAGCTATAAAATGCATGTAGGCTAGATCTCCTGCCGAATGATCGATCGGATTGTCCTGAATATCAAGGAAATCATCCGCATCATTAACAAAGAGCTTTTCATGATCTACAGTAAATACCAGTCTGGTAACCTGTCCGGGATCAATGACAATCTCCCCTTCAAACTGGAGGGTCCTGTAAAGTTCATCCAATCCGGCGTGATAGATAAAATTAAGCCCGAACGAACCATCGTTGTCCACATCAAGTCGTCCCTCTATCTTACTGAAAATAAAACTGTTCCACGGTGGCCAAAAATGGCTCTCGCGCCTCAGAGGATGCCCTGCAGGAAAGTCCGAAGGAGCCATGGCATTTAGTTCTTCAGGTACACCTATTCCAATTTCCAATGAGGAATAAACACCGGTGGGTACATTTTCAAAGACCAAATACTTATCTGTGAGATTGGTCTCGCTGTCCATTTCAGGTTCACTGAGATTAATATACTCAATATCGCTTAATTCATAATCCTCCATTCCACCTTTCAGGGTCAAAGGACCTAAATACATATCTGATACTATAAAGCGGATCAACTCGCCTGTCGGATAATCAAAATTGGTGGTTCTACCTATCAATTGCCCGGATTCACTATAGACCGGCTCAAAATAGATTTCCAAAGTGCCTCGCTGAATATCCCCGTCATCGTCATTATTACATGCACTAAAAATGCTAGCGAGGATAAAAAGGGCGAAACCAAAATAAAGGGATGTTTTCATAAATCGATTTTATCTTTCAACGCAAATACAGGGGTTAATGGTTTAGTTAATCCCGGATTTGTGCCAATGTAATGATGGTTTGGGCAAAGATATCGATGAGGTATCCACATAAAAAATTCCCCCCCAATTCGCATTGGGGGGGAATTTACCAAAACCGATATTTAATATCAGACCGATTTAATCGGTCTTAATCCATGAAAATCATCTTCTTCGTCGCTGTGTGATCGCCTGTCTCCAACTGGTAGTAATATACTCCCGCTGATCCAAGCTGGTCTCTGCTCACACCCTCTTCGTTGTATCCC
>SKLY01000306.1 GCA_007121335.1 Saprospiraceae bacterium | reverse complement strand
CTTGCGTATTCGCTGTAGGCCTCCAGTGCATTTCCACCCTTCAGAATAAGGTTTATCAGTTCACCCCACTCCTCCCGACTGACAGAGCGATAGGAGTAAGTTGATTTCACAAGTTTGTACAGTTCTATTGGGTCAAACCCCTCAGACACCGCCAGGGTCATCATAAACTGGACCAGCACGTCAAAACTCCTGATGTGCGGCTCCGGTCGTTCCCTGATTTCGTTTTGTACTGCATCGCGAAGAGCTGCAGCTTCGAGCAATTCAATGGCATGAGTGGGCACAAAGCAAATGCGAGATGGTTGACCGGGACTGTGGCCACTCCGGCCGGCCCGTTGAATAAATCTTGAAACCCCCTTGGGTCCGCCAATTTGCACGATGAGCTCCACCGGCCTGAAGTCCACACCCAGGTCCAGGCTGGAGGTGCAGACCACCACTTTTAGTCTGCCGGAGTGCAGGGATTCTTCCACCCAGGCTCGAATATCCTCGTCAATCGCAGAGTGATGCATGGCCATTTGACCGGCCAGCTCCGGAAAGTGCTCCAGTAGTCGCTGGTACCAAATTTCACATTGTGAGCGGGTATTGGTAAAAACCAGGGTGTTGGTGGCGCCTTTAATTTTTTCCGCGACCTTTTCCAGTAGCTTAATGCCGATATGACCCACCCAGGGCAGTTCAAAGATATCCTCCGGCATGAGGGTTTCAATGGAGATTTCCTTTTGAATATCTGCTTTCACTATTTCGACTTCACTTGCGCGCACTTCGCTCCCTAGAAGGATCTCGGCAGACTGCCCCGGATCTGAAATTGTAGCTGAAATGGCCCAGGTTTTAAGTGCTGGATTGTTGTTGCGAAGCCAGGCCAGCGCCAATTCCATCTGCACGCCCCGCTTACTGCCCTCCAGTTCGTGCCACTCGTCCACCACCACCGCATCCACCTTTTTTAGGTAGCGGGCAGTGTTGGGGTTAGCTATCCACTGATGCAGGCTTTCCGGTGTGGTGACCAGGATTTCAGGAGGAGATTTCAGTTGTTTTTTTCGCTCCGATTGCTTCGTGTCTCCCGTTCTCATTCCACAATTGATTGGCAACTCCAGGGATTCTATCAATTCATTTCCCACCTGGTGAATTTGTTTGGCCAGTGCTCTTACAGGACTGATCCAGATCAATTTAACAGCCGGCTTCCTATCCTTTTTTTCCGATATTTTCAAGGCTGCCGGGAGCATTAGGGCGAGGGTTTTTCCACTGCCTGTGGGCGCATTAACCAATCCATCTTTCCCATTGAGAAAGGCTTTCCAACATCGAATTTGATAATCGAAGGGAGTCCAGTTTCGCTGCCTGAAAAAGCGGCTGCCCGTCTCTATGTGTTGATTGATTGTTTTGCTCACGACCGCTTTGGTGGTAAATTTTGTAAAATATCAGTTTGGGAAATGACAGTTAGCAATATATGTCCGGCAGCAATGAAGAACTTATCCTAACGCACCTTATTCAAATCGCCAAAAGTCACTTTTTTTTACGACTACACAACCCGAATGATTTGGTGTATAATCCCGAACAGCCAAATTCTCCGATGGTTTTCAGGGCAGAAATGGCCCTTAGTTAGAGATTCTAGTTGGAGTCCCCTGCCCGGTATGATGACCGAAAAACTTTGGCGCTGTGGATGCGTTTGGAAAATAATATCATGGAATTCAAAGAATCACATCTACTGGAATTGGCAAACAACCGTTTGGTTTTGCTTAGAGAAAAAGCGGTCCTTTTGCCGGATGAGGACAGTTTGGTAGTGTCCGACCTCCATCTCGGGAAGAGCATCCACTTCAGAAAAAACGGAATAGCCATTCCAGATGGAGCTACAGAAGGGACACTGAGCGCCTTGCAGGAGTTGTTGGAAAAGTACCCCGTTGGCAGATTAATTGTACTGGGTGACCTGTTTCACAGTGATATTAACAGCGATTGGCATTTGGTCAGAGAGTTCACTGAACGACATACAGGCACTGAATTTCTTCTCGTACGCGGCAATCACGATTTATTTCCCGACAAAATATACCATCAGGCAAGGTTTTTTGTGGAAGACGAATACCGGCCAGGGCCTTCATTGCTTCTCAGTCACGAACCATTTGAAGGAGAGGACCCGGCTGACGGGATGATAAGATTAAGCGGTCATTTACATCCGGGAATAGTTTTGAGAGGCAGGGGAAGGTCCCGATTGCGCTTACCCTGTTTTTGGTTTGGAAAAAATTTTGGCATACTGCCTGCCTTTGGAAAATTCACCGGTATGAAAACCGTAAAACCCCGACCTGCTCAGCATTTTTTCCCGATTGCAGAGGGCGGAATAGTGGTTTTGAACAAGCAGCAAAAAGGTGGTCCACGATAATTTCCATGGCCGAATTGCTGTTGATAACCACCAAATTCCCTAAATTCGCCGCTTAAACTTCAGCTTTTGGACAAGAAGAAAAAGCACGAAATCTTTGAAAAGGAGCTCTTTCCACATGTGGATGCGCTAAATACATTCGCATTCCACCTCACTTACGATGAAGATTTTGCAAAAGATCTGGTCCAGGAGACCTACCTTAAAGCATATCGTTTTCTAGATAAATATCAGCAGGGAACTAATGCGAAGGCGTGGTTGTTTAAAATTTTGAAAAATGCCTATATAAACCACTATCGCAAAGATAGCAGGAGACCCACAAAGGTGGATTTCGAGGATGTGGTTAACTACCAGGACAGCGACGATGACAAGGGCAGCAGTTATTACGACCTGCGAGAGGAGATTTTTGACAGTATGATGGGGGATGAAGTTACCTCGGCCATCAATTCGCTTCCGGTAGATTTCAGAACGGTCATCCTGCTTTGTGATATTGAGGGATTCACCTACGACGAAATATCGAAAATCGTCGATATTCCGACCGGAACGGTCAGGTCGAGGCTTTTCAGAGCGAGAAATATGCTTAAGGAAAAGCTCAAGAATTACGCTGAATCCAAGGGGTTTCAGGATAAGAGGGGAAAAAAGGAGAGTAAAAAAAAGAGTGAATAATTTGGCGGGGTAAGCCCGTTGGTATTACCTTCGCACAATCGTTATCTTGCCAGATGATGTACCATGAACATATCCGCCATTATTCAACCATTTATTAACTAAATGATTTGTCATGGACGGTCATAGTAATTACCAGAACTTTCAACAGAAAGTCAACATGTACCTCGACAATGAAATGTCGAATGAAGCAGCCGATAACTTCTTAAGGGAAGCTTCTCAGGATCCCGGATACAACAGGGTCCTCCAGAAGGAGAAAAGTTTCCGGCGCTTTATCAAAAACAATGTCCACAGACCGGATGTCACGCCGGACTTCATTCAATCCATCAAAGATAAGATCAGGGTTGTTTGATTAGTTTCCCAAAAATCTCCAATCACAATTGCTAATTCCGGGCCTTTCAGCATTGAAAGGGTTTGGGTCTGTGTGGATTGGGGTTAAATCATCTTCACTTTAAGTTCCCTGTTCAGGGGCTGTAAATTATTAATTTGAGCCGTATGGGGGAGACCAATCCCACCCAAGTTCCGGTCGTTTTTTCCAGTTATTCCGGTTTTGAACTGGAAGCCGGTTGCGACGAGGCGGGAAGGGGATGTCTTGCAGGGCCGGTAGTGGCTGCAGCGGTCATTCTCAAACACGGACGAGCTCCAAAGAATATTTCCGATTCCAAAAAATTGACCGCCCCTCAGCGGGAGGAAGCTGCTAAGTGGATCAGGGGGCACGCCATCGCCTGGTCGGTGGGTGTGATGTCTCCGTCTGATATCGACAAATACAACATCCTTTGGGCCTCCGTGAAAGCCATGAATACTGCTGTTGAAAAGCTACAGCCAACGCCTCAGTTTATTCTGGTGGACGGCAATAAATTCAGGACGGATCTGGATATTCCCTTTAGCTGCATTGTGAAAGGGGATGGGTTGATACCTTCTATATCCGCTGCGTCGATTCTCGCCAAAACCACCAGAGACAAAATTATGGAAGAATTGCACGAGGAGTATCCGGCTTATGACTGGAAAACCAACAAGGGTTACCCCACCGAGCACCACCGGCGAGCCGTATTTGAGCATGGAAAAACGCCCTGGCATCGCAAGACTTTTACCATCAGACCCCCGGCCGGCCTCAGGCTTTTTGAAAAGGGTGAATAAGTCTGTGTATTTGGCTTTATTCTTCCTTAGGGATTAGCTTTAATCTCAGTTCATTGAGCTGTTCTTCATCCACTGGAGCGGGTGCGTCGATCATGAGGTCCCTGCCCATGTTGTTTTTGGGGAATGCAATAAAGTCCCGGATGGAATTTTGGTGATTCATCACCGCACAGAGCCTGTCAAAACCAAATGCAATACCGCCGTGTGGTGGAGCGCCGTATTCGAAAGCACCCATCAGGAAGCCAAATTGCGACTCCGCCTCTTCATCGGTAAAGCCGAGCAGTTTGAAGTTTTGCTGTTGCAACTGCCGGTCGTGAATTCTGATGGATCCACCACCGATTTCCGCACCATTAATCACCAGGTCGTAGGCATTCGCTCTGAGATTTTTCAATACCTCTCTGTCCGTGGAGTTCATCTTTTCGCGGTCCTCTTCCGTGGGTGCGGTAAAGGGGTGGTGCATGGCGTAAAAGCGCTCTGTTTCATCGTCCCACTCCAACAGCGGAAAATCGACTACCCAAAGAGGCTTGAATTCAGAGGAGTCCATCAGTTCCAATCGCCTCCCCATTTCCAGTCTGAGCTCTCCGAGTTGTTTGAGGGTTTTGTCCTTTTCTCCGGCCAAAATCAGCAACACATCTCCCTTTTCACCACCGAAGTGATTGAGCCATTCCGACTGGGCATCGTCGTTGAAAAACTTCGATACGGTTGACTTGATGGATCCGTCCTGTTGAAACTTGGAATACACCAGTCCGGCAGCACCAATTTGCGGGCGTTGAACCCACTCGGTGAGTTTTTTCATATCCTTGTTAGACCAGTTTTCCGCTTGTGCCGGCACACATATTCCACCCACATATTCCGCTTTGTCAAAAACCACAAAGCCCTTGTTTTTCACCAGCTCATTCAGAGGCTTAATCTGCAGGTCAAAGCGGAGGTCGGGCTTGTCGGAACCGTATTTTTCCACTGCTTCCTGGTAGTCCATTCGGGGAAAATCAGGTAAATTGACATCCAGAGTGGCTTTGAACAGGTGTTTGGTGAGGTCTTCAAAGGTATTCAGTACTTCTTCCCGGTCCACAAAAGCCATTTCGCAGTCAATCTGGGTAAACTCCGGCTGGCGGTCTGCCCGCAGGTCTTCATCGCGGAAGCATTTCACGATTTGAAAATACCGGTCCAGTCCCGAGACCATGAGCAATTGCTTAAAAGTCTGAGGAGATTGAGGCAGTGCATAGAATTCTCCCGCATTCATTCTGCTGGGAACCACAAAATCCCTGGCACCCTCGGGTGTACTTTTTATGAGGAAGGGAGTTTCTATTTCTGCAAAACCCACGGAGTCGAGATACTTGCGGGTTTCCAGAGCCAGTTTGCTCCTGAAAATCATATTTTTTTGGACGGGGTCTCTGCGAAGGTCGAGGTAGCGGTATTTCATTCTGAGTTCTTCCCCACCGTCTGTTTCATCTTCAATGGTAAAAGGCGGCACGGCCGATTTATTGAGAACAGTGAGATTTTCCACCTCTATTTCAATATCTCCCGTAAGTCTGTCCTGGTTTTTATTGCTGCGCTCTGCCACTTTTCCCTCTGCCATCACGACAAATTCCCTGCCGAGGGCCCGGGCTTTTTCGCAGAGTGTGGGATTGGTATCCATGTTGAACACCAGTTGGGTGATACCGTATCTGTCACGCAGATCAATAAAAGTGAGGCCACCGAGGTTTCGACCTTTTTGAATCCAGCCGGCGAGCTTTACCGTCGCGCCGACAT
>SKLY01000059.1 GCA_007121335.1 Saprospiraceae bacterium | reverse complement strand
TTTTTGATTGCCCTGTCTCAGATACCATTTACATATCTGATGGTTGCGCGATAGTCAATCTAAATTACATGCAGCTCCTCAACCTGGATGCCAACTGTCCGGTGAACATGAGCCAATTTCCCTACTGGGGCCAGGTTTTAACCGAAGGACAGTATCTGCAATCGGTCACAGCTACCGATAATTTCGGTAATTCAGTCAATTGTAATTTTAGCCTCTACGTAATTGATACCATTTCTCCGTCCATAATATGCCCGGATGATTTCACTCTTTATGTGGATGAAAATTGTGAGGCAGTCCTCCCTGATTTAACCGGAGAGGCCACCGCTTCGGACAATTGTGGAATTGACTCCATTGGCCAAAGCCCTGTTCCCGGGACAATTTTGACCGCGGGGGACTCTATTTCGGTGGATTTAACTGTCTATGACGAAAATGGCAATGTTTCGAACTGTTTTCTAAGTGTGGTGGCCACGGATACCGTGAGTCCGGCTTTGAGTTGCCCACAGGAGGCCATTGAAGTTTTTGTGGATGAAAATTGCGAAGTAGCTGTCGGTGATCTGAGTGGTCACATTGACCTCAGTGACAATTGTGTCGAGGATTTCATCATTGAGCAGAATGTTTCCTCCGATTCCTTGCTGACCGCCGGAGAGTCGATCAATGTCGAGATAACAGGAACGGAGATATCCCCCATTCCATTTGTGGCGACATTTTCGTTTGCGGATGTGGAAGCCGATTCTAATCACACAGGCCGGACTGACCCCACACCACTGCCCACAATCCCCGGCCTTCAATTCCAGGCCTGGCATTCCAATTCCTCTGGCAGTTTTGAAAATGATATCCCTGTTTCAGATGGGACTTTCAGATTCCGATGGGGTGGTGCCATGCCCCTGAATGGAGATTTTAGCTCTAGTTACCAGCAGTATCAACGCTTTACCATTGGTCCATCCGGGAGTGAAGCTATCAGCATACAGCAATTTGTGTTTGATTGGTACTGGGAAGGTGACTCGGGTTCTGCACCCAGAAAAATTGCTGTCAGATCGAGCCTGGATGGTTTTGAGGAAAATATAGGCGTGGCATCACAGAATAACCATGCTATCAATCAGATTGCTTATGACGGAGAGTCAATCTGGTTTGTAGATCCCGATTCCGTCTCAGCAGGTTCCAAAACGTTCAGTGGTTTAATACTGGAACTGGGTCCTGACTTTCAGCATATAAGTGAAGATGTGGAATTTAGATTGTACTATTTTGGGAACTCTTCTTCTGACAAGGCAGCCGGCCCCGACAATTTTGTGGTTTCCGGCTACATACAGGATTCCACCGCCTGGAGTGAAAATTGTCTGGTTACTGTATTGGCAAAAGATACCATCGATCCAGAAGCGGTTTGTGATGACAGCCCGATAGTACTGGCTGCCGATGAGAACTGCGAAGGAATTCCAGGCAACCTGACCCACCTGCTTACGGCAACCGACAATTGCCTTGACAGTACAGATTTTGAATGGTCTCAGAATGTCCCCGGAGATACCGTTTTGACAGCGGGTGAGCAAATTATAATAACTTTGACTGTTTCTGATAATATGGGTTGGAGTGAGGATTGTGATATATCGGTTTCCGTGGAAGATCAAACAGATCCAATACTGACTTGCACCGCAGATTCAGTGGTTTTGGCAGTGGGTCCTGACTGTATGGTCGAAGCAGGAGATCTGGCAGGAATGGCGGTTGTCACCGACAATTGTCTGGATGAAAGTGATTTTGTGCTCATTCAAAATATAGCTACTGATTCCCTTTTGAGCGCAGGACAGAGTCTGTCTGTTGTTTTGACAGCCAGTGATACTTCCGGCTGGTCCGATCAGTGCGAAATAGAGTTGGTCGCAGAAAACCAAAGTGAATTTGAATGGCTCAGTGAGTTGCCGGCAGACAGTACCGTGGAATGTGGAACCGAGCTGGATGAATTATTGCTGGTAGTGGCCGATTTTTGTGACACACTCCACATTTCTCCTGTGCGCGATACTGTTTTTGGCTGTGCCGGCGTGGATACCATTATCAGCACCTGGAGCTATGAGCAATTGACGCACAGCAGTATTGTTGTTTTTGAAGACAATCAGGCACCGGAGTGGATTTCCTCCCTGCCGGCTGATACCACTGTCGAATGTGATAATGTGCCAGACCCACTCGTTCTTGAAGCAGCAGATGATTGCAGTGAGGTTGTGGTAGCTTTTGAGGAGATAAATTTGCCGGGAGCAGATACCGGTGAGTATGTATTGCAGCGGATATGGACTGCGGTAGACGATTGTGGCAACCAGGCAGTTCACACTCAGATGATGACAGTAGTCGATGAGACTCCTCCGGTTCTAATTTGCCCCGATACCGTTTTTGTAGATGCTGGTGGACATTGTAGTGCGCCTGTTCCGAATTTACTTGATTATGTGGTGGTTACCGATAATTGCACCCCTGAGGAAGACATTTCACTGGGTCAAATTCCTACAAAAGGACTTACATTAATCCACGAAATGATTACAGTGTTTGCAGTTGCCGTAGATGACGCGAACAACCTCAGTTTTTGCTCCTTTACTCTGTCGGCCTCCAATTTTGGAGATGATCCGGGACTAAGTTGCCCCGACCCTCTTGTCGTAGAAGCAGTTCCCGGTGAATGCAATGCTTATGTTGATCTGTCTGCATCCTTCGCTGAAGGTTGTGATGGGGTGGTAATTACCAATGATTTCAGTTCAGGAGGAGCCGATGCCAGTGGAGTTTATCCTATTGGATCCACTGATGTTTGGTTTTCACTATACGAAGATGGACAATTGACTGACAGTTGTGTTGCCGAGGTCCAGGTCCTGGATGTTGAGGTGCCCCAAATTACATGTCCCTCAAATCTGACTATCCAGCTCGATATGGGTGAATGCGATGTAACCGGTCCGGAAGTTGGCGAAGCAACTGCCTCAGCAAATTGTGCTGATGTGGTTGTCATGGATGATGCTCCGGTTGTTTTTGGTGTCGGGGAGACCGTGGTTACGCACACTGCTATTTCTGATAACGGACAAACTGCCGTGTGCCAGCAAATTATTGCAGTGGTGGATATCAATGTTCCCCAGATCATCTGCCCCGATGATTTGGTTGTACAGGCTGATCCAGGGGAGTGCACTGCGGAAGGAGTAGATGCCGGAACTGCTGAAGTGAGCGGAGTGTGTAGTGAGGTGACACCGGAAAGCGATGCACCCACTGTATTTCCTGCCGGAATTACCACCGTTACACATACAGCTACTGCCGACAATGGACTGAGTTCGACTTGTGAGCAATTGATCGAAGTGGATTGGGAGACCAATGCTTTCATCACCTGTCCCGACAGTGTTTTTGTGGAACTGGAGGGAGGGAATTGCGAGGTTTCCAATCTGCAAATTCCGGAAGCCACTGTTACACCGACATGTGCGCCGGTTGATATAAGCACCGATTCCCCTACTGCATTTTTTACCGGTGAAACTTTGGTAACTCATACCGCTGTTTTGCCCGGAGGAATAGAACTGGAGTGTTCGCATGTGGTAGTGGTGTCTGATAATTATGCACCGGAGATCACCTGTCCGCAGGATATGGCAGTTTCTGTGGAGCCTGGATTGTGTGTGGCTGGGATTTCCGATTATGGTCAGGCGGAAGCCACCGCGCCATGTAGTCAACCAGGTGTTAGCGTGGAAGCACCCACTGAATTTGAAGTTGGTGTCAATGAAATTGTGCATACCGCCACTGCGGATAATGGACTCATTGCCCAGTGCACTCAGCTTGTCACCGTGGTGGATGATGAATCACCGGCAATTGCTTGTCCCGCTGATACCCTCGTAGAGATACCACAAAGTCAAAACGAAGCCTTTATTGGGTCGCTGGTGGCAACTGCAACGGACAATTGCGGGGTGGATACCATTTTTAACGACTTTAATTCAGGCGGTGCAGATGCCTCGGATTACTATCCGGTTGGTAGCACTGTAGTAGAGTTTACGGCTGTGGATGTGAATAGTAACAATTCATCCTGTTTCACCACCGTGGAGGTCCAGGTGCTGCCCGATACTACTATTTTCAACATAAGCGGGACCATTGAATCCTGGGCAGGAGTGCTTTTGGAGAATGTTACGGTCGAAATGTCGGGTGATGCAAGTGGTAGTGATTTGACCGATGAATTCGGTGAGTATAGTTTGTCCGCATTGATAGGGTCTGGTCTGCAGATCAAACCAGAAAAGGATGAGAACTACCCGGATGGTATCAGCGTATTGGACCTCGTTCTCATACAGCAGCACATTCTCAATATTAATTCCCTGGATTCACCTTATAAAATTATCGCTGCAGATGTCTCCAATAATGGGATATTATCCACCTTTGATTTGGTTATCATTCAGAGTTTGATAGTGGGTCTTATCGATGAATTCCCCCATGTAGATTCCTGGGGTTTTGTAGATTCGGATTACGATTTCTCCGACCCGGAAAACCCCCTTGATGAAAACTGGCCAAATTTCAGAGCATACCTGACGTTGACCTCCGATAAGACCAACCAGGATTTTGTAGCAGTGAAAATGGGAGATGTAACCGGCAATGCAGGTCAAAGCGGTCAGAGAATTGGAGGTTCAGAGATCGCTCTGCATGCGAGAGTTGATAAGAAAATGAGCAAGCCCGCTGTGGTTGTTTCGGCTGGTGAGGACCAAACCGTTTTGGGTTACCAACTGGAATTTAAGTACGATTCCGAAAAAATGAATTTAAATGGCCTTTCGGTTGGTCACGGTGCGCTGGCCGGTGTAGGTGAAAATTCTGTTTTCCACGACGACGATCTGGGAATTGTACGACTTGTATGGCACAGTCCTGAGCCTGTAGCACTTAGCAAAGGCGATGACTTATTCTCTATGCGTCTGGAGAAAAATGGGCCGATTCAGCTTGATTCAGATCGGTTTAGTTTGGAAGAATTTGGTTCACGCTGGCAATCACATGTAGTGATGGGAGATGAGTTGGAGCTTCCCATTAGAATGAGCTGGCCTGAGGAGCGGCGGAGTGAGCGTTTTGCTCTCTATCAAAACGAACCTAACCCCTTCAGTCAGGAGACGGTAATTCCTTTTGTCCTTCCGGACGATCGGGAAGTAGAGTTGGTGCTTTACAACAGTTCTGGAGAACTTGTGCGAAAGTTTGAATTCAACGGCCACGCAGGACTCAATAGAGAATCAATTAAGCTTGAAGGATTGAGTCCCGGTCTGTACTTGTATCAAATTAGAGCCGGAGAATGGTCCGCAACCAAGCGGCTTATCTTGAGTGGTGATCAGTGAGATTAAAGAGAAAAACCCAGGCAATAGGGATTAATGCTAAAGTTCCGAAGTCCAATCCGCTACTGAATAATTTTTCGGAAAGCGGATTGGACTTCAGTTTTGGATAGTATTCTACTCCACCAAATCCTTATAAATCTTCCCATCCTTCATTATGACGAGGAAGCTTTCCGATGGATTCGCCAGTAATTCCAGGTTTTCCAGGGGATTGCCATCGACCAAAAGAAGATCGGCCAATGCACCCTCTTCCACCACGCCCAGTTTTCCCTGATAGGGACTTCGAGGGCCTGAGAGTGCAAGCACCTGCGCATTGTCGTGGGTTACCATTTTGAGGATTTCTGCCGGGCTAAACCATTCGGAAAGAGGGAGAATGTAGCTGTTTTGTTCATGGTTTAAGTCCGGTTCGAAGAGAAAATCAGTTCCCCAAGCCATTTTTACTCCCATTTCTTTAGCCATGGGCCACATTTTGGCCTGACCTTCAATGACGGGCTTCCTTTTTTCCTTGCGGAGGGGGTCCATATCCGGCGTGCTCGCCCGAAGAACCTGAGTACTCAACCAAATGTTTCTTTCGACCATCAATTCCAGTGTTTCTTCATCGATCATCTGACCGTGTTCTATGACTTTTACCCCTGCTTC
>SKLY01000216.1 GCA_007121335.1 Saprospiraceae bacterium | reverse complement strand
GTCAATATTGAGAAAGTAGGGCCCTGTATATCCGAGGTGCATCCACACAGAGGCCGATCCGGGTCCGCCGTTAAAGGAGATCATCAACGGCCTTTCCGAACGGTCTTCCACATCCATCCTCTCGTAGTAAGTGTAATGCAGCGCAGCAACCACTTTCCCCTCATCATTCCATACCGGCTGCGTGCCCACGGTGACCCTGTACGGCACATTCTCGCCCCTGATTACCGTCTCTCGCTCACTGACCACCGAGGTATCAGCGTGTATTTGGCGGTCCTGGGCTGAGATAAACTGCCCGCTAAACAGTAGGAAAACAACCACAAAAGGTATTTTATGCATGGCTAAACTTTATTTGGTCTTCAAATGACTTATTCCGAAAAAAACCAATCACCGGAAAGTTCGCATTGCCACAACTGCAGCAATACGCCATCCTGTGGATTCGAATGGTAAAGTAACGACCTTTTTCGAAAACAACCAACATTTAGCCACCCCCTCACTGAATTGAGGAGTATTAAAACAGCGGTCCTTGCAGCAGAGCCTGCCTCCGCTTTACTCTCAGGATGTAAAGATAACAACCCCGTTTATTTTTTAACCGGGAAGTTATCCACATTTTTAATGGTTAATGGGGGTACCCTGTCAACCTATATTATGAGGGCACAACAAAACTAAAAACTAAAAACTAAAAACTATCTGCGTTCCATAAAATACTCTTTCAGGATTCTCCTCCGGATACAACTCAATGTGATAAACCCCCGCAGGCAAATGACCGATGTCCATAGAGTGGTGTCCTTGCGGATAATCCAACCTCTCCCGGTGTACCGTGCCCGAACGGATGTCGATGATCTCCAGCGTCCCCCTAGTGAAATCCTCCGGTATCTCCAGCGTCAGGGGTCCTGAAGTGGGATTGGGGAATGCCTTTAGTTCCCTTCTGTAAAACACCTCATTGCCGAATACAGAACTGATGGTCGGATCTCACTTCTCATCCTCATCTACCCGGAAGCGAGGGAAGTTGGGCAGGCCTCCTCCGTTTGAATTAGGTAGGTTGATACCATTTTGTACAAAGTCGCAATCGGTACCCAACTCATCCGGCTTGTTGATGACGTGCAGAGAGTAGGAACCACTTGCCGGGGTCATGTATATTTTACAATCCGGCGCCTGGACCATTAAAAACAATCTGGTTTGAAAAGGATCTCGAGTACCGTCGTAGGTATCAATGTGTCTTACTCCATCCTGAATATTTTCTTCCCAGGTATCCACCTGGAATAAATCCTCACTTGAGGCACAGTAAATAAATCGACCATTCGGAGACCACTCAACACTGCCAAAGTTAATGATCTCTCGGTCAATCTCATCGGGATCATAAATCTCAATCATGCGGTGATTGCTTAATTCCCCGGTCTCCCGATCAAAGTCATATACATGCAGTTGATCGTAGTAATTGTAAATGGCGTACCGGCTGCCGTCAGGACAAAATTTTGCGGTGCCGGAGGCGCTGGAGCGTTCCAAATCAAAGAAAAATCTTGAACTTTGATCATCGACCCTGTGAATTCCTGTATCGTCCAATATAAATGTAACAAAAACAGAGTCCTCTACAACAGGTTGGATTATCCACCAGTCATTCCCATTGTTGTGCCTTATTGCAGTGAGATATGAAGCAAGTAACTTTTGCTCGTTGAAAAAAACTTGGTCCTTGAATACCACATCTCCATTTCCATTATCCTTGTTCATGTCTATGTAACTCATCCAAAGCTCTCTGGGATTAGTACCATCTAAGACAAGGTCTATATATTTATGTAATAAATAATACCCATTTTTATATCCGGGGTCAGGTAATATGATAACATCCTGAGGGCCTGGGTACCCGTTACCCAAAGTAGGCCAGGCAAACTCGGTAAATAGGCCCCAGTTTATACTATCTCCATTCGGCATGAGTTGATGATCAGCGTTTAAAATACCTCTTCCATTCGTATAAAACAGAAGGTTTCCATCTTCATCACAAATGGAAGCCACATTTCTATCAAGTCCATAGGTAAGTTTTTGAGAATCTATGCTCATGGGTTTGTTATTGAAATCAAATACAAACCCGATTCTGTCAATCAAATTATCATGGGTTTGAAATCCACCAATCCATATGTAATCTCCTTTAATTTGCCCTGACAATAATATAGGGTACAGGAATAAAATTGTTATAAAATATTTCATGAAACTTTTTTTAAAACAGGGATGAAAGCTCTTTTTCCATCCCTGTAAGTTTATAATTATTCGGCTACGAGCACCTTGTGGGACTCATTTTTACCATCTGAAGACTCAAAGTGAAGCATATACATGCCACTTTGGTTTGGCATTTGAAGTTTTTGCTTTTCTATGTTTTCCATCTCATAGGTAGCAACTCTTCTTCCTCTCATATCTACTATGGTCAATTTACCAATGTAGTTTTCAGGCAGTACAACTTGCAGCAAACCGGTTGTAGGATTGGGATATACCTCGATCTGATGCTCCTCCCCGGATATCATTCTACCACGTCTTTCCTCTAAACCGTGCAAACAATCATCGTATTGATCGAAATAGGTGGTGTCAAAGGTAGCGGTCAGGGCTCTGGCCAGGTGGACCGGCTTGCCGTAAACATCCGAGCAGAGGCTACTGTAATCTCCCCTTACGCTATTTGATAATACATTTATTCTCATAATCAGGTGTTTTTCCCACAGCGAAATCACCGGGATTCCACTCGTGTGTTACTTTCGTAAATATACACCAATTTTTGAAATAATGAAGCGTTTCCGGGAGGTTTATTAAATTCTTCCGTCATGAAAAAGCCAAATTCTCACAATATGACAATACAGCTTCCCCCCCAATCCAATCCGCAGAGATTTGATCTAAAACTTCAGACAAACAACCACCAAAACCGTACATTTGCAGTATGGAAACAATCAGTTCGCTAAAAAATATTTCCCCGGTGGATGGCAGGTATGCCAATAAAACCAGGGCTCTTTCCCCCTACTTCTCTGAATTTGCACTGATAAAGTACAGGGTGTTGGTTGAAGTGCGCTATTTTCAGGCCCTTTGGGAGTGGAAAATTCCCGGTCTTGAGGACATTCCCGAAAGCACCATTCAGGGGTTGAAAGAGATCGCAGAGAATTTTTCCGACCGCGATGCTGTGCGGGTAAAAGAAATTGAGGGTGTCACCAACCACGATGTAAAGGCCGTGGAGTATTTCCTCAAGGAGGAGTGGGACCGGTGGGGACTTTCCGGCTCCAAAGAATTTCTGCACTTCGGCCTGACTTCACAGGACATCAACAACACCGCCGTTCCCCTCAGCATTAAGGAAGCACTCGAGCAGCAGATCCTCCCGGAATTGGCGAAAGTAGTTCGCAGTCTCGTTGATTTGGCGGAAAAGTGGAAGGATGTCCCCATGCTCGCCAGAACCCATGGACAGCCGGCCTCTCCGACCAGGCTTGGCAAGGAGATCAGGGTTTTTTCAGAGCGGCTGGAGGTGCAGTTGAAGCTGTTGGAAGGCATTCCTCACACGGGGAAATTTGGCGGGGCCACGGGCAATTTCAACGCCCACCATGTCACCTACCCGGAGGTAAACTGGCCCAAATTTGCCGATGAATTTTTGGAGAAAAAACTGGGACTCAGGAGGCAGCAAACCACCACCCAGATCGAGCACTACGACAACATGGCTGCCATTTACCACGCATTTGTGCGTATTGACAATATTCTACTGGATTTTTGCAGGGACATCTGGACCTATATTTCCATGGATTACTTCAAGCAAAAATCCATTGCCACTGAAGTGGGATCCTCTGCCATGCCACACAAAGTAAACCCCATCGATTTTGAAAATGCGGAGGGGAATCTCGGCATCGCCAATGCCCTTTTTGAACACCTCGCATCCAAACTGCCCGTTTCACGACTGCAGCGGGACCTCACAGACAGCACCGTACTCCGAAATGCAGGACTGCCCTTTGCCCACTTGTGGATAGCACTCAAGTCCATTCAAAAGGGAATGGGAAAACTACAGCTCAACGAAAACAAGCTGAGAAGTGACCTCGAGGAGAATTACATGGTCGTGGCCGAGGCCATTCAGAATATTTTGAGACGGGAGGGCGTGGAAGCTCCCTATGAAAAACTCAAGGCCCTCACCCGTGGAAAAGCCAATATAGGCCCGGAGGAAATCAGGGAATTTATCGACGGACTTGAAATAGATGAGCGCGTAAAGGCACAATTGAGAGAGATCAGCCCGTTTAATTACCTCGGCCTGTAGCACTGTGTAAGAACTGAACAATTGCGGCCAGAACCTAATTAATACTGTGTTCCAGGACGGCTGATTTTGGCCGCTTCAGAGACCATTAAAACCGTCGCTTTGGTGAAGATTTACCGGCTTTGCTCACTCTTAATTCCCGTCGTATTATTGACATCTTGCGGGGTGAGTAAATTCATACCCGAAGACGAGTATTTGTACACCGGTGCTGAAATAAACATTGAGGGTCCCGAGGACAGAAAGAAAGAAATGGCAGCGCTGGAGTCCGAACTCAGCGGGCTTTTGCGCCCCTCACCCAACACTTCCGGACTGCTGGGGCGGCCGGGATTGAGGTGGCATTACAGGGTAGAGAAAGGAAAGGGAAACTTCATTACGCGGTTTCTCAACCGGCGTTTTGGAGAGGAACCCGTGTATCTGAGTGATGTAAACATTGAAAGGAATCGCGAAATACTGCTCAACCGCATAGAAAACCGGGGCTACTTTGACGCCCGGGTAGATTACCGCATTGACACCATTCAGAAAAACAAGGCCGCACTCAATTTAGAGATAAAGGCGGGGCCTCCCTGGACCATCAAATCCTACCAGTACGAAGCCATTTCCCTACCAGACACTGTTGATCTGGTAAAGACAAGGCTGGACTCCCTTTTGGCTGAGTCGGTTACGCGCTCCGAAATAAGGCCAGGAATGAACTACGACCTTCGGACATTCAGACGGGAGCGCGAGCGTATTACCGACGAATTGCTTGAATTGGGATATTTCTTTTTTATACCGGACTACCTACACTTCAGTGTGGACACCAGCGCGGGAGACCGGAAAACAGACCTGTTTCTACAGTTGAAACCGAGAACCCCTCAACAGGCCCTTCTGCCCTATAAGATATCTGAAATTACCGTTTTCCCCGACGGGACCATGAGGAACGGCAGCCCCGGGGTGGTGCCGGATACCGTCGTTATGGAAAATTACAAGGTGATTTCTGCGACCCATCAGTTTTTGCCGTGGCGATTTGACAACTACATACTGTTTGAAAAAGGCGATTGGTACAAGCGAACGGCCAGCAACCAGACCAGGCAGCGGTTGTTTTCGATAGGCGCATTTGGCTTTGTCAATGTCAGGCACACCAAAGCCCAACCGCTGGAGGGTGAGGATGAGGAGTACGGGAAATTATCCACCCGCATCAATTTAAGTCCCACGAACCGGAGGAACATCAGAGGCGAGTTGCAGGCCATCTCCAAATCCAACAATTTTATGGGGCCCTTGCTGAGTGGAGAGTACAAGGACCGCAACACCCTGGGAGGAGGCGAACAACTGACCCTCGGACTGAGACTGGGATACGAAACCCAGGTGACTGGCGGCAGTCAAACCGGACTGAGCGCACTGGAAGCGGGTATTTTTGGAGAACTTTCAATTCCGCGGATTATCGCCCCCATAAACTGGAAAGATAACATCCAGTACGGAGTACCCAGAACACAGATCAAACTCAGCTACTCCATTCTCGACCGCGTCAGCAACTACCAGTTGCAATCTGCGAATCTTTCTTTTGGCTACAACTGGCACGCGAACCGCTTTGTCTATCACTCCATCAATCCCGTCGCACTGACTTTTACCAGACTGACACGGACTTCGGATGATTTTTTGGAGGTATTGGAGAGAAACATCTTTTTGCAGCGGAGTTTTGAGCAGCAATTTATTCCCG
>SKLY01000062.1 GCA_007121335.1 Saprospiraceae bacterium | reverse complement strand
TTTATTGTGTAGGCACTCCTATAAGAGATGCGTAGTTGTTTAGAATCAATTATAAAAAACAATAGCTTAAATGCAGGAAAGACCTGATGGAATTTTAGCCCACCAGGTCCTTCGGTTGATATATCCACGAGATCCGCAGGATCTTATTAATGAGGTCAAAGCCTCAAGTGATATTACGTTACTCCTCTTCTTCCGCTTTTTCCTCCTGGGGCTTTTGACTGGCGGCAATGGCTGCCAGCGTTCCGGCATCTAGACCGGCTTTTTTGAGATCCTCTTCAATTTTTTGCTGTCTAGCTTGCTCTGCCCGCTTTCTGTTCTTTTCGTCCTTTGCCGAAATAAATTCATTGTATTTCTTATCGGCTTCTTCTTGACTAATGGCACCTTTTGCAACCCCTCTGTTGAGGTGTTTGCGATAGAGCACCCCCTGCATTTTCAGCATGGCATTCACAGTGTGGGTGGGTTGAGCACCCTTATCTAGCCATTCCAATGCACGCTCCCTGTCCAACTTAATGGTAGCGGGGACTGTAAGTGGATTGTACGAACCGATTTGTTCGATGTACCTCCCGTCTCTGGGAGCTCTTGAATCTGCTGCCACAATGTGGTAATAGGGCTTCTTTTTACGACCCTTTCTCTGCAGCCTGAGTTTTACTGGCATTTAAATCATTTTTTGTAGTAAGACAATACTCACACAAGCCAACCAGTGACCAGTGAGCTTTAAAGGCTGCAAAGGTAATACAATTCTATATAAAGTAGGATGGCTGTAAGATTTTTTTTCTAAAAGACATAGTCAGAAATTACTGCGCTGCATTTTCCTCCACGCCAAAAAGCCCAACAATCCCAAATAGATGAGAGAGGCAATTATGGCGTGATTGTTCGAGAGTGCGAATTGTATCTGATCCTCTGGTTCAATCATTTCGCTTATATGAACGTAATAAGGAAAAGGCAACAGATCTTTGAATGAATTGGCGGGATAATAAAGATAACTGCTTCCTCCAAAAATATTGTTGTGTACCAAATGGGCAAATGCGGGTTCAATAAAGGATGCATAAATAAAAAACAGGATAAAACTCAATGCCAGCACTTTGAAAACCAGGCCAATCACCAGGCCGACAAAACCGTAAGCGAAAACCATTAGAAAATGGAGAAACAGATATTTCAACACCTCGGATAGTTCCAACTGAATTTCACTACCGGCGTACAGGCCGAGTAAAAGAGTCGCAATACCAAACCAAAGAGTGAGAACCAGGCAAGCCACTGCCAAAAAAAGCACCTTCGACAACAAAAATTCAGCCCTTGTCAAGCCAGTAATAAGATTTTGGCGAAGTGTTTTTCCACTGTACTCCAATGTGATCATTTGCATACCCATTAGCACTATAAAAATATAGCTAATCCAATTCACCACATAACCTGTGAGGGCCCATATTTCAGGAAATTTGAACAGGTCCACCGGAATATCCTCGGGAATTACTGAGGTGAGGAAAGTGTGTGTGAGCAAAAGACCGATGGGATAGAGAATCACAGTGGCCAAAAAGAATATCACCATGGTCTTATTGCCCCGGTATTTCATCCATTCAAGTTGGAGTAAATGTTTCATTTGTACTATATTTTTGAAAAAATCTAACTGTGGGAAATCATTCCAGATCTTTTGTCTTTGACTCTATTAATCTGCCAAATTACAGTATCACGCCAGGGAACTGCTATTTCTATCTTTTGTCAACATTTCCATAAATGCATCTTCCAATCGCTTTTCTTTAAAGGCAATGGTTGAGACACTGATACCCCGACCGTGTAAGTAAGCGTTGAGGTCGGAGCCATCAAAATTTTCTTCTAATTCAGTATGCACTGCTTCTCCATCGTAATGATGGCTGACATATCCATCAAAGTCGGGAAGTACCTCCTGCAATTTTTCAGCATCACGGTAGGCCAATAAATAGCTATTGGTCTGTTTCAGAAGTTGCCCAACAGGTCCGGAAGCAATAAGGCGTCCATTGTTTAGCACCGCAGTATGAGAGCAGATTTTTTCCACTTCGGAAAGTATGTGAGACGCCATTATTATGGTCTTTCCTGTTCCCGCAATTTCGTTAATAAGTTCTCGCACTTCTGCAATTCCCTGTGGATCCAATCCATTGGTTGGTTCGTCAAAAATGAGCAATTCAGGGCCTCCAATCAGCGAACAGGCGATTGCCAGGCGCTGTCTCATCCCGAGCGAATAGGTACTGACCCTGCTGTAGATTCGGCCTTTCAACCCCACCTGGTCTGCGATTTCCATCAGTCCCGTCTCCGGTACTTTCTTTATGTGGGCGATGATTCGCAAATTATCCCAGCCACTCAGATAGGTGTAATGGTTGGGAGTTTCCAATATGCTGCCCACTTTGAGAAGCGGCCTGTCATACTTCCCCTCAAACCACAGGTAGGAACCCAAATCCGGCTTTATTATTCCCAATAAAATCGACAGTGTCGTGGTTTTTCCACTTCCATTGGGTCCCAACAGGCCCAAAACCTCCCCTTTTTTCAGTTCAAGGTTCAGATTTTCAAGGGCACGCACACGACCGTAGTGTTTGGTGAGACCATTGGTTTTTAAAATATACATGTCAACTGTTTTTCAATAAAGACCAATGTTACGAAAATTTTCAGTACCCAGCCGAATTTTTGCGACGAACCGGCTCATTTTTTCCACCATTGAGAATTTATTCTAAAAATCCCGTCCTCGGATTTACTTTCATTACAAATTATATTGAACTCAATACTCCTGACTTCAATTAAGCCCACCCGATCCTCAATTGCACACAAAAAAGGTATATTTGCCCTATCGATGTGAAACGACCAGGCATGAGTGAATCGGACCGGGCATTGACCTTTAAAGAGTTTCGAATTGAGTCGAAAAAAGGACGGGAAAAACCACTGCTGTATATCCCCTCTCTGAATTTTAAAAGGGGGGAAATTACCTCCATAATTGGAGAGAGCGGCGCGGGAAAATCTCTGACAGGACTTTCCATTGGAGGGCTTCTGCCAAAGGGCTTACATGCATCGGGGGAGATCATTGTCAATTCAAAAGCAAGCCAATCCACTAATGTCTTTAAAGCCGGAACCAGTGAGCTGAGGGAATTGAGAGTATTTCAGTTGGGATTTGTAATGCAACAACCTCTCAGTGCCTTCAATCCCGTGCTGAGAATTGGCAGACAGCTCACTGAGCGACTACAAAAATTCCAACCGGAGCCATCCTTACAGCACGAAACACTTGATGAACTCATAAAATCGACTGGATTCAAAGACCCGAACAGAATACTCCACAGCTATCCACACCAGTTATCCGGTGGTCAATTGCAGCGGGTGGCATTGATTATGGCAATTTGTAACGAGCCTGACATCCTAATAGCAGATGAGCCCACCTCTGCACTGGACGCCGAAACAGGAACAGAGGTACTGGACCTCATGATTAGCCTGAGCCGTAAGAATAATTGCAACCTCCTGCTAATCACCCACGATCTACAAATTGCCAGGAAAAAAACAGACCGGATTATAGTGCTAAAAGAGGGTTCGGTGAGATTCGATGGGAATCCTGAAGGAGCATTGCAAGCTGAAGATGCTTATACCGTTTCGCTGTTTAAAAAGTATGACTTATTCTACCACAGTACCATACTCCAGCTCCGTCAAATCACAAATGAGAAAAAGCCCCCTGCAGCCGGGCAAGTAAAGTTGGAGCAGCTTAGTTTGCAATATCGTCAGACGGGCATACTTTCAACATCCGGTGGTTTTTTAGCTCTGAAAAATATAGATCTGGATTTTAAGAAGGGCTGTAAAACAGGGATTTGGGGACCTACAGGAAGTGGGAAAAGTACCCTTGCAAAAATACTGTGTGGTCTCGAAAGCCCTACAAGTGGGCGTTTAATGTTCGGAGAAAAGCCCTTTACCAACGGACTGCGAGACCCCGATTTCCCCAATATTCAAATGATTTTCCAGGACGCAGCATCTTCTTTTAATCCGGCCCGAAGCATCAAAAGGCAATTGAGTGGAATATACCGGGGATCAGGAACAGATGAGGAAGAAAAGATTTGGGCGTTGATGGAAAAATGCGGCCTTGAGGAAGAACTGATCGACCGGTTACCCTCCCAATTGAGCGGCGGTCAGTTACAGCGTTTTGCCATCATTCGCGCCTTGCTCACTGAACCGGAGGGCATCGTTTTTGACGAATTCGTAACCACCCTGGACATCCACTGGAAAATAGAGGTCATCAAACTCGTGCAGACGCTTGTGTTAAACAAAGGGATCAATTGCTGGGTGGTCTCCCACGAGCGAAAGGTACTCGATCACCTCTGCGATGAAGTAATACGTATCGAGAACGGTCAGGTAGCCGGTCGGGAAATACCGGGCTGACCTTTGGTGCATTTGAATATCTTCTCCCGGACACCATCCCCCAATGCGTGTTTTAACTGAAATTCGGGGGAGAATTTTTTCCTGTAATCAATCACTTCCACGGAAAAACCACCCTTTTCAAGCCGGGAGCTAAAATCCAGGCCGTGAAGTCTTTGCAAATCATACTCACCGTAATTCTGCAATCGATCCTCCTCTGTTTTAATAGCCGGATCTTCAAAAGTATCCTCTCTGTCACTCAATAGTGTCATCACAAGAGCCAGTCCACCAGGTTTTATAACCCTGTACATTTCATCTACTGCTGCAGCCTCATCTTTCACATGACCGAGTACATGCGAGCAAACAATCAAATCAAAATAGTCGTCCTCAAAGGGAATGGACTCTATGTCGATTACATTTCCTGCAAAAGCCGGATTAATATCAGCATCCACATATTCCACCCCGGGCATTTTGGACAGTTTTTTTACCAGGGCTTTTTCCGGCGCAAAGTGAAGTATCTTAAGACCATTTTTATTGTAAACACCCAATTCCCTATCGAGAAAAAGATCCAGTACCCTGGTCCGCTCGAGAGACATGCAGTAGGGGCATTGTGCATTGAGACGACGGATGTGTCCTTTTGGAAAAAACTTTCTAAACGAGCGTTTGCAACAGTTACAGGTAAATCGATTCCCGTAGTAAAGAGGCGCAGCAAATTTTATGGCAGACTCTCTCAGAGAAATTCTCCATGATTCAGGTACTAAGAATTTATAGATTCTTTTAATCAAAACCAGTCCATTGTTATAAGGCAACCATTACTTTCCCGGAAAAAACGATCGTCTAAATTAAGACGCACACAGCTTTCCCGGGGTATTCAATCTCAAAGGTCGTCATTCTTTGGTTTTGAAATCATCCACAGACCGAGGAATGTAAGTAAACCGTTCACCGCAAGGATAAGGAATCCGAATTCAAATCCCCACAGCAATTCCGCCCTGAAATAGTGGATTAAAAAAGAGAGTACGGGAGCCGCCAGACATACATACACCACCCATTTATCCAGAATCTTTCTATTTGTAAACAATCCAAAGGTAAACAAACCCAGCAGTGGTCCGTAAGTATATCCTGCCGCAATAAACAAGCCGTTGATTACCGCCTCGTTGTTCAGTGAGTGGAATAGAAGGATAATGCCCAGTAGTAAAAGGCTAAATCCAATGTGCACCACGAATCGTTTCCTCCTCACATCAGGTCCATTGTCACTGGTTTTAAACCCGAGGAAGTCCACGCAAAAAGCTGTGGTGAGTGCAGTCAGTCCTGAATCTGCAGAACTGTATGCAGCCGCTATCAGCCCGAGGATAAACAGAATTCCAACGGCGGGAGGAAGGTATTCAATGGCAAGCATGGGATACAGCTCATCGGTTCGCTCAGGAATGGCAACACCGAGTTCAGCCGCGTATATGTAGAGCATGGCTCCAAGCGTTAAAAAAAGCAGATTGGCCAGTACAAGGATTACGGTAAAGGTGTACATGTTTTTTTTGGCATCGCGCAGGGACCGGCAGGTGAGGTTTTTTTGCATCATGTCCTGATCAAGCCCTGTCATTACAATGGTTATCAGTGCACCGCTGAAAAAAAATTTAAAAAAATTG
>SKLY01000196.1 GCA_007121335.1 Saprospiraceae bacterium | reverse complement strand
TATGGTCGGGAGGGTAAATTTAGTATTCAGGAGTGTTGCTTAGAATACAAATCCCACAGAACCAATTATCCGGGAGGGGCTGTCGGAAAAATCATACTTATTGCCAAAAAACTCGATGTGCTCTCCGTATTTCGAGAAATTGCCTTCATATCGAAAATCCAGGTGAATATTCCATATATCAAATCCTATCCCTGCCTGATATCCCAAAGTCATATCGCTGAATCGCTGTCTGTATTCATCGGAGAAATCAAAGACGTCGGAAGCACTGCTGAGTTGGATGTGACCGACCGGCCCGGCATTTATTCTGAAAAAGCCAAATTTGAATCCCATAATAAGCGGAATATCCAGGTGCTGAAAACGCTCTGTTAAAATCTTTCCCGCTAAATCCGGATTGGAAATCTCATCGAATTCGTACTCAACACTGTGAGAATTGTACAGAAATTCGGGTTGGATAAAGAACTTGTCAAATTGAAAGCGGACCATTAGGCCTATGTGGGTACCGTAATTGATCTCCTTTAACCGCATCTTTAACTGTTCCACGCCCTCTTTGTCAGTCACCAAAATTTCACTGGCATCAACCTCAGTAGAGGACAGGCCTGCCCTAATACCAATGTTAACCTGAGCATCGGCACTCATCAGACCAATACCAAAGATCAAGAAGAAGGGAATTGCAGCTTTTAAAAAATTCATAGATTTCAAATGGGCAAATTTATAATATCTAACTCTATCTGGATGCAAATATTGAACCTATTTTCAAAAAGCTGTCATTTGACCTGAAAATCCGTAACTTTGCATACTATTGAGGATTGCAATGCGAAATATGATTATCCTCCTCTCATCTATTAAAGACCAGGGTAGTTATAAAGTTTGCTAGCCGAAAGATTATTGACGGAAAACAACCATCAAGTGAAAAACATTGAGTTTCTAGGTAGTTTTGAGCGGGCTGACCAGTGCCCCTACAGGGAAATACCGGAGTACGCCTTTATCGGACGGTCGAATGTCGGTAAGTCCTCATTGATAAACTATCTCACCAATCGAAAAGAACTGGCTCGTATTTCAAAGAAACCGGGCAAAACCAGAACTTTCAACCTGTTTGAGGTGGACCGGGAATGGATTTTTACTGATTTACCGGGTTACGGCTACGCCAGCGTTTCCAAAAGTGATCGTAAAAAATGGAGTGCAGAGCTGTGGAAATATTTAGAAGGTCGCAAGAATTTAGCTTGTGCAATGGTATTGGTGGATGGCTCCATTCCTCCACAAAAATCTGACATAGAGTTTATTAACAATTTGGGTAGGCGGGCAGTACCATGGGTGCTGGTAATTACCAAAGTTGATAAACTAAAGCCCTCAGGCAGAAACAAGCAGTTAGAATCCATAAGACAGACCATCCTGGAATATTGGGAAGAACTGCCTCCTACCTTCGTTACTTCATCAGAGCGAAAAGAGGGGAGAGATGATCTGCTCGATTTCATACTAAGAACAAACCAGGCTTTTCACGCAAGCCATTAAACCAGGCGTGGTATCATAACAAAATAACGCAGAGCTTGAATAAAGACTTACAAAATAGTGGAATAGGGGTAGAAGACCCGGAAAACCAATTTCCGGATTTGCCCGATTACAACTTTGACTTGCTTGAGACCGATCTCAAGGAGTGGCCTATATATAAACTCAATAAGAAGCGCGAGTTTTTCATCAATGAAATAAACCAGATCACCGTTGAAACACTTGAAAGCCGCTCCGATGACGAAGTACAAAGTCTAATCGCCAAAACCATTTACCAGGAAAAAAACCGCATGCGCAAAAAGCCCTGGAAAGTGGACCCACCAAATGAAAGACTTTTTTGGAACAGAATAGAAAAAAAATTGACCCACATAAAGGGTCTTCCACCGGAACCCGCCAGGGAGCAATCTCGCGAACTCTTACTCAGAATTATAAATCGCTACTCTGAGGAAATAGTGGGGAATTTTAAGACGGGAACTTTTAAGTTTGCAAGGACGGCGCTTACCATGGCGTTTAAAATCCTCTTTAACAAGTTCTTTGATCCATATCCATTTTGGGGCTCCAGAAAGCATTTACTCGACAAAATTAGGGTCACTGGTTCGGTGCCGCATGTTAGAAAGTTGATGGAGAAAGGTACTGTGATATTGGCTCCGACCCATTCATCTAACCTCGACTCCATTTTCATAGGTTATGCCATCGATTACAAGGCCGGATTGCCTTCATTTTGCTACGGAGCCGGGCTGAATCTGTTTAATAGTGAATTCGCTGCGTATTTTATGAACCGCATGGGAACTTATCGATTGGACAGGAGAAAAAAGAACCCCATATACCTGGAGACTCTGAAGAACATGTCTCAAAAGATGACCATGATGGGTGTGAACAATCTTTTTTTTCCGGGAGGAACCAGATCACGCTCAGGGAAGATAGAAGAGCGGCTAAAGCTGGGACTACTGGGCACATTGGTGGAGGCACAGCGGGCACTCATTCAAAGGGGTAATGGAAAAAAAATATATGTCGTACCGGTGATACTTTCATATCCATTTGTACTCGAAGCCAGGGTATTGATCGATGAATACCTGCGGGCTGAGGGTAAAGAAAAATACTTCAAACAACGCTACAAGAAAACCAAGCGATTTTCCAAACTCACTTTTTTCAACCACCTTTTTACCAAAGGACCAAAGACCTGGGTCTCATATGGTCAACCCATGGATGTTCTGGGCAATCCAGTTAATGAAGAAGGCGAGAGTCTCGATAAAAACGGCGGTATCATTGATATAGCAGATTACTTTAAAGTGGGGGAAGCCATTCGTCCAAACCCCCAGCGGGAATCTGTTTACACCAAAGTTTTGGCTGAATCCATTCTACGGAGCTACCGGGAAGACAATGTGGTATTACCTGTGCATTTCACGGCCTATGTAGCTTTCAAGCAACTGGAAGGGATGAACTACGACAAGGACCTATTTGAAATGTTGAGATTGGAAGAGTCCGATATCAGAATATTTATCGAGGACCTGCTGCCTAATGCACGGTCAATCCACAGTGCTTTTAACAATCTGGCTAAAAAAGGCAAGCTGAAGGTAACTGCTGCATTTCACACATCAACAAGAGAATTGCTGGAGACAGGACTGAGAGAAATGGGGAATTTCTCCGCGAGAAAACCACTCAAATTCCAGCGGCGAAAGGGATATTACACTTCAGAGGATGTCAAACTCCTTTATTTCTACCACAACAGATTGGTTTGCTATGAATCAAGCATAAAAGAAGAAGTAGCAAAAACTTTAGAAAACCACCCCGATTAGAGTTTGAAATAATAGAATTTAGGGTGTCGAGCACCAATTCTGCTAATTTACAGGCGATTCTCTTCGCGACAAAATTATTTGCGTCCGTTTCTGTTTATAAATTGATATCTGGCCAGGCTGTTGGACAAAAGTCACATCAAGACGAACAACTTTGGTTCAAAGTGATTTAATGAGATAAATTTACTGCGTCGTGTACTACTTCATTATTGACCTTGAAGCTACTTGCTGGAAATTTCCCAAAACCAGGGAAGAACAGGAAATAATTGAAATCGGTGCCATTGCCATCAATGCCTATGGCGAGGAGTGTGACCGATTTCAATCCCTGGTAAAGCCTTTTATCCATCCAAAATTGTCCTATTTCTGTGAAGAACTCACAGGGATCACCCAATCACAAGTGGATCATGCTCCCGATTTTGTAGAAGTTTTTGACCAATTCACTCTTTGGGCAGAAAATTACGAGCACCACCATTTCTCAAGTTGGGGGGCTTTTGACGAGGAAATGCTACGGATTAATTGCTACCAAAACGATCTGGACCCTTTTTGGAACAGGAAATTTGCCAATCTGAAAAAACAGTACCAGCGCATAAAAAAACTCCGGAAACCCATCGGCCTGAAATCCGCGGTAGAGCGCGAGGGATTCGAGTTCACCGGAAGGCATCACCGCGCTTTAAGCGATGCGGAAAACACAGCTAAAATATTTAACAGATACCTGGATGAATGGATTTTTGAATAATATAAAACCAGGCTGGATTGCATCCATTGCTGTAATTAGCCTTCTCCTGTACCAATGCGACACCCCTTCCCAAAACATTCCACAAGAGGGCTACATCACCTATGAGGTCAATTTGGATATTGTGAATGGGGATACACTGCCCGAGCTGGATGCACTCATGCAAATGTACAGCGAGGGAGTCATTGAATGGCATTTTCGACCTAATGAGGAGCTAGTCGTACACCTCTACGACTTTCTCGATCAAAAATTTGAGTTGCTGGAGCACTTCAACTTTGAACGTCAGGAAAAATTGACCATCATGGAGATGAGGGGAGAGCAGCATAGACTTTCCCTCGCAGGGGAGGATTGGAAACAGGCATTTGAGGAAGTTGAAAGTATGACTGAAATCATATTAATGCCGGGGGAGGGCACATTTAAAGGGATTGATACCAGAGAGTTTGAGGGGTTTATGGGATTTGGAGCCGAGGGATTTCACCTGAGCGGATATCTCGCCCCTGAACTTCCCATGAAGGCAGGGATCATTCAGGGACTTGAATTCAATCCACTTCCCGGGGCTCTAATTGAATGCACCCTGAATTTTGACGACGCGCTCATCATTCACTATCGCGCTTTGGACATTAAGCCAGAAATTAAGCAGGAATTGTGGGACAGAATGGAGCTTTGATTGGTGGGGTAAATAAAACCAAGCAGGGGAGACCACAATTTTTTGAAAAATAGTTATGTTTGTATCGCAATCAAAATAAAATCATTCTCCCTGCTCTTTAAACCGGTTTTATTGATTGTAGAAAGATAATTAATCAAAAACTTTAATGCATTGAAAATGAATCAATTAAAAAGCCTTACCGGACTCATCGTTGCCCTGTTATTCCTCTTCTCCAATTGTGATACGCCTACGTCACAATCAGAGTTTACCGTTGGCCATGCTGAATGGCAACTCATCGATTTTAAGCTTGAAGAAGGGTTTCCCGGTGCGGAAATGGGGGGCGATATGCTTGAAAACTCCACTATTTCCATGTTCTTTAATGATTACAAAGAATTGATGATAATGGATATGATGGGAGGCTTCTCTATTACCAAAGTGTTATTTGATCGGAAAAATGAGCAGGTAACAAGTTACCTACACTCCATGGGGGAGAAGTTGATGTTGAAAGTAGAAGCCCCGGATGATCCAGAAGGTGAAATTAAAATTGTAAAAGATGAATCAAACCGGAAGGAAATTCTGGGTTTTGATTCCTATAAAGTTGAAATGACGATGAACGTGGAGGGTATGGCCCCACAAAAGGTTGAGGCCTACATCACTGAAAAGATTAAGCCCCGATCTTCATTTATTCAACCTGCACACAACAACCCCTTTGATGGAGTTCCACTCAAATTAACTGTTGAGGACCAGAATATGCGAATGATTTTTGAGGCAATGGAATTCCACGAAGACTTTGATGAATCGGTATTTGACATTGACGAATCCGAATATCAGAAAATAGATATGGAAGCAATTAAACAAAGGGGCTTAACGGGTCAAATGGGATTCTGAGCTCGATTCGCCAAACTGCATAGTGGAGTTGTGGGTTAGCACCGGCAATTTGACCGAAAAAAAACAGCGCTGGTCGATTACCGGCTCTCCAAATATAAAATGCACTTAACTTTACATCCGCAATCCAACGATTATGATTATTTTTGCAGTCCGCTAATTTCGGAACCATTGACCATTTTCAGGGGTTTAAATTTTGCAATCAGTAGATCTAGATAACAACTATTAACTTAACATTTTTTAACCAGTAAATAACTTACAATGAAAGATTTAAATAAATTTATCGGCATATTCCTCGCCCTGGCTTTTATGGGACTCAGCACCGAAATAACCGCACAAACTAAAATAACTTCCGGACATCTCATCCTTCAGGCAACGGATGTAAAAATGCCCGGAATGCAGGGAAATCCGGAAATGGAAATGGCCATGGAAATGCTTA
>SKLY01000231.1 GCA_007121335.1 Saprospiraceae bacterium | reverse complement strand
ATGTTTTTCAAAATGGTAAATTTTACAGGAGTATAGATTTTGAATCGTATAATAAACGAAGAGAAGAATTTCTTAAGCGTGGAAAAAAATTCATGGAAGAAAATGACTCCCAAAAGTAATATTATGGAAAAGAAAATTTCATTAGCGATTAATTATTTAATCATTTGCATATTGAATTTATTCATCTTGTCGATTAGCACCTATTCAAACGACATAAAGGTATCCTTCTCTTGTGAAACCGGGTGTATGGATTATTGAGATCAACAGTGTTGTCGGTGCTTTTGAAGAAGAGTGGCACCGATGGGTCTGCCATTATTTCGCCTAAACCCGCTGCACAACCCAAACTTTCCTTACGGATCTTTAGCCGGGATATTCGTGAGAATCAAACCAGGGAGCACGTACTCCTTTGGTAAGGGAGTTGAGGAAACCCTATGTCTCAGGACTTGGATTTTTTGTTCGCTGGAATCTGCCTCTGATCTTCCTTAAGAAACTCCTTCAAAAATTTATTTCTCAAAAAGTCCCCCGGTTTAACAGAAAGTTGTAAATTAGCCACGACTGTGAATTTTGCAGCGAGAAGAAAATAAAAGACTGCTCAAAAATTGGGTAGTCATCTCTATTCAAGGTTTGCAGGGATTTTTAAACTAAGACTTGCAGGTTTGAGGTAAACCTTAAAAATCTAACCAAATGAAAAAAGGTCTATTACTATTGTTTTGCTTGAGTATATTCTTTGCATGTACTAAGGACGATGCGGAACCCACTCCAATTCTTACAAAATCCGATTTGGTGGGAACCTGGGAGTTGCTTGACCCTGTATTACGGTATGTCTTCAATGATGACGGAGAACTGGATTCTCTGGGAGAACGTTACATGCGACATACCTTTACGGCTGATGGCAGATTCTCAGCAGAGGAAGAAGACTTCATTTTTAGTGGGCATGCAAAAGGAGATTATCAAGTGGATGCCCTGGGGGATGAAATCAAGTTCATCAGCGATCCTAATATTATTGAAGTGGAAGGCATGGAGGTAGAAATTGGAGAAGGGTATCATTTCAAAACATGGATGGTTCAATCTTTTGAGGATGGTCAGCTTCATGTTTTTGAGCGGAATTGGTTAAGAAATTTAGAGGGAGATATTATTGAGAATGAGATTATTTTTGGTAGATTGTTTGTAAAGGTGGACTGATTATAAAAGGGTCATATACCCTTCCCCTTATTTGAGTCGAGGCTTGCGAAATATAAACGACAGTTTGAAATGGCTATAAATCACCCCACCCTCAATAATCCCGGTGCCTTTCCCAGTGATTTTGCTGTTCGATCTCGTCCAAAATGGCGATGTAATTGGCGTATCTGAGTTCGCTGATTTCCTCTTCTTCAAGTGCTTGCTTTACGGCACAACCCGGTTCGTTGCGATGGGTGCAGTTGCCGAATTTGCAATATTGTGAATACTCGAAAAATTCCCTGAAGTTGTGCGCCACATCCATGACCTCCAGGTTGTTGTAAGAGAGTGTTTTGATTCCCGGTGTGTCGATAATCCTGGTGCTTTCATCCAATTGGAAAAGTTCCGCAAAAGTAGTGGTGTGTTGCCCCTTGCCCGTGTAACCCGACAGGTCTGCCGTTTTTAAATTAAGCCCCGGTTTCAGCGCATTGAGCAGGGTGGATTTTCCCACGCCTGACTGACCGCTCACCAGGGTGGTTTTTCCCTGGATTTTTTCTCCCAACTCTTCAACGCCTGTTTTTTCAATAGCGGAGACGATCATGGCGTCGTAACCGATGCTCTTATACAGCCCGCAGAGGTATTCCGCTATCAACATGTCCTCCTCATTGTAGAGGTCCGATTTGTTGAAGCAGATTAATACGGGAATGTCGCGGGGTTCGGTAAGCAGTAAAAAACGGTCGATAAAACCCTGCTTGAGTTTGGGATTGACGATGGTGACGATGAGCAGTGCCAGGTCGATGTTGGCAGCCAGGAGATGCAGATTGTGTTTTTGTCGGGGTGATTGCCTGACCACGAAATTCTTTCGGTCTGAAATTTTGGTGATTAGGCCCGTACCCTCTCTGGGATCTATGTCCAACTCCACCACATCGCCCACTGCCACCGGATTGGTCAGTTTTTTGCCCTCCAGACGGAATTTACCCCGGATTCGTGCATTTATTACCTTGTCGCTGTTTTCCAGGGCCACCTGATACCAGCTCCCCGTCGATTTGATCACAGTTCCCTTATCCTGGTTCTCCATCGCGCTATTTTTTTGCTAAATTAGGGATAATCCCGCACTTGACTTTTTGCAGAAAGAAACGCTGTGTACATTGTGAAATTGGCTTACCTCAAGAGAGAAAATTCTCCCGATTTGGTATGTACCTGCCCGGTGACATCCAGGTAACTCAGATTAAACACATATACTCCAGGGTTGAGTGCTTCACCGTCAGAGGTGCCGTCCCAGAAGTGCAATCCCAGTTCGGGTGAAATGTTTTCAACCTCGTAGAGTTTGTTCCCCCACCGGTCGAATATGCGGAAAAGTATGATCTCTTCCACGGTCTCTGTACCCATCGGGCCAAAAACAGAATTGCTTTGAATGCCGCTGCCGGGGCGGAATGCATTGGGAATATAGACGGATGGGTCTCTCATTTGGACGGTCATCTCGTCCCGTGCTTCACAACCTTTTTCTGTAGTTATGTGAACGGTTACAGTGCTCGTCCGCTCCAGGGTAAAAGTGAGTTCTGTTTCATCCGTCTCAAGGACCTGACCATTGAGTGCCCATTCAATGCTTAGAATTTCTTCGGGACTCGCATTGGTGGAAAGGGCAATCCGGATTTCATCTCCGAAATCTGCTGTCAGGTCTTCTCCCAGATCGACTATTATCTCTTCGGGATTTTCCAACTCAACCGATTGGGGACTTCCTTCACAACCTGCCGAACTTACCACATTGACTTCATAAACTCCCGCAGCCAGGTCGCCAAACTCTGAATCATCCACATTTTGACCTTGGAATATAAATGTCTCATTTCCATCTGAATCTCCCTCTAAGTGAATGAAAATGTGGCCGTTGTTTTCGCCGTAACAGGCCGGATGGTCAAAATCTACCTCAAATTGAGGGGTCGGATTTACCTCGATCGAAAGCTCAGTGTTATCTCCCGGACAATATTGACCGGCATCTATTGAGTAAAACAGTGAGTGTGTCCCGGGTGAAAGGTCTCCGGTTTCAAATTCAGGAGGTATGGTTTGTCCCTCAAACTGCCAGTCGCCGCCTTCCTGATGCTCTGTAAGTTGGTCGTTCAGGGAGATAGTTTGGTTCACTCCTTCACACAGGGCACCATCAAAAGAAGCAGTTCCTGCATGGCGTACATGGTCTGCATAAACAACTACATCAAATTCTTGTGCGCATTCCTGAGGAAATGAATCTGTCAAACTGAAAGTGAGAGTGAGATAACCACTGTTTTGTTCATTCAGCACCAGGAAGTCTCCTTCCAAAAATGGCGCGGGGCCACTCAGGTCAGATTGGCTAATGGTCCATTGACCTGATTTTTCGGTCTGAATCAGCTCGGGCAGGAATAGGTTTTCATCTGCACACAGACCCACAGAATCAATTGCAATTACTTCCGGGCATTCGCAGTGTTCTACTGTGATGGTGGTTTCCAGCAACTGACCGGGACAGGGATCTTCAAATCCCTCTGTGGAAAACCGGAAGACGTATTCTCCGGAATCCAGTCCATCAAAATCTAAATTGGGATCGATTGGGTCGCCTATATCATTGAGCCACTGGCCGGTGATGACCTCTCCTGAGAGCAGAGCGTCCAGGTTGATGGTAGAGCCAAAAAAGGCGTTGTTGCAAATCGGGGGTGGGGAGCTGTCGATTATTATTTCAACCTCCCGGCTGGTTTCAATGGAAAATTCACCGGAAAAAGTCGCGGGGCAGTCGGAGGTGACTTCCACTATCTCCCATATTTCTACTCCCTCAAATTCTGCACTGAGGACAATTCGGTATTCCTCGCCGGTAATTTCCGCGAGGTAATTTCGGCCCTGACTGCTGACCAATTCAACGGTATGAGGCAAGGGGCCTTCCGAAGTGATAAAAAACTCAATGGAGTCGCCTTCACATGCTGCAATTTCGCCACCGATGGTGACTTCCGGTCCTTCCTCCCACACAACCGGAATTCCTGCTGAGTGGTCAAAACAGGGGTCAGGGAAAAAGGAAAGGTCTCCGTCTGCAACCCCGGTTACCAGAGAGAGGTAAACTTGCTGCCAGGGTTCAACTCCCGGTGGAATTGGCATGGGTTCACCCCTGGATATGGATAGAATGTCACCCAGCTCATTTGAAGGGCCTGTGTGCAATACAAAATAAAGGCTGTCCCCCTCATCGAGAATGGTGTCCCGTATCGTCAATTCGGAGGGTATCAATTCATCTTCCAGGCAGAGGGTGATTTCATTGGTATCAATTTGCCCTGCGGTGCTTATACACTGGCAGTCACCAATAATCGCCAGTGTATCTGCCTCGCAGTTGTTCCCATCGGTGAGGGAAAAAGTCAATTCGGTCCCACCGGGGAAAGTGTCGGTGAGATAGGTGTCGTTGTCAAGTTCATTGCCATTGAGAAAATACGGTGGATTTCCCCCGCTGATCTGAAGAAGTGCGTTGAATTCGTTGCCTGTGCAAAGAATTTCGAAGGAGGCAAAAACGGGAAGTTCATAGAATTCCAGTTCGAAAGAGTCGGAGCGGCTGCAGGGTCCGTTTTGCTCAGTGTATTGAAAATGCGAAACGCCCGGTTCCGATGGTTGAATTTCGTACAATCCCTCGCCGACTTCTGTCCAATCAGGTTCGGCACCACCGGTGTGTTCGTAGATTTCCAGAACCCCTGACTCGTCTGCGTTTTCAATCTCGATTTCAACAGAACCCAGACAAAATCCCGCATCTGCAGGAACTTCAAAATCAGGCAGGCCAAAAACTTCCACAGCCTGTCCAGGTGCCACCGCGACACACTCGGCTCCCAGGTCCACAGAGCCGTTTTCTTCGGGTCCTATCACATGCGAAATGTAATATACTTCCCCTGCTTCCATGCCGGGCTGAAGTGTGAAAATCCCCGTTTCATTCATATCGAAAATGGTGCCCAGAGTCGGCCCCGCATTGTCGTGCAGGATGTAAATTCCAGCATCATTGGGCCCCATGGTGCCGTCGTTGTTGTATATGCCTTCAAATTCCTCGCCGGAATCTATGCAAATCTCAATAGGATCTGCAGACATAGAACCGGGATCAATCTGACAGGGGCATTCATGCAGGTCAGTTACCTCAGCGGTACATCCTGATACATCGCTTATCAGAAAGGAATAGGTCTCACCCTCCGGTATTAAGTCGGATTCAAAGGTATTTCCGGAAATTTCTTCTCCATTGACGGTGTAAGGTGGTTCTCCACCGGATATTTCAATCACCACAAAGTACTCATCAAAAATGCACTGGTGTGTGACCATGTCGATGTCCAGCTCCGGCAGGATAATCACTTCTACCAAATCGGATCCCTGACAAATTCCGTTGTCTTCAGTGAATTCAAAATAGTAGGTACCGGGTTCGGAGACTTCGACATCGGTAACAGGGTCGAACGGGTTCTGTATGGTTGCAATGGACGGTCCACCCGTTTGCTCCCAACTTCCAAAATTGTCCGGGTCAAAAGTGGAGGAGAGGGTGAATTCAAAAGCGCATTGAGGGTCGATGGGATCAATTTCCGGTACGGGTATTTCCAGAACGGTCACCTCCTGACAAACAGGTCCCTCTAAACCACAAGTGGCCTCCATTTCCACACAAAGCATAGTTGTTCCAGGTTCATCAACTGAAAAAACTATCGGGCCACTGGTTCCCTGCCCCTGCTCAATGGTGATCCCGTCACCGTACCATGAATAGGTTTGAATATTGGGATGCGGGTCCATTTCAGCCCATCCGGCTTCCCCTTCGCAAAATTCGCTGTTGTAGTCAAAAAAGTCGGGCAGATCGTATTCGATCAGGAAAACTTCAAAAGTTTCCGGTTCGGGAT
>SKLY01000037.1 GCA_007121335.1 Saprospiraceae bacterium | reverse complement strand
GAATGCCAGGACATCACGGTACAATTGGACTCCGATGGTATGGCGACAATAAGTCCATCCGATGTGGACGATGGTTCTTCAGACAATTGCAGCAGTGTGACATTGAGTTTGGATGAAACGAACTTTGACTGCGATGACATAGGATCAAACTCTGTGGTTTTGACAGTTGAAGACGACAGCGGCAACAGTTCGACCTGTTCTGCGCAGGTTGAAGTGGAGGATGATTTAGCGCCTGAGATCAGTTGTGCTTCTTCTGTAAACCAGCAGGTGACAACCCCCGGAGACACCAGTGTTTTTGTAAGTATTCCACCGGCCACAGCTTCTGACAATTGTGAATTGGAAGGTATAGAAAACAATATCAATGACGGAGCGGCAGATGCCTCGGATGTGTACAGCCTTGGCACCACTCTGGTGATTTTTACCGCCAGTGACACCAATGGTAATAGTTCTGTTTGCACCACAGAAGTGATTGTAGTTGCCGACAGTTCTGTGGTTGCGGTATGTCAGGATATTTTGGTGGAGATTGGAGCCGATGGAACAGCAGAGGTTCTGGCAGACTCATTGGATGGAGGTAGTTTTGGAGGAGTTGGTAATCTGACTTTTTCCGTGGATGGTTCGAGTACTGTGGAGTTTAATTGCGGGGATATTGGTATAGAAACCGTAACGCTGCTGGTCGAGGACGATGCTGACGGAGTTGATAGTTGTGTTTCGAATATAGAAATCGAAGACAATTTGGCCCCTGTTGCGGAATGTCAGGATATCACTGTACAATTGGATTCCGACGGCATGGTGGGTATCAGTCCATCCGATGTGGACGATGGTTCTTCAGACAATTGCGACAATGTGAGTTTGAGTTTAGATGAAACGAGCTTTGACTGCGATGATATAGGCTCAAATTCTGTGGTCCTGACAGTTGAGGATGGTAGCGGCAACAGTTCGACCTGTTCTGCGGAAGTTGAGGTAGAGGACGATATGGCGCCTGTTGTGGAATGCCAGGACATTACGGTACAATTGGATTCCGACGGCATGGTTAGCATAAGCCCCTCCGATGTGGACGACGGTTCTTCGGACAATTGCAACAATGTGACCTTGAGTTTGGATAAAACAAGTTTTGATTGCGATGATATCGGGAGCAATAATGTAGTCTTGACAGTTGAGGATGGCAGCGGCAACAGTTCGACCTGTTCTGCGGAAGTTGAGGTTGAGGACGATATGGCGCCTGTTGCGGAATGTCAGGATATCACTGTACAATTGGATTCCGACGGCATGGTGGGTATCAGTCCATCCGATGTGGACGATGGTTCTTCGGACAATTGCGACAATGTGACTTTGAGTTTGGACATAACGAGCTTTGACTGCGATGATATAGGATCAAATTCTGTGGTTTTGACAGTTGAGGACGGTAGTGGTAACAGTTCGACCTGTACTGCGGAAGTCGAAGTGGTGGACAACATGGCCCCACAGATCAGTTGTGCTTCTTCTGTAAACCAGCAGGTAACAACCCCCGGAGATTCCAGTGTTTTTGTAAATATTCCACCGGCCACAGCTTCTGACAATTGTGAATTGGAAGGAATAGAAAACAACATCAATGCCGGGGGAGCAGATGCCTCGGATGAGTACAGTCTCGGTACCACCCTGGTGATTTTTACAGCCAGCGATACCAACAGCAACAGTTCAGTTTGCACCACAGAAGTGGTTGTAGTTGCGGACAGTTCTGTGGTTGCGGTTTGTCAGGATATTTTGGTGGAGCTCGGAGCCGATGGGATAGCTGAGGTTCCTGCAGACTCATTGGATGGAGGCAGTTTTGGAGGAGTAGGTAATCTGACTTTTTCAGTGGATAACTCGAGCATCCTACAATTTAATTGTGAGGATATTGGTATAGCAACTGTAACGGTGATGGTCGAGGACGACGCTGATGGAGTTGACAGTTGCGTTTCGAATATAGAAATCGAAGATAATTTGGCCCCTGAAGTTGATTGTGAAAACAATTTTACGGCACAGTTGGATTCTTCGGGTTCTGCTAGTATATCAGTGTCTGATGTGCTGGTCAGTGCCGCTGACAATTGCGGAATAGACACCACCTTTTTATCTGAAAACAATTTTAACTGCAGTGATTTGGGAGAAAACCCGGTTACCCTCACCGTTGTGGATGAGAGTGGCAACAGTGCAAGTTGCGTTTCCACTGTCACGATTGAGGATGTGGAGCCCCCTGTGATTAGTTGTCCTGCAGACCTGACCGCTGAAATTCCTTTTGGCGAAACGGAGGGTTTTGTAAATATCCCGGAGGCGAATGCTACAGACAATTGCAGTCTGGATTCACTGGCTAATGATCAAAATCCCGGTGGTGCAGATGCGAGTGGTATTTACTCTCTGGGCTTGACCGAAGTGGTATTTACCGCTACTGATGTTGCGGGGAATCAGGCCCAGTGTACTACCATAATTGAGGTGGTTGAAGAATCCTCTGATACCCTGGACCATCTGATCAGTGGAGAAGTGGCCACCATTTTCGGTGTAAATGTCAATGAGGTCTCCATGGTCATGACGGGAGATGAGAACATCCATGAAACCACAGACTCCAATGGATTTTATTCATTTGAGATACCCGAAGGTTCCAATGTAACCGTCACCCCGGAAAAAGATGAAAACTGGTTGGATGGGGTATCAACCCTTGACCTGATCAAGACTCAGCGACATATCCTGAATATCGAACTGTTCGACTCACCCTATCTTTTTATTGCATCTGATGTAAATGTCGATGGGGTTGTAAGCACGCTAGATCTAATTAACACCCAGCAGCTCATTTTGAACATCATCAACAGTATATCGGGCAATACGTCCTGGAGATTTATCCCGGAAAGCTATGATTTTGACAATCCATCCAATCCACTGTTGGAGGATTTCCCGGAATACAAGGATTACGATGATCTGAGTCAGGACCTCACCGAAGAGGATTGGGTAGCTGTAAAAACCGGGGATGTAACCGGTGCTGCCGGACAGTCCGGCATCAGGGAATTGAGAGGCAGCTATCAGCTTTCACTCAATGTCGATCACAGCGATGGTTCGGGCACAGTGCTTTCAGTGGAGGCGGGTGAAAGTAAAAAAATTGCAGGTTTCCAAATGGAGTTTCGATTGCAACCGGAAGCAATGGCATCCGCGCGTCTGAACCTCGACCAAAGTCGCCTGCCCAATTTCAATTCAACCAACTACTCGGTGGACGTAGAGCAGGGAATAATCAGGGTGATCTGGTACCATCCCCTGGGTGAATATCTGAATGAGGGGGATATGCTCTTTGAAATTGAGTTTGAGGAAGGTGGGGGATTTTTGCCTGCTAAGGTACAGTTGAAGGACAGAGGAGAGCTTTGGTACAGTGAGGTTTACGGGGAAGCAGGAAAGGGTATTTACAGCATCGAATCGGTTTGGGAAAGTCTTCCTGAAGAGGAGGGCTTCACACTCTACCAAAATGAACCCAATCCCTTTTCTGATCACACGGTCATTCCATTTTTCTCCTCCGAACAGACGGAGGGCCTTCTGGAGGTTTTTGACGGTACAGGGAGACTGCACATCCGGGAGGAGATCAATGTAGAAAGGGGGCTCAACAAACACACTATTCAAAACACGGACCTTCCTCCGGGCATGCTTTACTACCGGTTGACGGTCAATTCAATTACCGAGACTCGTGAAATGATAAGGATGCGGTGATTTCACCGTGCTCTTTTTGAAGGTGCACAAGCCCGGCGCTTGCCATTTTCCATAATGGAAGGCTTGGGTCAGGGGTTCTTTTTGAATAACTGGTACAATGTTATTACATTTGTCTCAGAGAAATGGGGCTTCATTAGTCTGCATATAAGAAGAAAAACCAGATGCAGGAGAAAAAAAGCGGAGTGGATTTTGACCTTTTGGTGGACGAGTATTCCGACATGCTTTACGGCTTTGCCCTATCGAGGATAGGCAATGAGGCGTTGGCCAAAGACCTGGTTCAGGAGACTTTTATCAAAGCGTTCAAAAACGAGGAGAAACTGGCTGAATTAAAGTCGGTTAAATCCTGGCTTTTTACCGTATTGAAAAACCTGATTATTGACCACTACAGGTCGGTTTCAGGGAGAATGGAGCGCCATACAGAGGAGTTGGATTACAAAACTTTTTTTGATGAAAAGGGTATGTGGCACGGGGATAAAATGCCCTCTGACTGGCGTGCAACCTACGATATCAACAAAGAGGAAGAGTTTTTAAAGCTACAGGAAATCCTGCAACACTGCATTGGTAGTCTCAAGGACAGGCCGGCCGCAATTATAAGAATGAAGTACCTGGAAGACGAAGAAAGTGAAGAGATCTGTAAGACGATGGGAATAAGTTCGTCTAATTATTGGGTTATTGTCCACAGGGCTAAACTCAAGTTGAGATCCTGTATCGAGAGCCTGGTTTCTGGTGAAAATCGCAAAGAAGATGGTTTATGAATGCATTGGTTAAAACACTTATGTACTTTGATAAATTAAGCTGCAAGAAAGCTACTCTGCTCGCTACCAAACGGAGTGAACAGGGGCTTAGTCTCAAAGAAAAACTGCAATTGTGGTATCACTACCAACTTTGCCACGTCTGCAAAATCTGGGAGAATCAATCTGCTGCCCTGGATAAATTACTTGCTTCGACTCTTTCTTCAATGAAGGAGGACCGAAAACTTTCTGACGAACACAAAAGCGAGATTAAAAAAGCCTTGAAAAAGGAGCAGTAAATGAATCGGTTGTAAGGGCGCAGTGAAATGCCCGTCAATTATCTGAAGTTTAGAAAATCGATTCAAATGCTCAAGTCTGGTATTTTCCCGGTATTCTTTTCCCTACTATTGATTGCTCAAATCGATGCGCAGGAAACGCCATCACTCGACAAGTTCGATATATACCTGTATGAGGGGCAGGTTTTTATTGAATTGATAATCAGCAGCGGCAATACCTGCAACGGTATCCGGTATTACCGGTCCAAGGATGGAGAAAATTATCAAATGATAGGTCAGGTCACCGGCATTTGCGGAAGCCCCTATTTCCCCGTCGGATATGATTTTACCGATCACGAACCGGAAATGAACGCCACCAATTATTACAAGGTAGAGTTCGGAGGATTTGGCTTTTCAAAACCCGTTGCTTTGAAGGTATTTGATTTTGAAGAATCCCGAAGCCGGGTGGTTCCAAATCCGGTCAGCAATTCAGCAGTCATTTATTTTGAGAATCCCGGAGAGTTGCGACATCAATTATTACTGAATGACATGTCAGGCAGAACGGTACTCGAGACTGTGGCAACCGGTGATTCGTTTGAGCTCGACCTCCAATCGTTGACTGCCGGTGTTTACATGTATAAAATTTTTGCCATTGAAGAGTCTAACCGCTCTATTCAGGGCCAATTGATAAAAAAGTGAGATAGACTGATTTTTTCCATAACAACTAAAATTTTTTCAATGAATTCAATCAATATTTTTTCGAAGGGACTTTTGGCAGGACTGATTTTCAGTGCCCCGATTACCAACTCCGGTGCGCAGGATCAGCATAAAGCAGTAGAAGAAGTCAAAGGCTTGCAAGTCGGAGAGAAAGTCCAGAATTTTAAAGCGATCGATATGGCCGGCGAGGAGGTCCAACTTTCAACTCTACTGCAGGAGGGGCCCGTTGTACTGGTTTTCTACAGGGGTGTTTGGTGCCCTCTCTGTAACCAACATCTCAATGAATTACAGGAAAACCTAAAGAAAATTGAGAGTCACGGAGCCCGGGTCGTTGCCGTTTCTCCTGAAAGGCCGGAATTTCTCCGGCAAACGGCTCAAAAAACAGGAGCGGATTTCACACTCCTGTACGACGAAGACTATCGGATATCCAAAATATTTGATGTGGCGTTTATGCCCGATGACGAAACCATCGATATGCTCGCCGATATGCTCGATGTGGATTTGACCGAACCTCACTCCGACGAATCTCAAAGACTGCCTGTTCCTGCAACCTATATCATTGACCAGGACCGAAAAGTAAGTTGGAGGCATTTCGATCCCGATTACCGAAATCGATCCGGTGTGGAAGATATTG
>SKLY01000203.1 GCA_007121335.1 Saprospiraceae bacterium | reverse complement strand
TTTCCTCCTCAAACCAATCCTCCGGATCCCTCGTGGTTGAAAAAAGAGGATTTTCGTAGGGATCTACGAAGTACAGTGATTGTTCATAAATCCTTGGACTCTGATCATTCTTATGTATCGCCCCCAGGTGAGCAGCGGTGTAGGAAGCGTCCCAAACATTTCCGTGGTGGCGCTGTATGCCAGTGATGTGGGGAGTTGATTGTGGGTTTGTTGAAATATATCCATACAACAATCCATTGATAGAGTGCAATCCTATATCATTTCCTTTGATTTCACTTCCCTCATTTAACCCGATAACCTGCAGTCCTATTTTACTTTGGACCGTGGTGTTGCAGTTAATTCGTGAACTGTGACTATTTTCCTGTAATAGGGAAGTTGACAAATTTGCGGTGGCAATTTCCACTTCAGCCGTATTATAATCAACCAATGCGAATGGAGATCCTAATAAGTTTATCCCTACAAATTCATCATTGGCAGCCTCGTCCTGTATAGTATTTTCCCTTATCCGAGGAATATTTACACTGTTGATGTGAATGCCCCTATCACTATTGTCTCGAAGTGTTATGGCATTTCCCTGTATGAGTCTGGTGCCTGTCCCGGAGAATCCATGGCCTAAAAGAGATATTCCGGCATTGAAGAATTGCTCAGGATTCTCTCTCGACATTTCTATCTGATTGTCCGCAATCCTTAATACTCCACCAGCGACATTATTGTGATAAACACCGTAGTTATTGGCAGCAATTTGATTCTCAGAAATAATATTTATGGTCATTCTGGTTTGACTCAATTCAACTCCATTATGGCATTCATTGATAATATTACTCCATATACGGGTAAAGCCGTTTTCCACTCTGATTCCAGCTTTATCGGCATTCTCAATTACATTGCCTTCCAATGTAGATGATGTAAGGCCACTTTGTTCTAAAAGTATCCCATATCCTCCGTAATTTTCAGCCACATTTTCGTAAACTGTATCGATCAGAAAGTTTGAGAGAACTACGCTCGAATTCACCCCATATACTCCCAGTGGAATATTGGTTATTCGGTTAGTTGGATCTGGAGAAAATTCCTCCATAGCTCCGGGGGCAAAATTATTCAAGTCATTTAAATGTATTGCCGCAAAGGGCACTTCAGGTTCAATACCAGTATAACCATCAGGAAAGGGGAACAAGCCGGATTCGTCAATGAATTCATTCCCGAAAAAAGGCTCCAAATTTATGGAATAACTCCCGGAGCTTTGATTGGGAGGGGTGTAGAAAGATATAAAATTCCCATCAAAGATATTATTGGAAACATTCACGGTTCCACCTTCGTGAACCTTAATTGCGTGAATCCCATCACGTATGTAGCTGTTTCGGATAGTCAGCGAGGCACCATCCTCCACAATTATGCTATTCCAGAGGGTATTGCAGGATAATATTATTCCACCACTTATGGTTAATGAATTCCCAGATTTAACAATAATTCTTGCATCCGGGTCCATGTAAATGTAGGAATGGCTAGAATTCCCTAATTCAGTAGGAAGGGGGTGATCCCATTCAAATTTTTGTCCCGGGTTTCGAAAACAATAATCTATATCAATTTCCAAATCCCCTCTGACAAATATCGGTCTTTCCGTGGAGGTTCCACCTGGCTGAGAACAAGCAGTAATGGGATGAGCTATTTCATTAGCCGGAACAGGAGAAGGATTTAGCTGAGAATGAACATAATCTGAAATTTTGGCAGGGCTCGCTTGGCCGTCAATTTCAACTATGTTTCTGCTTCTTATGAAGGGGCGTGGATAAATAGGTCCTGTGTGATCCATACCAATAAAGTTATTCAATGTAAATTCACCAACATCAAAGGGATCATTTAATCGACCTATGTGACTATACACTAAAACATTACCGGCAGGATCGGTGGAGCCTCCCCTTCCACTCGTACTCAGATAAATAGCATCTAAAAGCACTTCTACCTTTGGAAATATAACACATTCCTCAGTATCCAGCGTTGGTTCAGATTTGCTTAACCTCAGTACGTAAAGGATAAACTCAGTGCTAGGATTCTGAGCATGTACATAATCTGAAAAAACATCGGACACATACACAATCTCAGCATCGTAATTGTCGAGAATTTCTTGTTCCATTGAAGGAGATACTCGTGCATTTGTCAATCCAACAGGTGCCTCCATAACAAAGATATAAAAAAGATGGTCATCGACATAGGTATAAGACTCAGGGTCAGCATTGGAATCAAAATGAGAGTTTTCAATTAGATAATTATCAGTCGTGAATCCCATCACTACATCACTACTATCACAAAAAGGAAGTTGAGCCCATGCATCTTCTTGATCGCCAAGAGTATGTAAACCTTCATCTACATAGTTAGGGATGTAGTCTGAACTACAAGATTGGGCCGTTATAACATTGCTGATTTGCATAAAAATAATTATCACTAATAACAACTTGAGAAGATGAGGCCACCTGAAACATAAACACAAATGGTCAACTAGTTGAGGATAGTGTTTACCCCCCCCCCGAGTTTTCAGCATAAAATTGGGTGCAGGGGTCATTCTGCGAAATAAAGTTTTAAAAATCATAATAAAAATATTTAGTTTAAAAATAAAATTTGGTAACCAACGGAAACGAGTCAATTCTCTCGTGCTCTAGATTCGTAAATATAAACCATTTTATTGATTAATGAAGAGTTTCGGCAAATTTTAACATTTTTTCTTCAAAAAAGGGCAGATTTTGATAAAAATTCGGGTAAATTGTCACATAATGACAATTGCTGAATACGCTAACAGTCTTAACGCACCCAACCCCAAATTACAACCCACTTCCGCCCTCAGTTTAAAAATTTCCCCACAAAAAAATTGGCCAATTCAATAAAAACACCTAGCTTTAACCTATATTATAGATTTGCCAGTTAGTGATTGTGAATGATCAATATTCAGGGAGCGCAAGGACCCTCTCGATATATCGCACGATTGCGAGTGGTGAAATGCGCCGTCACCGCCATTAGAGACTTAGAGAGAACTTGGTAATCAACCATTTACAAACCAAAATTATACAGTTATGAAGCCAATTTCAGTACTCAAAAGCAGCATTTTTTGCACCTTATTTGCCTTATTCCTGGCGAGTAACACATGCTGTCTGATTGCCCAGGAGCGGTCGTCCGATGATGTAGCGGACTTTGTTATTTATGTAGAAAAGACCGAAAAGCAAATAGTGTTGCAATGCGCCCGCGGTTGTATTTGGAGCCGACTTGCAATCCCGGCTTCTGATGAAAAGTCCTTCGCTATCAACCACATGGGTATGACAGAATGGGATGACGATGCCAAAGTGCAGGGGTTTACTGTTGAAAAGCCGGAAGGCGATAATGAAGCGGACCAGCTCCTGAGAGAAAAAATAGCGGAGGTAGATGAATTCTTGTTCAAATTCATACCCACAGAAAAGGGTGTTTCTCTTGAAAAAGGGAAAGGCACACATTGGTTAGGGGCCGAATTCAGCCTCGGATTAAATGACCGGTGGAGAATAGACAAAAGGGGAGTCGGACTACAGCAATAAACTGCTCCTCCTTGTCAATCAATTTAAACAAAATGCCCCAAACGCACTTTGAACGGTGTTTCTGTGGCTATCATTGAACCCTTGCCATGCATTTCTCCCAGAACTATGCGCGCAAACAAGCTGCCGCACGTTTACATTTCTGGTGCTTCATAATTTTCGCAACAAAATAATTAATGACAGAAGAGCGCAGAGAATTGTCGGCCGCCCTTGACGGGGTGGAAAGATACGGTGAAAGTAGCAAAATCGGCAGGTTTATTAGAAATCCGATGCACTATTCGCTGGCCATTTTACACAGGAAAGTGCAATACAGGTTTTTTGGAGGGGAAAAGCAGGTGAAGTGCAAAACTTTCTTCAATGACGCAATGCAACTCTCGCTTCCCTCAGCCACAGATATTTTCCTGAGTGGGGGCAAAACCCACGATTCAGAAGTGAGGCTGGCACGATATTTCATTGCTGAGATCAAGACGGGTGAGGTCTTTTTTGACATTGGAGCACACTGTGGATACTTTTCTCTTCTCGCCTCCAGGTTGGTGGGTGAAAAGGGCCGCATTGTGGCTTTTGAAGCCTCTCCCAAAACCCATCAAATGCTCTGCCTAAACCTCAGGCACAGAAGCAATACAGAGATTCATCACCGCGCTGTTTCTGATACCAGGGAAACTGTGAAATTCTACGAGTTCCCCAATCTCTACTCGGAATACAATGCAATGGATGCCGACCAATACAAGGACCGGAACTGGTTCAAAGAACACCGACCGGTTGAAACTAATGTGCAGGCGATTACCCTGGATGATTTTGTCCGGGGGCATTCTCTTTTCCCAACAACCATCAAAATAGACGTGGAAGGCGCAGAGTACAAAGTCCTGGCGGGTGCAAAAAATGTGCTGGCTAAACACCGACCAACCATCGCCATGGAATACCTCAGCCCTGGGCGAAACAACCAAAACCATGTCAAGGCCAAAAATCTGCTGATGGACCTGGGGTACAGCACTCACATCATCGATAAAAAAGGCCATTTACAAAAGACCCGTGATTTGGATGAACACATTCGAACGTCAGGCCTTGAATCAGACAACGCCGTTTTTAAGCCCGCATAAGGACTTAGTTAATTGCAAATAGCAGAACATATAAGTGGCACAATGGCCTCCGGAATATCTACTAAACCAGTTTAGCGGAAGCCAGTGTAATGTTGGTGGCTTTCAAGGCTTGTGAAACCGGGCAATTTTCCTTGGCACCGTTGGCGAACTCCTGAAACTTACCGGCATCCAGTTTGGGGACCTGACCACGTGTGGCAAGTGCGATTTCTGTAATTCCAAACCCCCCTTCCACCTTATCCAGTGTTACAGTTGCTTCCGTTTGAATTGATTCGGGATTGAAACCAGCCTGATGCAATTCGTGAGCCAGTGCCATGGAAAAGCAACTTGCACAGGCAGCACCGATGAGTTCCTCAGGGCTGGACTGGCTTTTGTCGTCCTCAAATCTACTGGGAAACTTGTACTGTCCGGTTAAGCCACTGGTCTTTAGTTCGTATTTCCCCTGTCCCTGGGCCAGGTTTCCATTCCACACGGCATTTGCATAATGTTTACTCATGATTACCTTATTTTTTTCAATTGGTGATTAAAAACAGTATGTAATCATAATGAATTTCGGGCGGCATTGTTTGGTGGTTGACTGCAACCAGGGTGAGCCAATTGCTATCCCGGGGAAACTTTTACCCAGGTTACCTAACCGCCTTTTTGCAAAAAAAACTTCAATCAAGCAAGGGTAAAAACTTATGCCGGTTATCGTAGATTATCCACAGAAGAATAACCCAAATAACCACAGCTATGTGGAGTCCTTCAGGTGCCGAAAAAATATGGGTCAGCAAAACTCCCATCATTACGGGAAAAACTACCAGTGCTCCCAGTGCTCTGGTCCTGGGAAAAAGCAACAGTATTCCACCGACAATTTCAGCCAGACCAACCAGCGGAAAAAGCCAGGAAACCTGACTCAGCGCTTTAAAGTCCTCTATGAGTTGTGGATTCAAATCCTCCGGAGTAGGCATGTACTGAAAAAATTTATCCAGTCCGCCATTAATAAGAAGCAACCCAAAAATTACAGAAAATACATTTAATACAATCCTCTTCATTACAAAACTTTTTAAAGCGATTCCAATAATTTTTCCAACTGATTCAGGCCCTGAGTAAAACCCTCTTGAAAGCCCATTTCGATCAACTTTTCCAAATCCTCCAGACTCTTAAGGCGGCAATTAACCTCTACAGTAGTCCTGCCATCAGCCTCACTGAATTCTTTTGTCCAATCCGTCTGTGGCATAGCGTGATTAATGGTGCCATTCTCGTCGCTGAAAGAATCCAGTGACGAAAAACTCTTCTCTTGCACAATCTCCGTATAGTCATTCCTACTCCAATGCTTTTCACCTCCGGGACCGACCATCGCATAGAGCCACATTCCCCCCTTCCTGAAATCCATAACTTTGGTCTCAGCCCGCCAGGGACTCGGCGCCCACCATTGGTCGAGCAGTTCAGCAG
>SKLY01000234.1 GCA_007121335.1 Saprospiraceae bacterium | reverse complement strand
GTGGTTGACCTTGGCATAGTAAGGAACGTGCAGAAGATTGATGGCAAGTGGGTTGTAACCATTACTCCCACTTACTCCGGATGTCCCGCCATGAGTGTCATTCAAATGGAAATCACCACTGCTCTTTTGGATGCCGGGATTAATGACCTGGAGGTCAAAACAGTTTTATCTCCAGCCTGGACCACAAAATGGATGTCAGAGAAGGGAAAAAAAGCTCTGAAGGAATATGGAATCGCCCCACCACTCGACAATGAAGGCAAGGAATCCGAACTATTTGGTGACATGCCTGCCATCGAGTGCCCCCACTGTGGTTCTAAAAACACCACCATGACCAATCGGTTTGGCAGTACTCCCTGCAAATCCCTGCACCAGTGCCAGGACTGCAAGGAGCCGTTTGATTACTTTAAATGCCATTGATGAGTCCACTCCGAAAACCTCTTTTATTACAAATGGCTGCAAAATCTAATATCTTCGCCCCCTCCCCAAAGCATAGGGGACAAGAAAGCTTTGGGGGTCTTTCCTCAACGTAGCTATGGCTACGCCTGCGGGCCACCCATCCGCTTCGCGGTTCTCTCACTTTAAGATCCCCCAGATCTTAACCCATTCGGGATCGTTCTTTCATCCTCTTCCTCGACCTTGAACTTTTCGCTCATTTTCATGTACAAAAGGGTTTTCGGAGTGGACTCATTGATAATTCAGTTCGCAGTATGCCCCGGATCTAATCGCTTTAGATGTTGTCCCCTTTACTGCTACCTATAATAAATCCATCATTTCAGGCTTGTAATATCTTCAGCTTAATCACATTTGGGACAGGGCGAATTTTGCCAATAAAATTCAGCTGAATTATGCCATGTGGGGCTGAAGCTCTGATTCTAATTGAGCCAGGCTCATATAACCGGATTTCCTCCAAAGAATTTCACCATTTTTAAATAGCATCATGGTTGGCACACCCCTGACTTGTAGCGACTGGGCAGCTCCGGGATTTTTATCCACATCGATTTTCACCACCTTGATGTCCCCGCTGTGCTTAGAAGCCAATTGGGCCAGTACCGGAGAAAGCATTTTGCAGGGTCCACACCAATTGGCATAAAAATCTACCAGGACCGGCGTATCGGACTGAATCAATTCATTGAAGCTCACTTTTTTCTTCGTTGCGTTCATGATCATATGTTTTTTGTCAAAAATTACCACTATCGGTATTGCAATGACAAAGGTACTGCGACACCTTTGCACAGACTGTGACAAATGTTACAAAAGCGCATTTTCACGCATGCGTATTGAAGGAAAAGTTATTGATGACGGGCAAAATAGTTTTTATCCGAAGCTTCCAAACGAACTTCAGCCAAACACAAGCAGCACATATAAGAGATATTGGATTACTCCGCCACCCACTGGAATTTCCGACTCACCACACCTCCGTCTGTTTTAATACGAACGATGTATAGGCCGGTTGCCTTTTCAGCCAGGTCAAAGTGGTACCTGTTTGAGGCGATGTCGTCGCGCTGCATGATCAACTTACCCATCACATCGTAAACCTGTATCTCCTCAATCTCAAAGCCTCCATTCATGTGGAGATTGACACCCTGACCGGGGCCCGATGGATTTGGGAACAAGTGGAGAAGATCCTCACCAAATTCAATGGTGGGCTCAGCGCCGGGACGGACAACGTCAATAAATGCAGTAGTTTCGGGGAACAAAAACTCAGACTCATCAGCGAAAAAGCCGGTTATATTCTTTAGATCAAATTGCAAACTGAAGTACTGGTCTTCAGAATTGTCAAGCCTGATACCATCAATGTCATCCTCGATAACAATACTCACCTCGGTAACAATCCCAAAACCGGCAGCGCCGAAACCGTCTGTTCTTGTAAGTGCGAAATCTAATTGGCTGTCAAATGACTTTGCCATAAACAGAGAAGGGCCATCATAGGTCAACCAGGACTGGTTGTACTCATGAGCATTAAATTCTGAGATACCAAAAGGGGCGTTGTTGAAAAAGTAGGTCATTGAAATGCCGTGCAAGTCAATAACCGGATTGGAATTGCTACCAACTACCACATCAAAAGTCACCATATCACCTGCTTGATACGGTCCGGTAGATGATTCTACAAGACTTACAGAATAGGGTTTATACTCAAAGTTGGACTCCGTAACAAGGGTGTGAACGTTGTGATAGAAATTACTGATAGCTGCCGTATCTGCGGCAGTGACGACTCCATCACCATCGGTATCTGCATGTTTAAGATTTTCTCCTGTATATTGCTCATCGTCCCAGTCATCACCCGATTGACCGTACCAATTTTGAAGATCCACATCGTAGCGGACTGCTCCGGTTTCCCCCATGTACCAACCTAGAGTGAGTAAGTCGCGCATATCTACCTTCCCATCGTAGTTGACATCTCCCGGCCACACACAATCATCGATACAAACACAGATAGAGTCAATCACCAGATCGATAACCTCAATTTCTACTTTGACGATTTGGCAATCCGGCTGACCATCGACACAGTACTCCAACTCGAACTCATCCTGCCCGACAAAATCTTCATCAGGGTCATAAACAACCAGATTATTACCACTTACAGTATTGCACCCAATGGTAATGGTATCATAACCCGGATAAACGGTGAGATCTCCGTAGTCAGGCTCCTGGGTTGTATGGAACATAAAGTTGGAAATTGGCACATCGTAATTGATGACCAGAGGTCTGTTCTTCGTGGTAGTCAACTGATAGGTTGCATCATTTTGAGGACTGAGGTTGCCAACAAAGATTTTGACTTGGGCAGTCTCACAGTTTCCAAGAATACAAACAGTATAGGTGTAATGATCGCGTCCTGAAAAATCCTGATCAGGCGCATAAGTAAAATTACCGTTCCCATTGTGCGTGAGACTTCCGTTGTCGGGTTGGGTAAAGGAGTTAATTCTTAAATTGCCCTTTAGGTCGTTCTCCAGCACGTTGAAATCCACACTTTCATTCAATGGTGTGTAGATATAGTCATCCACGAGGAACGAATTGGGGTCATGTAAATCGTGAATAGTGATGTAAACTGTGGTTAAATAAGAACTGTCAAGCTCGAATTCAAAGGAATCCTGACCTGTGACATTCTGAATGGGGGTGTACTCCCAAATTCCTGTCTCACCCTGCTTTTGAACCAAACCCAAATCGGGGACCTGAGTTAATTCGAATCCATCTGAGGGAAGAGACACTCGTATGGATCTATTGCGCATGGTGTGTAAATGAATGGTGGAATGAGCGACAATATCAGAAGTATCGACAACATTGATGTGGGCCGTCGCACTTCCGCATTCTCCAATACTGTCACAAGCTGTGTATCGGACGTAAGCCATTCCGCTAAATTCCTCAGTGGGTTTAAAGAAAAGGCTGTCGTTCACAATGTCCACCTGCCCGTTATTAACCGCAGAAACATTACTGATTGATAAATCACCAAGGGTCGAACTGTCATTGGCCATCAAATCCAAATAGGTCCAGTCACTGTTTGCCGGCACCATAAACTCATCGTCATTGATCCAGACTATGGATTCCTTTACGTCAAAGGCATAGTGAAACCACTTTATGATCGGATTGCCACCCACGGTGTAGTGAACTTCAACCGACACACTGTCCCTTCCAGTAAAAGAAGAGTCGGGAGTGTAGGTGAAAAACCGATTCATTGAATTGCCTGCCCTCGAAGCGGAACCGTTATTCGGGTGACCAATAATGTAGAGGGTAAAGGCGCTGAAAGTGTTTGACTCAAATGTTGAATCCTTGAGAATTTCATAGGTCTCATAGGGGCTGTGGGACTGTGACTGTGCAGTAGCCTCAGTTGTGTGAGTCAGGCAACTTACAAGCAACACCTGCAAGAAAATAAGGAATGCCTTGTTCATGAGTTCGACCAGTTGATGTTTGGTACAAAAGTAAGCATTTTTCCAACATCTGGAAAATTTTTATATAATTATTTTTCCTATATCATATTGCAAATTTAACTAATCTATGTAATCGCCCATTTGTAAAGGCATGTAGCCGTCAGGGATACACAATGAAAAGCTTCTTATAAATATTTTTTTCTGATGAGGCCTCATGCACAATTTTTTTTGTGAGTGATTGACCATCAATTGGGTAAATATACTAATTTTACTATTTGAAAATTTTTTCTCCTATGAGTTTTTCCAACATAAAACTGGTCAAAGTACTGCAGTCATTCAATACCACAGAGCTAAACCGGCTGGAAAAATTTGTCCGCTCACCCTATTTCAATGTCAGTGATTCCATCCTGGGGCTGTTTGACATCATTTACACCGCCATAAGAGAGGAAAAGCCTACCCTACTGGATAAGGAGCGAGTATTCGAACAACTTTATCCGGATAAAAAATACTCGGACAGCAGATTTCGAAAACTGTGTTCTGACTTATTGAAATTAACCGAGGAATTTCTCGCTATCGAAGAGTTCAAGGAAAATCCGCTGCATGAGGCGAGCTATTTAATGCAGGCGATCAGCAACCGGCGCATTGGCCCGCTTTACAATTCAGTCTTGAAGTCAGCGAGACGGTTATCTGACCGGCAGCAGGAAATTGCACCTTCTTACTATTACTACCAGTATGAGATTGAAAAAAATTACGTCAACATGATGGAGTCGGAATTCAAACGTGAGCACCGATTAAATCTCGAGCAGATAGGGCAAAACCTCGACTATTTTTTCATTGCGGAGAAACTGCGTTATCTGAATACAGGACTCAGTCAGAAGCGATTTGTCAAACAAGATTACGAGTTTTTATTCATTGATGAAATCCTCGGACACCTGGAAGATCACGACTACGAAAATATCCCACAGATTTCCATCAATCACACCATTTACAAAGTCTATGAATCGCCGGAAGAGGACGAGCACTACTTCACCCTTAAATCTCTGATTTTCAAACACCTTCATCACTTCCCTAAAATGCAGGCGCGAGGCATATTTCTAGATGCAATCAATTTTTGTGTAAGGAGATTAAACCAGGGGCACCAAAACTTCCTCAAGGAGCTGTTCTTCCTCTACAAATACGCCATTGAAAACGATATTCTACTGGTCAACAATGAGTTTTCGCCCTGGACTTTTAAAAATATCGTCATCGTGGGCCTCAGGTTAAAAGAATTTGAGTGGACCGAAAAATTCATCCACAATTACAGCCATTATCTCAATAAAAAACAGCGTGAGAATGCAGTGACCTTCAACCTTGCCAGATTGTACCTCTACATGGGAGATTACAACCAGGTGCTCGAACTCCTGCGAGCCGTGGAATTCGACGATATATCATACAATCTCGGCGCTAAAGCCATGCTTCTCGTCACCTATTACGAGCTGGACGAAATCGATGCCCTGCTCTCTTTTCTCAGTTCCTTCAGGGTTTTTCTCAACCGCAAAAAAAACAAGCTCCCGGAACAGCGAAGAAAAAATTACATCAATCTCATTAAGTACACCCAAAAACTGGCACGACTCAATCCCACTGACCAGGAATCGGTCAGAGCATTGAAGAAAGAAATAAGTGAAGCGGGGAATATTGCCGATATAAAATGGCTTACTGAAAAGGTGGAGGAACTAGAGAAGTAGCAGGCTGTTTTAGATGCGAAACAGGGTCTGGAAATTTTATTCGAGTCGCAATGGTCTGCCTAAGATCATTTCACAGCCTTTGAACAGCTATTCCTGGCTTTTGGAAGAGACATTGAAAAAATGTTTACATTCGCTTCATAAAACTTTCTCCAACCATGCAAAACCAACTTTCACTTCCTCAGCGTAAATACCCTGCCAAACTCCTGTTTCTCGGCGAGTACTCTGTGCTTTCAGGCTCCAATGCCCTGGCACTGCCCTTCCACAGGTTTTCGGGAGTTTGGGTGCAGGGTGATGACACTTTAACCGGCCAGGAAAAAGTGCTGGAGCCCTTTATCAAATACCTGAACAAACTCTTTGACTCAGACGATCAGGAGGCGTTTTTGGATTTGACAAAAATGAAGCGCGCTTTTGAGGAGGGTTGGAGGCTTAAATCAAGTATTCCCGTGGGAGTGGGACTCGGAAGTTCAGGCATGCTCTGCGCTGCTGTTT
>SKLY01000138.1 GCA_007121335.1 Saprospiraceae bacterium | reverse complement strand
CCTGATGGTAGGCCTTGTATCACCTTCCTGTTCGTCACATCTCCGCTCTGCCTTACGCTTCCTTCAGATCCCACCTCACGGTGGACACCCTTGCGATCAGCTAATGCTTCCCCGTCAACTGAGCGCATTCGGGACTTTAACCCTATAGGTAGATAGTATGCATGGCACACCAAAAAAATGCCCCCGGATGGTTCCGGAGGCAGTAAAATAATAATTCCTGGTGTTGTATTTACCTGGATCAATCGTTGATGTCACCCAATTCGTTTCCACTAAATTCATTGCCATCGAGATCCTCCCAGGTTGAAGAATTCCCCAGGGTTATGCCGTAGCGCATACTATTGGTAATCGAGCTGTTGCCCATGGCAAAAAATGAATTGCCCCTACTACTGATGATTCCTGTGCGGTTACTGAGACTTGAACCACCTCCATAGGAAATATCTGCATAGAGGATTTCATTGTTTAGTGAATTGCTATCGTTGAAATAAATGAAATCCCAGTATCCCTTTGCGGCTTCGGCACCTGTGATGGTCACCCGCTCGGTTTCGGTTCCGTTGATCGCAAGACTACCGGTACTTCTGACCTCAATTCTAGCTCCGGGACCCATTTCGATAAGTGTACCGGGGCCTATTTCAGCAGAGTTTTCGAAGCTGGTTGTTCCTTCAAAAAAGTAGGGGCCTGCTGCCCTGTTGATGGTCACAGCCGGACTGACACTTGTTCCTCTTACAAAGATTTGATTAAATCCATTTCCTGTGGTGAATTCCGTAGATTCATCAATAGAAGACAGCTGTTGAGGTCTGATTGAAATGGGATATTGCTCGCAATTCGTCACAATGTTATTCTCAAATTCAGGCAATCTGTTATCTGTATCGGTAACAATAATACCATTTCTTGCGGACTCCCGGATAACAGTATTTACCATGGAGAGTTGAGCATTGCTAACAAGGGTAATTGCTGCCTGGCGGTTGCTAAGTGAACTCCCTCCGCCGTGGCTTATTACACAATGTTCCAGTCTGTTGTTTGGATTATTGGACTGAAAGCGAATAAAATCCCAATAACCCCTGGCATCCTGCTCACCTTCTATGAAAATCGGATTGTCCTCAGTCCCGACTGCCGATAATGAACCTGAAGAATTGATATCAATCCTTGCACCGGGAGTCATGGTAATTCGCACCCCGGGTTCAACTGTTACTCCTGCAGCGATTGTGAAAGTGCCTTGCACTATATAATCCGAAGCGGCCGGATTGGTGAAAATATTATCCAGTGTAAGGGGAGTGGATTGAGTCCCGGAGAGAATGATGGGATCGACATCGGGATCGGGTCCGTTGTCGTCATCTGAATCACAGGCTGCAAAAAGTACAGCCAAAAGACCTAAAAGTAATAAGTTATGTAGTTTCATTTCTAAAAATTTTGGTTTCCAATTGATGTATTAATCTGTCACATTCGGCTAATCGAATGGCTTAAAGTTGTTGTCAATCTAATCTACTCTTTTTAAGGCGCACAAAATTAATATTCATAACGCTTTTTTCCAAACCTATTGCGGTCGGGGATTGAAAAATTGTTTCAGTCACAAGTGGATAACTACCGGAATTCAATTGTGATAGATTTTCAGAGGCAAGTATTCAATTTGAATGTAATCCACCCTAAAGGAATTATGGGCTTGTTGAAGACAATTGAGCAACCCTGGTGAAATTCCAAAGTCACTTCATTAACCTGAAATTGGAAACTTTGGTTCCAAAAAACGCCTTAAAGAGTCAATCCGGCCTGAACTTTGATGATGTAAAATGTTTCGGTAGATTTGTAGTATGTTAAACAATATTGGTTGCCCCATTATGAAGAAAAATTTGTCGATTGCACCATTGGTATCAGCTCTTCTCCTCATTCTTTGCAATCAGTTTGCCATGGGGTCACCGGATCACTACAAGTACGAATTGACCCTCGAAACAACAGTTTTTCAACCCTTTCATACTACCGAAAAACTCGATTCAAACACCGGTTTGATTCATGGTGTTGTAAAAAATGGCTACCTGTTGCAGTGGGACCGGCGAGAGGTTGAGGAGATTTTTTCCCACGAGGGGAAAGAGATAGAAATACTACTGTCTCTACCTGATGAAAGAGAAATGATACTGGAGCTCGAGGAACGGCAATTGTTTTCGGGCGGGTCCCCGAATCTATTCCTGGCTTCAAATCCAACTAAAGCTTTGACCGATTTCAGAACCCGCTTTTTCAAGGGTAAGGTTGCAGGTAGTGAGAAATCCATGGTTGGTGTCTCTATCTTTGAGGAAGAATTGGTCGCCTTTATTATTGCAGATGGGGAGCACTATTCCATCGCCCGTCTTCCCAGTCAAAAAGATGGAACCCACATTATGTACAGGGGAAGTGATTTGCTCCAATCCAATAATGCTCAGTGCTTTTATGATGAAGAAAAACACAAAGTGAATGAGGGGCACCATGGTACCCACAGATTGGTTGACAGCAGCAATTGCGTTACAGTATATGTGGAGGCCAATCACGATATTTACCTGGATAAAGGATCCGTCAATGCTGCCGCCGCCTACGTCCTCGGGGCTTTTAATCAGGTTTCCATCCTCTATGACAATGACCAAATAGATCTTTCTGTATCTGAGTTGCTGGTGTGGGATGAGCCCAGCCCATACACCGGCCCAGGAGCCAGTCAGTACCTTGTGCAATTTAGAACGCATTTGAATGGCAATTACAATGGTGATCTGGCACATTTGGTTGGATTTGGAGGCGGAGGAGGTGTTGCTTATCTCAATGTGCTCTGCTCCAGTTTGTGGGGAGTAGCTTACAGTGGCATTGCCTCAACATATGAAGATATACCTGTTTACAGTTGGACGGTCATGGTTGTAGCTCACGAAATCGGTCACAATCTCGGTTCTCCGCATACCCACGCCTGTGCCTGGAATGGAAACAATACGGCAATTGATGGCTGTGGTCCCGAAGCCGGATATTCCGAGGGTTGTGATGCGCCATTGCCTACCGGGGGTACGATTATGAGTTATTGCCATTTGATTGGGAGTGTTGGGATTGACCCTTCGCTGGGATTTGGTCCCCAACCGGGGGATTTGATGAGGAACAATGTGTACAGTGCTTCCTGCCTGGACGATTGTGAACCGGTTGCGGACGATGCCGGAATTATTGCATTGGCCTCCCCTGCTGGCTTGATTTGTGAGACAAGTACAGTTCCGGAGATCACCCTTTTTAACTTTGGGGTTAACCAACTGGATTCAGTGTGGATTTTTTACCAGATCAATCAAATGCCGAAAGACAGCTTTCACTGGACCGGCAGTTTATCTCCATTCTCCTCTGAAAATGTGGAATTACCAGCCATTACAGCCAATTTTGGTCAAAACGATGTACTGGCCTATACTGCTTTGCCAAATGGTCAGACCGACTCAAATCCCGAAAATGATACACTTGGCAGTCAGTTTTATGTAGGCTCCAATTCTCTCACCCTTCAAATTGTCCTGGATCAATATCCCAATGAGACCACCTGGTTTATAGAGAAAAACGGAACACCGGTTATTTCAGGAGGTCCATACGGGGGCTATAGCAATGGAGATACAGTGACTTATGACTTTTGCACAGTATCAGGCTGTTATCTCTTTACGATTTTAGACAGTTTTGGTGACGGAATATGCTGCCTCTACGGTGAGGGTTCCTATAAACTCATCGACAATAACACTGGTGACACTTTGGCAATTGGTGGTGAATTTGGATTTATCGACACTGCCTCCTTTTGTCTGGATGCTCCATTCCTGGCTGAGATCCTCCTGGGAAATGATGTGGAATGCGGTCAGGAAAACAATGGATCTGCAGTTGCCCAAGCCACCGGTGGTTCGGGGTCTTATTCTTTTCTGTGGAGCAATGGGTCGCAGGACTCTATAGCAGACCAACTTTCAGAAGGTCTTTACTTTCTCACCGCAACGGATGGAGTCGATACCATTGTCGATTCAGTTTATATTGAGGATCCCAATTCCATTTGGTATGCTGACAACGATGGTGATGGGTTTGGAAATCCACAAGATAGTATTCTCGCCTGTGAACAACCAACCGGATATGTAGATAACAACCTCGACTGCGACGACAACGACCCCAATATAAATCCGGATGCAACCGAGGTATGCGATGGGGTGGACAACAACTGCGATGGGGTGATTGACTTTGACATCGAACCGGTTGCAGTATGTCAGGATGCCCACGTTTTTACCGATTCAACGGGAACAGCCATTTTAGATCCCTGGCAATTTGACGGGGGTTCTTACGATACCTGCGGGATTGGTAGTGCCAGTGTCTATCCAATTGAATTCACTTGCAGTCAGGCCGGTGTAAATCCGGTGGAATTGGTGGTTTACGATGAATCAGGGCGATCCGATACATGCTCGGCGTATGTCACCGTATTGTGCTCAGATTCGACCTACCAAATATCCGGGGCGGTTCAGTTTGAAAATGGAGATTCCATTGAAAACACAGGGATTCAAGTTACGGATCTCATTGATACGACGGTGTACACGGATGCAAATGGTTCGTATGAAGTGGAACTGATTGAGGGTGGCAACTACAGTATTTCTCCATTTTTGGATGATGCATCAACAGCCGGATTGACGACCCTGAATTTAATTTTAATTCAGCGACATATTCTAAACATTGAGTTGCTCGACAACCCGTACAAGATTATTGCAGCTGATGTGAATATGGACGATCAGATTAGTACGATAGACCTCGTCTTCCTTCAGTCATTTATAATTGGCCAATCACAGGAATTCTCGCATGGAGTCCACTGGCGGTTTATGCCTTCAGATTTTATTTTTTCAAACCCAACGGACCCCTTTGCAGACAACTTTCCTGAAACTGCGGAATACACCTCTCTTGATCAAGACTACAGTGGCCAGGATTGGACGGGAATTAAAATCGGTTTGGTGACCGGTGACTACAGCAATCTCCCCTCCAGACTTTATTCCCCTGAATTGCTATTGGATGTTTATTCTTCTGAACCCCCGGATTCTGAAAAAATCGCCTTTCAATTTTTCCCTTCCGCTACAAAGGAGCTGTACGGCTTTCAACTTGAAATGGACTGGCCTGAGGATTGGGTCGATGCAGAGGTTAAAATGGACCACAGTCAGTTGCCCGGATTCAGAGAGGAGATGGTTTTAATTGACAGGGAAAAAAGGGTGATTAGAATTAACTGGTGGGATCACAACGTACACATGGCAGATATCGAAAAGGAATTTTTTACGATTGAAGTAAAAAGTGACCATGAATACCCCGGGCATCCGTCAATTTATTCCTCTCAGGATGCAATTTTACGAGCTGAATATTACGACTCCAATCTTCAGGCAGGCTCCCTGGCACTTTCTGTGAAATCTGAAGAAGTGTCCGGTCAATTGCGACTTATGCCCAATGTCCCAAATCCTTTCAGCGGATTGACGAATCTGAGATTTCATCTGCCGAAAGACCTCCTGTATGAGATCGAGGTGTTCAGCTCGGGTGGCAAAAAAATAAAGACCCACAGAGGTGAGGGTTCAAAAGGGCTCAATCACCTGCAATTAGACCTTTCTAATAACCCCGCGGGAACTTATCATGTTCGGTTGATTACTGAAGTTGGAGAGGAGGCGAGAAATATCATTTTGGTGAATTGATAGGAGTTCAGTGGGCTATCAGGGGGATGGAATAGTTGGTCACAATTGAGATGCCCTTCCGCTTAAGATGGTTTTAATTAAGAAAGACCTGCATTTGAGAATGGTATCGGCCTCCATAAAATGGTGGTCCAAAAATGATGGGCGATTATATTGGGGAAAACAATGGTTTAACCGACAAAGCCGGGGTTGACCATTTCAATATGATCCATAAACTGAGGTCTGCCAAAGCCCAATAATTTAACACTTTAATCCTAAACTGTTTGTTTTTTCCTAACAAATTCTTATCTTTGGATTGAGAAATACATCCGGTTCAGCAGCAGCCATGTCATTAAGAATAATTAGCTTGTTTGATAGCGGTTTATCAAGAGCACTTGAGATAATCTTTTCACTTAAAATTATAAAAAGCCATCATGAAACCACAACTACAAACCCGCCCCTTTAAAGCATTT
>SKLY01000268.1 GCA_007121335.1 Saprospiraceae bacterium | reverse complement strand
GGAAGGCTGAGCAACTCGACCTCATCTACAGCCCAAAAAGTACCGTGGAGATAATGATCGTCGAAATAAAACTGAATCAGCACTTCAGACTCACCGGCTGCCGCATCTGAAATATCAATGGTATGAACCTTGGGATTGGGGCAGAATTGACAAGCGTGTGAACATTCGTTTTGGGTAATATTATAGGTGGTCCAGCTCTCACCATTGTCAGGAGAAACCCTCACTGCTCTGCTCTCATTAAAAAACACATAGAAGCTTTCAAACCTAAGTATTACATTGTTCTGTTCACTGAGATCAATTGGAGTAAAATTGGTAATTCCTCCGGCAACTCTTCCCTCTCCGTCTCCTTGCCAGGGTGAATCCAATGAATTGATTAGTGCGTGACCCTTTTCTGCAGAAGAACTGGCAAAAGAGAGGGGACCATCGGGAGTAACGGGCATCTCTTCAGGATCATCGGTGATTATCCAACCAAATGGTTCCGTGCTGTTGTCTGACACAAGCCAGGTAGATTCATCAGAAAAGCTGTCGCTCCAAATAACCTCAGCGTCACGCAAAGATGAAAGATCACCGACATCCTTGGCTTCAATACAGTTTTGGCTGACGGCAAAATGGGGACTAATAAAAAGAGCGAATAAAATTATGACTTTAAGTAGAGAAGCATTTTTCATAGTATTCGGTTTAAATCATTGACTAATAGATCATTAACAATCAATCAACCAAAGATACAGAAATCAAATGCATTTTCAAAATACTTCCATAAAAAAACGGACAGCCCTTGTACAAGAACTGTCCGTTTGTAAAATTTATCGGTTTGGTTAGAGTTTAACGTGCAATTATGAATCGCGAAACTCTAAGACCGTCTTCTGCTGCAATTTGGATGTAATAATTTCCTGTTTCCAGCGAGCTGACGTCGTATTGAATATTATTGGTTTGATGTCCATCCACTTTACTGTGCATTACCACTTTTCCGGTAATGTCATAGACAGTGATCTCCAACTCGCTCGGAGCATCCATTTCAAAATCTATGTTGAGAATATCCGAGGTCGGATTGGGATAAACATCAAGGGGAATGGCTTGTCTAAGTACTGAGCCGGTTGTATTCTCGATGTCACCCACTCTCATTCTTACAATGGGGGCACTGACGTCTGTAAATCCACCGAAGTACTGGAAAGATCCCTGAGCACTAACAGTGTGCAATATTCCCACAGAAATCCCATACTGGGCATCATCGGTATAAGCCTGGAAAAGCGCGTTGCCTTCATGTTGAACAATAGCCCCGTATAGTTTCCCCGGATTCATTACCACTACATCGTCCAGGGGCTGAAAGGTATTGGGATCCACGAGATTCTCCCCGCCAATACTGAATAACTGACCGGCGCCGGCATTTTGAAGTTCGTCATCCTGGATAAAATAAGCGGCCACCGGTTCAAAATCATCGTGGAAATTAGGTGGCGTCTCATTGTCCGCATTTAAAGAGCCAAAATCAATAATGGGTCCCTCTGGCACATACTCAAGGATATAAAGCAGTGCACCATCGCCGGGTTGATATTCAGCATTGTTAGGAAAAAAGGCCAGATCTACTGAATGCAGAGTCCTTTCTTTTTCTGATGCATCCGGACTAATATAATACATATTACCCCAATACCAGTTATCATCCTCACGGGTAAGACCTAATGTAAAATCAGTGACATCAGGTGGACCTTTTGCGAAAAGATCTTCTGTCACAACAAATCTGTGCTGCTCAAATGTATTGGCTGGATTTAACTCCCTTTCATCAGGTACACCAACAGAGTACTCAATTAGATAGTTACCTACTTCTAAATCGGGAACAAATAGATCGGGAAATGAGACAAAGCTGTCAATGCCGGCCTGAAAAGTGTCTAGAACAACCATTTGATCATAAACAATAGTGGGTGGATCTGTATCGATATTTGCAATTAAGACATTTACCTCCACGCCTGTTCTGGCAGCACCCCCATTATTTTCTATAATACAGGAGAATCCAAAAGTATCAATAGGAAGGTGAACCTGAGGTGTAGCATAGCTCAAAGGAGGATAAAATGTAGCTTCCATTTCCAGATTGTTAGCCGGAGTTTCAAGAATAGCCAAATCGTCAATGAGCCATCCATAACTTACATAAAATAACTCAGGGTTGGGGTGATCCGGATCGTTGTCCCAGAAAAATCGAATCATGATTTCATCTGTATCTTGACCAATATGTGGAAAAATGTCGTAAGATCTTAGCATGGGATTTGGAAATGCGGAACCACCGGCTCCAGTCAGGGGCTCAATATCAAAGTTGTCTCCAATTGTAATCCAGGTATTACCGCCATCCTCACTCACTTGAACGGCCTGTATTTCGAAGAAACGAGCTCCAAATTGATTAAACTGAAAAGCGGGGGCACCTATTTCGGAAATATCAATAGATTCGGAATAAGTTAGTGTATGAGGTCCAGCTTGAAGAACGGTTGCCGGATTATTGGGATCGCCATTTTGAAATAGAGCGTAATTCCCCCCGGATTCGGACATTATCGGAGTGGTAATCGCCCAGGTAATTTGTCCTTCTGTTTGGTCAGTTATGGAGAAACCATTATTGGGACCAAAACCATCAGGACCGTCAATAATCCAGAGGCTTGGATCTTCAAATCCATCCTCCCATACGGGCTCAGGATCATCATCACGGGTACTTTGCATAGAACCGGGATTGTTGAGCAGCCTGTGTATCCCAAACATCTCATATGGTGTTTGAACATTCTGGGAACTCCAGTCTTCACCAAAGTGGGTTAACTCTTTGTCCAGCTCAAGACGTTCTCCCTGGCTCTGATCTGCTTCGGTAATTTGTGCGTGTAAGCTGGGTGCACCAATGATCAGCGCAATTGCAATTGGTAAAAATTTACATAAGTTTGTAATGCCTTTCATCATACTATGATTTTTGTGAATAAAATGTTGAATTGTAAAACTACGACAATTTTGGGTACTGCCAAAATATCCTGCCGTTAAAGTCTATGAATTTTGACATTTTTTGACTTGCTTAAGACTTTTTTAAAACTTCTTTAGGTCAGGGTTTTATAAAAAAGGGGAACGATTGCTCATTCCCCCAAATATTTATCAAATCACAATGACTCGAAATACTCAGATTCTCACTGATTACCTCGCGATAATAACAGGCTGAGACTGAACTCCCCGGTCAGTTTTTATCCTTATGATGTAGTTGCCGCTTTGGTAGGTTCGGACATCACTTTGGATGACTTCATTCCCTACATTTTCATAATTTCTATGCATCAACAAGCGACCCTGCATATCGAATAACTCAAGCCGAACATCAGTTGGTTGCTCATTGTCAAAGTTCAAGTACAGGTCATTAGATGTTGGATTGGGATAAATCTGAACAGACTTAGGTGTAAAGGGGGCGATATCTTCAGTGGATACAAATACCGAAGTGATCATTCGAGCTACAGGTCCACCTAGAGAAGTGTATCCATTATAATATTGCTTTACTCCATTAGCATTATCCACATACAAAATACCAACCGCCGTGTTATAGAGAATAGATGAACTGGCGGGTAACCTGAGCGCATCTCCCTCCATTTGTAAAACCACTGCGTAAAGTTTATCCTGATTGAGTTCTATGTAATCACCTTCGATTGAGACGAAATTCGGATCTAAAAATTGGGAAACATCCATTCTGAGAATACCACCCGGACCAGCCTCATTCAACAGCACAGAATCAATTATGCCAATTGCCACCGGCTCAAATAATGTATGAAATTGTGGAGGCAAATCGCTATTGGCATTCAGGTCTGAGATGCTAATATCGGGACCAGCTGGCACATACTCAAGCAAATGTACTGCAGGGTTCTCCCCGCTAAACTCTCCGGCAGTTGGAACAAAGGAAAGTTCCACACCATTGAAAACAGGTGTTCCACCAAGCCCATCGGGGATGTAATAAACATTACCCCAATACCAGTTATCCTCCGAATTCGTGACACCTCCTCCAAATGATGTCACAGCTGGATCTTCTTTAGCAAAAATATCATCTGTAACCACAAATCGTCTCTCGATAGTATTGTCTTCAGGTATCTCGTCATCGACACCAACAGTCTCAGCATGGTACCTAATGGCGTAATTTCCAACTATCCCGGGCATTGAGAAATTTTGAGTAAATTGAATGGTATCCAATTGACCTCGAGAAATCAACGAGCGCTGCACAATTTCCTCATGTAGAATTTCATCAGTATCAGTATTATATACCTGAACCGACACCTCTACATTCTCCTGATCAGTGAAACCCTCATTGGATACAAAGCAAAAGAAACCAAATGTATCTGCGGAAATATAATCTGCTGGTGTGGCGAAACTTCGCAATGGATAGAAAATACTTTGCATAGCCAAATCATTCTGCGGGGGTTCAATCAACCTTACATCATCCACAGTCCAAACATAATGACTACCGTCGTGAATGAACTTCATCCTAAATTCAGGTTCATTCGCCGCTTCGGGAACTATGATAACCACTCGCTCGGGATTGGTAATAGAAGACCCGGACGAACTTTGAAAATTGTTGGTGGTTATGGGCACGCGATCACCCCAACTCAACCCTCCATCGGTGCTAAATTGCATATAAGTTCGCTCTCTTGTGGAACCGGGTGTAGGATTTTGAGTAATTCCCAGATTGAACTGCCAAAATTCGACCGCCACGGCATCAAAATCTGAACAATCAATTACAGGTGAAATCAATTCTCCGTGAATATCAAGTTCGGGTCCGACACAGCCCTGGCCACCATCATCTTCAGGTCCACCGGTAATGTAAAAATCTGCATCAAAAACCATTGCTCCATTGAAAAAAGTAGGTGATGCAATTCTAAATTGACCACAACCTCCCCTGCTTTGAGCATCCGGTCTGTGCTCCCAAACGTGTTCTGGCGCACTAAGCCCTTCAGTAGTCCATTCATTGAGTCCACCGTCAAAATCTCCCTGACCGGGCTCAAGCCCCCAAAGCACTTTTTCCGGGGTAAAACCAGGATAATAAAATTCTCCTATAACGGACTCATCCTCCTCAATAGCAGCTTTAATACTAATGCAGTCGGACATCTCCAGCAAAATGACTGGAATACTAACCAAATCACCAAAATCTCCGGGGGCCATATTGAGCAAACCCGGTTCGTTATTGCAAATGATCAAAGCCGCAGCACCTGCCTCCTGCGCGTGATATGCCTTAAGACTGAAGTTACACGCCCCGCGATCCAGAATAGCAATTTGACCGGTCATGTCCGTAACCAGCGGTTCGCATCCTAAGGTAGGGTCGTCGGTACCATCAAACGCAAGGGCCAACTCGCCCTCCTCATCGTAGTAACTTCCAAAGTTTGCCAAACCGTAATCGTATTGACCGGCAACACTCTGTGGCGTAGTGATCTCAAAAATCCACTGTGCATGTATTGTACCGGCACCCAATACCACGACAAACAGCGACATAATGAATTTCTGGACGAATTTTGTAAACGTCTCTTTCATAATTTAGTAGGTTTAAAAAAGTATTAAAAAGTTATTTCAGCGGTGGTAAAGATACGCTGTTTTAAAATTGCTTGTATGTGGCAAATAAAAATTTTTTTAACCTCAAGCTGATTCGCCTGACGTCAGAAATGTCCTCATTCTCTCAATAAGCTGATTCTCTATAATACTTACCACACCGGCCTTGCTGCAAACCTCAGCCGCAGCAAAATTACAGAGTTCAGTTATTCGTGTTAACTCCATGCCGGCGTATAAGCCCAGGGTAGCTACTGCCAACACAGTATCCCCGGCACCACTCACATCTTCTATTTCTGTCTCCACTGCCGGTCGTATGAACTGTTCATCACCATTTGACACAAATATTCCCTTGTCTCCCAGTGTGACCATCAATATACCCACATCCATTCGATCGGCGAATTCATATGCGCTTCTCTTAAGTTCCTCAATAGTGGGACTCAAATCCCTTCCTAAGGCAGTTGCAAATTCTTTTAGATTGGGCTTGAAAAAATCTACTCCCTGATACTGGTAAAAATTCTCATATTTTGGATCAACTGCAGTGAATACTCCCTTTTCACGACAAAGGCTAAGCATCTTGTCAATAGTGGTTT
>SKLY01000249.1 GCA_007121335.1 Saprospiraceae bacterium | reverse complement strand
ATTCAAATCTGGAGAATCTTTTTTGAACTCAAAGCAACAAGCTATTCAACTGAGGGTTGTTTTGTGATGGGTAGGTTGTAGGGGGTGTGTGGTGTTATTATCATTTCACCCCTACAGGATTTATAGTATATCGTCAATTAAAGGCTTTGGGATTCAAATCTGGAGGATTCGTGGCACTTTTTAAACACCCATCTCTCCGAGTTCTTATCATCGTATCATAATTATTGGGAAAGTTTATTGAGATTTTACGAGAAATAAACTTCTGATCCTCAATTGAGTCCCGGGACATAAAGCATTAAGAATCAAAAACAAATACGTTAGGGCCATTTTTTAAATGCTCTGATTATTTTCTTCGAATCATGTACAACCTCAAATTATGTACTTTCCAATGAAAAATACGAATCCCAGAATCCCGTAGGGATGGAATAATTATAATAAAAACGGGCAAAAAAATCCCGAACCCCGTAGGGGTGAAATTATCAATCGAGCCAATCGAATAAGTACTTTTCGTCGTAGTTGATTTCATACTTTTGAAGGAACTCCCGGTATTCTTCCCGAAATGTTTTTTTCCTATGGTGTTCTTCCTGATTGGCAATGTATTGATACACATTATCTATCTGGGAGTGGGCATAAGAAAATGCACCATACCCCTCTTGCCAGGAGAATTTCCCTCTTATAAATTTGTGTTCGTTGATAAAACTGGAGGAGTTGTTTTTGATATCTCTGACCAAATCGGATAAGCGCATTGAAGGCTTTAAACCCACAAACACATGGACATGATCTGCAACTCCGTTAACGATAATGGGTTTTTGATTTTTATTTTTTATAATGGATGAAATGTACTTGAATACTTCATCACGCCAGGGTTTTTGCAGGAGGTTTTGGCGACCTTTTACGGAAAAAATGATTTGTATATAGATTTGTGAAAAGGTATTTGCCATAATTGGTGAAAACACTGAAGGGAAGGCTGATATTACAACATGACAGGACTTTAAAACATTTTTTGTGTAGAGGTGTGGGGGTGTGGTGTTGTAATCATTTCACCCCTACGGGGTTCGGAAAATTTTTTTCTGTGTCGGGTTATAATCATGTCACCCCTACGGGGTTATTTTCATATCGTCAATTAAAGGCTTTGGGATTCAAATCTGGAGGATTTTTCCAAATCTCACATCTACGCTCACTTCTAACCTTCTTTCTAAAAAAATCCCCTCTACTCTTCCTCCTCCCCCTCCTCTTCCTCCTTATCCCTCGAAAACAACTCAGCAAATGAGTTGAAGTCGCGGTTGAAAAGGAGTGAGATGCCGGTGGCGATAACCTGGCCTTCCAGTACTCCCTCGTATTGATTCCTTCTGAAGCCTCTGATCCTCCATGTGCCATCTTCAGTGAGCCTGTACTCAATGTTGACATCGCCGAGGATGTCGGTTCCGCCCGGTCCATCGGGATCGTCTGCACCTTCGAGGTCGATTTGTCCGCCGACTTCAACGGTAAGACGATCGCCTACCAGAGACCTGCGCATACGCACATTGAGCTGGGTGTGGTCCTCCGGCCGGCCTGTCTGATAATCCGTAAAGCTCTCCAGGTCCAGATCGAGGTCCACCGCTCGAATGTAGCGGTCGGAAAGGGCGTTCAACTGCCCGGAAAGTATGCTACTCGCACTCGATCGCGCCATGGCTCCGGCGTCAAAACCCCGGCTTTCCTCAGCGGCTACTCCCTGGGGTAGGAATCGATTGAGTACCAGGAGAGAAAATACCTGGGTGTTCAATTCCGACTCGGTGGTGTTGAGCTGTTGTATGCGGCTATAGACACTTCCACCAAAGGCTCCGCGCGAGGCCTCGGGCATATCCAGGGAGAATTTGAGGTCGGGGCTGAGTATTTCGCCACTAATATCGAGCATCACTTCAAATGGCAGTTCCTGTCTGTACCGTGTTCTGGTCGCCTGATCTGCTCCGGCCAATTGATCTGCCATCAGGTCAGCAGCCGAAGTTCTCAGGTTGTAAACTGCCGTGATATTCATATCTGCCTCCATGGGATCCCCCGACCAGACCAATCTGCTGCCCGGTTTCAGGTCGAATCGCCTCCTTACGATATCGTACATTCTCATTTCGTAAAATCCGCGAGTCAGCTCATAGGTCCCTGATAGCGACATCCGCCCCTCGGCATCCATATCAAAGGAGAGATTGGCCTGTCCGGCAACTTCCAACTGGTCCCCGGCCCGCTCATCAATGATTATTCTGAATACCACATTCGGATCAATGGTGATTACCGCCTGAAGGTCCACTCCGGTAAATAGGGGTTCGAAGGGTTCCTCCTCTTCCTCATCTCTAACCACCTGTCCATCAACCCTTCTCTCAATACGGACAATACCCTCACGCTCTTCGATTTCGACCTGACTTTCCGGGACAATCATTGTCACGTCCGTACCGCGTTTTAAATCGAGGTTGGCATTGACTGCAGGGCGGCTAAGTGTCCCTGTTACATCCACATCCAGGTCTGCAAGGGCTTTGCCGTAGAAAAAGTCGTTGTCCTCCCTCGTGGACTCCAAAAAGTGAAAATTGCGACTTCGGACATTCAGATCAAAACCGGGATTGGTGATATTGCGAATGTCAATACCTCCATTAATCCTGGTTGGATTGGCACTGCCGTCCAAAATGGTGAAATCCAAAAACTGCACCTCGGATTGGGTGAAGCCTATTCTCTCCCGGGGGATGCTGAATGCAGAACCGGTCTCGGTCATCACAAAACCGACGGAATCAAACATCAAAAACCCGTCGTAATGAAATCCCTCGTCATCGCCCCTCGCGCTGACTTCACCCCTCAGTTTCCCACGGCTGTTTCTTATTGCTCCTTCGGAAAACTGTTCAATAAATACAAAATCCACAGCGTGCATTTCAATATCGGCCAGATAGGAGGGTCCGGGCTCTGCACCGAGGTCGTAATAGCCAATCAGTTCAAGTTCAACATCACCTCCCCGCAACTCTGAATTGAATTCAAATCTGTCTTTTTGGGGATTGTTCGCATAGGCACTCAGGTTTCCAAAGGAGATATCCATGGCCACCAGGTCATCGATATGGATCTCAGCATTGATCAGGGGTTCCTCAAATATCTCATCCACCTCAAACCGCCCCCTTATAATGCCATCGGCCAACTCTTCCCCTGGATTTACAAATTCGAGCAATCCAGCCAGGGAGAGATTTTCCATGTTCAGGCGCAGGTAATCGTATTTATCATCGGGATGGGAACTGAGTTCAAACAAATTGTCCCGCCGCTGAAGCTTGAAATCTTTTATTTGCAAATACTCAGTGGCATATCGGACCTCATTGTGTTCTGAAATTGACCAGTCCTCGTTATTGAAAACAAGTCCATGGGGCTCCAAATGCAGCTTAAATGTGTCGCTCAGTGCACTGAATTGAAAATTCACCATTGCAATCTGGTCGGTTTCATCAGCCTGAATATCCAGATTCGCCCACAATACAGAATCTTTAAACACCCCGGACAGAGCGGTTTGCTGAATGTCGATTGCTCCCGAGGCCAGGTTGGAAAATCCGGTGGCAAAGGTCAGGCTGTCCCGGTTGGATTCGGCCTCTAAAAAGGTGCCAAATACTTCATAGTCCAAATAATGGACGTAAGGTGCATTTACATTGGCCTCTATAGACCGGGTGCTTTCCCGGTACCGCACAGAAGCCGTTATTTCCTCCATAGATTCCAGATCAGGTGCTATGACCTCCCTCAGAAAGCGGGTGTCGGGAATTCGCATGCGAAAGTCTGCCTCCAAACCGGGGATCAGTAGTGTATCAGCCATTGTTGGATCGAGATAGCTGTTGATGTGCGCCTGGAGTCCACCGGCAATTTTTTCGATGGAAGTATTGGCCGTGAGATCCGCTTGCAAAATAGAGGACTGTATATCAAAAAAGGTGGTGAGGGAATCCAAATAGACCACCGCCCGAAGTGAATCCATCATATATTTAGCATCGCCCTGCTGAACGATCAGCGAATCCAGGCTGAAATCCGAATCCAAAATACCTGCATTGCCCTTGCCTGAAGCTGTAAATCGCGTACTCACAATGCTGGAATCCTCCTGCACACCAAGTTCCCTCAAATCTGCCCTTCGCAAATGGAGTCCCATATTAAAGGCAAAATCGGTGGTGTCAAAAGTGAGATTGGCTGCGAGGTTAAAGTTCAGGATATCGCTCAGCAGATCAATTCCGGCATCCAGGTTTTTCTCGTGAAAAGTGGCATTCATACGCAAGGGGCTGTAGTCTTTTCCACCATGCGTCAAGGTAGTAAGGTCGGCACTCAAATCTGCAAACATGGTATTGGGATCAAAACCCTGTCCGGTCAGCAACACTCTTCCAGCGATGGCCTCCGGCCCCAGGCTGTCGGTGTAATATGCAGCATCCAAGGCGTGGATTATCATGTCCAGCCGGTAATTCGGTTCATCCGCAAACCCATCGACCTGCCCTTCAAAGTCAATATTCCCCTCCGGAATTACCAGCCCCATATCGAACAAAACCCTGTCGGCTGTGCCTCTCATCTTTCCGGTAAGCAGCGCTCTGGAAGGGAGTGAATAGGTGGTGTCCTCCGGTACAAAATGTCCGAAATCGCGCTCCTCGGTGTAGAGGTGTACATTAGCAAGATTGAAAGTGATCTTTTCCGGTTCGGCCAGATTGCCCAGCCGGCCATTCAAACCGAGTTTGGAAGCAGCACCGACTTCGAGCGCAAACCGCTTCACATCCACGGCCCCGAGATTCCCGTTGACCTCTCCCCTAATCTTCGCAGGGTAATTCAAAAAATGCCCCATGTAAGGATCGTCCTCAAATTCCGCTAAAAAACTCCGCATATCCTGATGACCCAGGACCGATTGTTTGAGATCCAGTGAAAAGCCGGTCTCAAGGGGCTCATTTATAAAGTGGTTGAGGGTTTGATAATTGAGTTCGGCAGTAGCTCCAATATTCGAATGAGGGGTTCTGACTCTGAAGTCTCTCAGGGCTAACTGTTGGTCGTCGGCAAAAAAATCAAAAGCCAACTGATTTATATCGACACTTCCGCCCTCAGAGACCACCAGTTCTTCCAGTTTGGCCTCCATTTGCCGGTCTTTTAAATGAATATCTTTTAGCAAAAAGCTGCTGAGGGCCACATCCACATTAGAGGGGTCAAAACCATCCTGAACGGTTTCAGCAACCGGGTCCCGGTACCGCAGAGTGTGGTCGGTAAAATGGATCTGGTTAATCTGCACCTCCCAGTCCGGCCATTCAAACTCCACGGGGCCATCTTCTTCCACTGCCTCAGCTAGTTCATCGCTTATTTCTTTCGAGGCAATTTTTCCATCGAATAAAAGTCCTGAAATGGTGAGGCTCTCCAAAAACAGGCGGTTGGGCTTTTCTCCACTTAAATCCGGTTCCAATTCCAAATCGTGCAGGGTCAAATTCTCAAACCCCGACTTCAAATCAATGCCCTCTTCCTCATTAAAAAGGGTAAAATTTATGTTGAACCATTCCAGGTTTTCCAACTTGATATGTGGCAGTGCGGCATCCTCCTCAGCCGGTTTGGAGGGCGGTTCTTCATCGACCGGTTCTGCAGTGCCGCGGTATTGATTCACATCCACATCGAGGCCATCCAGGAAAAAATGGTGGACTAGGGGCTGAAAGTGAGCCGTTTCAAGTGAACCGATATCCAGGTTCAGGGTATTTAATGTGGCTTCCACATCCATGCCCCCGTATGTGTCATAGAAGTTAAATGAGAGGTTGGAAAAATTAAGGGGAGGTGGGAATATATCCCAGGATGCGGGTTCTTCCTCTGATGGAACACCCTCACTTTCGCCCCCAAAAGTTTCTACCAGGAAGTCAAAATTGAAAGTGCCGGCGCTGTCTCTTTTCACGGTGGCACTCAAATCGCGCAAGTCAAATTTGCGGAACCGGACTTCATTGTCGAGCAGCGGCCTGATACGCACCCCGGTTTCCAAAGAACCTAGGTAAAACAGGCTGTCTTTTTCCAAATCAGAAAGGTAAACACCCTCCAAAATCAGGTTGCCGCTGAAGGTCAGATAGAGTTTGGATATTTGACAGTCGGCACCGGTTTGGTTCTCTACCCAGCTTGTAGCGCGATCGGTAATCCACTGCTGGACAATCGGGGTTCTTATGAGTAGGACCAGGGTAATAAAAAGGGT
>SKLY01000158.1 GCA_007121335.1 Saprospiraceae bacterium | reverse complement strand
TACTCACCCTCAGAATAAGTGTGGATTGTTTTACCTCCAGCCGGTACAGGATCTGAAGGTTCTCTGCCATCACCAAAATCGATGATAAAATAATTGGCTCCGACCGCCTTTGGAATAATAGTCAACTCCCCGGAATTGTCTTTTTTCAGAATAAGCTCTGCATCGACATTGCTGGGTTGGGTCAATTGTACATCTGTCATGTCGTCCCTTTCGCATGCAATAATCAAAATACAGGCGAGAATGAACAGGAATATTTTATTGATAAGTTTCATAATTTAGTTTTTAGTAACCGGGGTTTTGCTCCCAATTTCCCTGAGAAAATCCGATCTCTTCAAATGGTATGGGGAATAAGTTGTTTTTCGGTGCTGTAAATCCTTCGATATATTCCTCAGCCATGTTCCATCGGACCAGATCAAAAAAGCGGTGACCCTCTCCGACAAGTTCCAGTCTCCTCTCGTTGATAATCACATCCAGGAGATCACTTCCACTGGCATTGGTGTCTGATAAGCCCGCACGGTTTCTAACCATGTTGACATAATTACGGGCTAATTCGTCGTCGATACCTCCTCTATTGAGGGCCTCGGCAGCCATAAGCAATACATCAGCATACCTTATGGCGCGGTAATTGTTGGGTTGAGTTAGATTTGCATCCGGTTGATTGTTATTTATTCTGGGTAGATACTTCCTGTTGTAATATCCGGTGTGTCCGGTATTTGGATCCTGGTTTCCAATAGTAAAACTGGCACCTGTTTCCGCGGCCCATGCTTCTATGTCAAGGATGCTGACATCTCTTCGAAGGTCGTCTTCTGAAAAGGCGTTGTAAACAGATTCACGCGGCAGTCCAAATCCAAAACCCGATTCGAAAACCGGCCCGGTGTAACCGCGGACTCCACTAAATCCAACCATCACATTACCTTCACTGCACTGAAGACAGTCAAACCCTGCCCCCTGAACTCCCGTGTATTGTATCTCAAAAACCGATTCCGGTCCATTTTCGGCTAAAAACTCAAAGAGATTCTCGTATCGCTCGTCTCCCTGGGTTCCATAGAGATGATACATCCCTGAATTAATTACTTCATTCAATTGGTTTGCAGCCTCCTGAAAATTTTCCCTGTACAAGTAAACCTTTCCAAGTAGTGACCTTGCAGCCATTTGATTGACCCGGCCGGTTTGTACAGAACTTACATTGAGATTTTCAATGGCATCTAATAGCTCTGAAATAATAAAATCATACACCTCATCAACGGATGAGCGGTGAATACTCAATTCATCGCCCAATTGAAATTGAGTCTCCTTTATGGGAATCGGTCCGAACCACTTGAGCAGTTCAAAGTTGAAATACGCCCTCAAGAATCTGGCTTCTGCAATGATTTGGTCCTTTCCATCAAAGTCGATATTATCCTCGTTTTCCAACATCCAGGATGCGCGCTGTACTCCTGCAAAATTGAAATTCCAGAGGTCCTGAATATTTGAATTGACAGCCGTGTGAATCATTCTGTCCACTTGTTGCCAACCGATGACATCCGTCGGGCTTTCACCGCCGGCATTCACGTTGTCGGAAGCAATTTCACCCATTAGTACATTTACATAGGTTGCCTGGAGCATATCATAGGCACCGACCAGAGCTAACTCATAGTCTTCCGGTGTTTCAAAAAATGTCTCAGAATTAATGGAATACGGGGGGGCCACGTCCACAAAATCATCTCTGCATGAGGTCGCCACTAGTAGTATTAAGAGAGGTAAGTATATTTTTTTCATGGTGATAATTGTTCTAATTATTAAAATTGTGCATTGACGCCCAGCATATAAATTCTCGGTATCGGATAGAATCCAAAATCAATCCCCCCACCAATGGGTACTCCAGTGGATGCTGTAGGGTCGTAACCGGAATATTTGGTGAATGTATAGACATTGTCCACTTTGGCATAAACCCGTAGTTGGTTAATGCCTACCCGTTCCATCAAATTATTTTGAAAATTGTAACCAAGGCCCAGTGACTGAATACGTACAAAAGACCCATCCTCTATAAAGAAATCTGAAAATACGCTGTTTGTGGTTGCTGACACAGTAGTTCGTGGTACCCTATTGCTGGTTCCCTCGCCTGTCCACCTGTCCAATTTATAACTCATTTGGTTGACGTTGGGCTGGTCTCTTTCAAAGTTTCTTACTATATCGTTTCCAACTGAGCCAAAGAGGTAACCCGTGAAGTCCCAGTTTCCGTAGTTGACTTCAAGGTTAAAGCCAAATGTGAAATCGGGAATGGGATCGCCGAGATAAACACGATCGTTCTCGTCAATTACGCCGTCACCATTTACGTCCACATACCTGATATCGCCGGGTTGAGCAGGTGCACCGAGTGCCAATTGAGAGGCATGTGCATTGACTTCATCCATGTTTTGGAAAATTCCATCGGTTTTGTATCCGTAAAAATAACCAATCGGCTGTCCCACTTCCATCCGTGAGGGAGGGAGTTGACCAACACCAAATTGCCCTCCTTCCAGTACATCTCTTCCATCTATGGCAGTAACTTCATTCTTTATGGTACTGAAATTGAGTCCCATGGTGAAATTGAGGTTTTCACTCAAACTCTCCCTGTATAAAAATTCCAGTTCAAAACCCTGGTTTCTCACGCTACCGGCATTAACGGTCGGGCTGGAAGATCCGGGAGCAGATACTCCCATTATCCCGGAAATCGGAATATCGGATACAAGGAGATTTCTGGTATTGTTGACGTAATAGTCAAGAACAAAGTTGAATTTGTTGTTGCTGAAACGTATGTCGAATCCCACGTCCAACTTTCTTGATTCCTCCCATTTAATATTGGGATTGGACAGTGGACCAATCGCAATTCCATTGATCAGGCTATTATCGTCACCCGATACATATGTGGCCTGACCTGATAGCAATGAAAGGTAGAGAAAATCAGGGATTCTATCGTTGCCCATTACCCCGTAGCTTCCACGGAATTTGAAGAAATCCAGGTAATCGAGTCTTGGGAAAAAGGATTCTTCAGACATCACCCAACCCAGACTGAGTGAAGGAAAGTATCCCACCCTATTGTTTGGACCAAAACGCGTTGAGGCATCGCGTCTCAAAATACCGGTCACCAGGTATCTGTCATCCAATACGTACTGCAATCTTCCAAAATAGGACAATCGCCTTACATCATAAGCATAAGAATCAGCAGTTCTGTTGTCGCCTGAGCCAGTAGCCACACTCAGATCAGCGAAGTCAAACGAATTCGCCGGAACACCCGTAGATGAGCCGAATAATCCCTCGCCATACTGCCTGAATACTGTCATACCCAGGGTGAAAATAATATCGTGGCGGTCATTGATTATGTTTCTGTAGGTATTAAAAAGGTCAAAGGTATAGTCATTGTCATTTATCTTTCCAAGGGTAACCATGTTATCTTCTAACCGATTAAATACCTTGCCAGGCCCATAATTAAATACCGGGAAAAAATCCCGATTCTGAGTCAGTGCAGAATTAAAACCCATTCTGGCCTGAATATCGAGATTGGGTGCATAGTCAAACTTGAGTTGCACCGTACCACTCAGCCGATTGGTTCTGGATTCATTGTGGGTATTTCTGATCTGAGTTAATGGATTGACCACTTCGTTCCCAAGATTAATTTCTCCGGTCAGGTCATCGACTCCCTTATCAATCGTTGGCGCCATATTAAGCGAGTTGAAAAGGACTGAACCCAATCCGAAAGAATTCAGAGACCTGTTTCTGGTTGAAAAGTAAAACAGTCTGGCATTTACATTGAGGTTATCTCTCAGGTCTGAGTCCAGGGCTATGCTGGCGGTTTTTCTATCAAAACTTGATTTTGATCTTCCAACTATCCCCTCTTGATCGAGTATTGAACCACTGATACTATAACTGGTAGTCTCTGATCCTCCTCTTACAGCGAGATTATGGCTCATTATTGGTGCACGGCTGAAAACTTCATCCTGCCAGTCAGTTCCTCGTCCCAGTCCGGTTACCTGTGTAATAGGAGACTCCAACCCCGCATTTGCGTAGCTCTCATTTAGCAAGAGGGCGTACTCGGTGGCATTGAGAAGTGGAAGCTTTCTACTGGTTTCCTGAAGACCAAAATAGGTTTGATAGGTAAATTGAGCATCCTGGTTGCGCTCCCCGGACTTAGTGGTTATTAGTATAACACCGTTGGAGGCAGCGGCTCCGTAAATAGCAGCCTGGGCATCTTTAAGCACAGTCATACTCGCAATGTCCTGAGAATTAATTGAGTTCAATCCCCCTTCGAACTGAAACCCATCTACTATTATAAGAGGCGCATTGTTTCCATTGGTAGATATACCCCTTATTCTAATGTTTGATTCCGATCCTGGCGAACCTCCCTGTTGGGTAACATTAACCCCGGATACCGTCCCTTGAAGAGCCTGAGCCACATTGGGAGGATCAATTCTTTCAATCGCTTCGGAATCGAGTACAGAAATAGAACCGGTAACATTGCGTCGACTTTCCCGCCCATAACCAATGACCACAACATCAGCCAACATTTGGGCATCAGATGATAGGTTTATTTCATAAAAGTCGTCATCACCTATTTCAACCTCCTGGGAAACATATCCTAGATAAGAAACAACCAATACTGCATCCTCCGGCACATTCTGAAGGGTAAAGTTTCCATCGAGGTCTGCAATAGTACCGACACTAGTGCCCTTTATAGCTACATTAGCAAACGACAAGGGCTCCTGATCAGAGGCATCTTTTATCACACCAGAAATGGTTCTGTCCTGGGCCAAAAGAAATAATGATGGAAATAACAAAAGCGGGATAAGTAGATATCTAAGCATAGTAGCAGCGATTTTTGACAAAGTTATGAGCACTAATAATCCAGGTCAAATTTTTAATACCTACAACATGACTACACAGTGAATGTCAAGTTCATATTCTATTAATACTTTATTTACAAAATGTTAATTAACAATTGGCAAGGTGAGTTTCCACTACCGAAGTAAGGCAAAAAATAATTTAGCCATTTGCATAATTTTTTAAAATGTAGTGGTAATGTAGGGGAGAAATGAACAAACGAGGGGCTAATTATACCTCTAAAATATATTCCGTCAAATTAACTTCCGGGGTCAACTCCATTTTCTTCCTCAAGCGGTATCTTTTTATCTCCACACTTTTTGGAGAAATCCCAAGTAAAGGAGCAATTTCTTTTGAGCTTAGATTCAATCTCAAGAAAGCACATAACCGGAGGTCATCCGGGGTGAGGTTTGAGTGTTTCGCTTTGATCTTTTTGAAGAAATCCCGGTCAGCATTGTTAAAGGCTCTTTCAAAAAAGTCCCAGTCGTCACTGCTTTTCAAATTGGAGTTAATCAGCTTAACTACTCTCTTAATTCCACCGGAATCGGCATCCAGCTTATTCAATTCTGCCTTTATGACATTCAATACCTTATTCTTCTTTATAAGGCTCATGGTGGAGATGGCGAGTTCACGATTCTTTCCGTCAATTTCCTGTTTGAGCTTTTCATTGTTGAGGCGCATCAATTTACGCTTGTTTTCAGACTCCTGAAATGCCAGTTCTTTCCTGGCTCGTTGTTCTAGTTTTTGACGCTGCTTCTTGTAGTAGGTTCGATAAGTGGAGTGGACGAGTACTCCAAGTACAAGGAGAATAAATAAATACAGAAGAATCATTAGATTAGAGAGTACAAACGGACGCTCAATAACAAAGGAAAAGGTTACTGTCTCTGTAGTTGATTTTTCCCCCACCCTGCCACGAACACGAAAATTATACGTTCCAAAATCAAGGTTGTTAAATACAGCTTTATTTGTAGTCTTCCAGTCACTCCAATCCTCCATGATACCCTCGAGTTGATACTGAAACTCTGTGGTAAAGTACTTTTCAAACTCAGGTAGTGAGAAAGAGAACTCTATGTTGTTGTATCTATTGGAAAGTACAGCATCGGAATCCAGGGGCAGTAATTTTTCATCTTCCTGATTCAAGGTCCAGGTTCGCGCCATATAAATATTTAGCTCAGATTGTAATTGACGGTTTTTAATGCCTTCAAGGTCAATGAGAAAATACCCCTGAGAATTGCCGAAAAGATAATTGTTGTTATGGGTTTCCAACATATTCTCGTAACCAACCATCGCATTGCGTACACTGTAGTGAATGGGAATACTGGTTACGTTGAGATCATCCGAAAATTTTCCG
>SKLY01000219.1 GCA_007121335.1 Saprospiraceae bacterium | reverse complement strand
GTGGCATTGACGCGATTGAGCTTCAATTCACCGCGAATCTGGCTATCGGAGATTTTTACTTCCCCAAAGCTCTGAGAGACATTCAAATTAATACTGGACCGGGTGACAATTAACTGACACAACTCAAGGATTCCATTCAAATCAATATTTCCGGATTCTACTGTTATCCTACCCACTTTATTTTTGAGCCTGAATTCGACTCCACCGGGCACCATCATTGTCAATTCCGAAAAAATCCGGGGAACTTCGCCGCCATTATTTTGGCCAGCAGTCACCAATTTTCTTATGTATAGATTTTTGCCAATCTCGTCCTTGTGAAACTTTACGCGATCCAAACCGGCCCTTGCTACTTCCTCTTTCTCATGACTTGAAGTGTTAAGGATTACCATATCCACAAAGGGCTTGTCCCATTGAATAATGTTAATATTGGTCTGCTCGGCATGAATATGGATGATAGAAATGGTATTGATCTTGCCAAAAACATGATTTTCTTCCTGAGAGGCCCGGTAAACCTGGTCGGTTTGCCCCAGTCCTGTGGAGGAAATGCAGAGCACTGCTATCAGGCAACTAACTAAATGCTTCATATTCTCAGATCGCTTATAAATTCATTAAACAGTTCTACCCTCATGTTTTCAATTCTTATCATTTCATCTACCCAGAAAGGATCAACCGGATGATTGCCTACAGAATGCGCAAGCGTATTTACGGCATTGGTCAACTCCTCCCAGTCCCTGAGGAAATCCTCATCTTCAATAAAATCACACCTGATATTAAGATCCATACAGAGTTGGGAAGGATCCGAGGGGAGCAAGTCAAGATCGAGATACTCAGTTGAAGAATCGATAGTTATGGTAATATTATCGGCTGGTTCTCCAAGTGAAAAATACAAGCCTGCGCTTAATAACAGCGCCAGGGAGGCAGCTATCATTCGCAAATACCAAACCCCCATCTTTTTCACCCTGGCATTTTCCCCGGACTTGATCCGGTCAAATTCAAGAGGGGATTTTTTATCCGGTAATGAACGGAATACCGAATTCCAGGCTTTCCAATCTTTGTATTGTTTTGCTATGGATGGAAACAGACCTCCTGGTGCCTTTTTGTCCGGCAATGTCTCAAAAGCCTCAAACCACCTTTCATCATCTGTTCGTTTCATGATTTTTTCTTTTCTAAAATCAATTCTTTCAATCTTTTTTTTGCTCGGTGTAACTGAGATTTACTCGTTCCTATATTGATTCCCAGTTCATTGGAAATTTGTTCGTGCGAATAGTTTTCCACATAGTACAAGATCAATATGGTCCTGAATCCCTTTGGCAACTGCTGCAGGGTTTCCATCAATTCACTTCCGTCAGTCGAAGGAGGCGGAATGACCCCATTTTCCCCTGCTGATTCCTCATAGCTCGTCCATTTCCATTTGTTGCTTCTGGTAAAATGGGTTGATTTCCTGACAACTATGGATCTCATCCAACTGTAAATTCCGGATTCCGCTCTGAACCGGTCTATGGATTTGAAAATATCCAAAAAGGAATCCTGAAGTATGTGTTCAGCCTCTGTTTCAGACCCTGTAATGCGATATGCAAGATTAAACAGGGCGTCTTTATATTTCTCATATAAAAGCTTTTGACCCCTTTCATCCCCTTCCTTACAGGAACTTATTATTTGATCAATTTTTAAATCTTCCCTTCCCGCCAAACTATCCTCCTGTTTAATATCTGCATCTTTCCATGACATTTTTCACTAAGCATAGTGGTATCCACCAATCGATAAGGTTGCATGAGAGCAAAAAATCTTGTGAAGACCGACAATTTAGCTTATGCAGGCCCAATATATTGAATGATCTGAAATACTTTCCCCGGATCTGCCCCTTTAACCTAAAATGGGATCGGAAATACCTGGAGCGAGAAAGAAATATCCTTCACCTTTTCATCTCGAACAATTATATTTTCGTCCTAATTCGATTCCTCTACTCCCATAATCAATCAGTTTTCAGTATGTTTGCTCTGAAAAGCATGGAGGGAAGGGAACCGCTGAATGTGAGATTGACATACCGTGCATCAATACAGAAAAAATGACAAATCAGGATACAGCTATAGGGATAATCGGACTCGGGTACGTGGGACTTCCACTTTCGATGACTTTCGCCGAAAAGTACCCCACCGTTGCCCTGGATTACAACAGCAAAAGACTGGAAGAACTCAAGGGAGGAACAGATCGCACCGGGCAGGTTTCGACAGAGAGCCTGAGAAAAATGCTAAAGCCAGACCGCGCTGTAAAACCAGGTGTACCTCCCGGGCTGAAAATCACGGAAAATGCATCGGATCTCAGCGAATGTAATACCTTCATCATTGCCGTTCCCACACCAGTGGATGCTTCTAAGAGGCCCGACCTGGATGACCTCCTCAAAGCTACAAATACCATCGGGTCCTTGCTGAAAAAAGGCGACGTGGTAATATACGAATCCACGGTTTATCCGGGAACGACAGAGGATATCTGCGTCCCAATTTTGGAGGAAAAATCCGGGCTGAAATTCAATGTGGATTTTTTCGCAGGGTACTCACCGGAGCGCATCAATCCCGGTGACCAGGAGAGAACCATAAAAACCATACGCAAGGTGACCAGCGGATCGGATCAAAAGACTGCGGATTTTGTGGATGGTCTGTACAATTCCGTGATCGAAGCCGGTACCTGGAAGACCTCCTCTATCAAAGTGGCGGAAGCTGCCAAAGTCATAGAGAACGCCCAGCGCGACATCAACATCGCCTTTGTAAATGAGTTGGCCAAACTATTCAGTTTGCTCAATATCGATACCGGTGAGGTGCTGGAGGCGGCAGCCACCAAGTGGAACTTCCTGCCCTTCAAGCCCGGTCTGGTGGGAGGGCACTGCATTGGCGTGGACCCATACTACCTCGCGCACAAGGCTCAGGAAATCGGATACCACCCGGAGATAATTCTCGCGGGGAGGCGCACCAATGACGGCATGGGGAATTTTGTAGCATCTGAGCTCGTCAAGTGCATGCTGGCAAAAAAACTGGACATCAGGAACGCAAGGGTGCTTATCCTCGGGTTCAGCTACAAGGAAAATTGCCCCGATACCAGAAATACCGGGGTGTATTCCATCTACCGGGAACTGAGCAATTACGGAATGGCAATCGACATTTGTGACCCCGTGGCAGATGTGGACACTACCATGCAGGAATACGGACTCCAACTCATTGACAGCATTGAAGAAATTGACCCAGCGGATTACCAGGCCATTGTCCTCGCGGTGGCACATGACCAATTCAACAAAATCCCACTCGAAAAGGAGGCAAGCAGAGTAATTTACGACCTGAAATCAGTGCTTGAAAAAAGCGCAGTGGACAAAAGACTTTGAATTCTGACCACCAAAACCTAATAAGTTTTCAAGAGCCCTATGATCAATAAAAACAATAGGAAAGACGGGTTTTTACCACGCAGGACCACATTAAAAAATTCCCGACGTCCCAAAAATTTTTCGTACATTCACCCCTGAATTTGGAAACAAAAAAAAGCTGTAAATCAATTGTGAGTCTGAAAGTCCCTGCAATCGCTGTAATTTGTGCCATAGTCCTATTGAGCGGAATGCCATTCCGGGGACATCTCCATGCAGGAGACGCAGGGAGTATCTCCAGCCCTACAATTCAAAATACACAGGCCGTTCAACTTCGTGATTCTCTGGTGATGGTTACCTGGCATCAATTCCCGGAGCCGCACTTTGACAACCACCTCAGAGCCATTTACAAGGAGTCAGAGGAATTGATTTGGCTGGCCTCAAGAACAGGAATTTATCAATTTGACGGAGAGAGGGTCAAGCATTTTGCCTCTCTGGATGTCCAGGCCAGGGGCATCAACAAAATGCGCACCGATCAGAACGGTGACATCTGGTGCTGGCGTATTTTCGTGTACAGGAACCACCCCATACGAAGTCTGACCATGATGGACAGAAAAGAAGGTACCTCGATGGACGGGATGTATTTCTTTGAAGAAAAAACCGGCCTTGACGACATTGAATTTGACCACATAGATCAACTCCGGGACCAGTCACTGGTATTCAACACTACTGACGGCCGGGTTTTCATCCTCTCAGACCGTCGAAATATTGAAGAAATCGCTCTGGATCGCCCTACCCGGTTTTTAGGTGAACTGGACGCTGATCGCTGGATTGGCAAAATCGAGGATGATCTGGGCAGCAGGTTGAAAATTTTCGATTACTCCGGGAATTCCAAAGCTGCATCTGAAGCGAGCAAATCAGCCGAAAACCTCATCGGTTGTCACCTGGAAAAGAATGAATTAATTTGTGTGAAATGGGAGAAGGATAAGCTGCAAATTTCCATTTACCATCAGCATAATGATCACCTTGAAATCAGTGCAGAGGTTACCGCACCTCCCAATACCGGTTTTATAGAACAGCCGGTCATGTTTTTTTTAGCGCAGGAAACCCATGCGGACATTTTTATATTTGAAGACAACCAATTTAAGCTACATGAAACTTTAAGCAGGGCAAATGAAAAAATAATCGGAGGAGCTCTGCCCAGCCCACTGGTAAAAGGGGAAGGAGGTTACTGGATTGCCTCCGCTTCCGGCATGTACTCCATCAGTGGAAGAGAACATCCATTTAAGTCGCTACTGCACCACACTGATCGAACACCCGTTTCCTTTAGAAAAATAGCCTATATCGATTCCACTATAGCTTTGGCCGCCAGCTACAGCGGACTTTACAGCATCGATTTACAGGACCCCGATAACCCCACTGCCTCCGGTCCTCATGAAAACCTATCTGACTGCATGGGGCATTTCATCCACAGTTTTGCGGCCAGTAAATTGCACGAGGGCTATTTTTACTTTGGAATGGATAATTTGGCCCGCTACAATCCTACAACCGGTAATTGCGCAGAGGTTTACGATCTGAGAGCAGAGGGATTTGTAGACCTCTGGGACATTGTCCACCTTTGGGACCACTATTACTACCTGGGTACTGACAGGGGCTTGTATTTATTTGACGAACTCCAAAGTACTTTCACTAAAATAGTTCTCCACACAGGAGATGATGCTGTCACCTCCTCCACAATCAACCGAATTCGATTCCAGTCCTCAGGAAAGCGTCTTTTCCTTTGCACAAGTAACGGATTGGTAATTGCAGATTTGAAATCCGGTGATCCTCTGAGTCCGGTAGTCAATCATCTGCTTAAACCCAGGAGAAATGTCAATGACATTTTAATACTGGACGATGGTTCATTTTTGATCTCCACCTGGAGGGACGGACTTATTAAACTGAGTTATCCCGGATTTGAAAAAACAACCCATTTCAAAACCACCAATTTTTTAAAGTCCAATTCAACGCACAATCTAATGCTTGACGGGCTTGGCAGGGTTTGGTTTAGCGCCAATCACGGCCTATATCTATACGATCATGAGGAGGGTGTTGCCAGAAGATTTTCGGAGATCAACGGACTGCATGAAAACGAATTCAATCATCTGGCACTGGCTCATGCCCCCTACAAAGGACTGCCCACCATATTTGGGGGCGTCAATGGATTGACCTTGTTTTTTCCGGAAAATATATTCCTTTTCGAGGAACTGATTGATCAGTCTTCTATCATAATTACATTGAGCGGTCGAGGTGAAGAAACCGCAAAGCACTCCCTTCAATCACTCAAAATAAATGGACAATACGATATTAAAATCCCTGGATTTGCTGAAAAAATGACTTTCAGGCTACCCCTTGAATCGCACAGACAGGTCCAACACATCTACTACCGGTACAATACCGGAGATCAGGAATGGAAAAGAACTGAGTCCAACTACCTTCCTATTCAAATGCTTGATCCGGGGCAGAATACCATTGAAATCCTGCTCGAGTTTCAAGACCACAGCCTGATCAAGTTGAGCAAGCCACTTACTATTTCACACTACCCTGCCAGCATTACAGCGCGACAGGTATTAATTGCTACAGGATTTCTCGGTTGCCTGATTTTAATTTGGTGGGCATATCGCGCTCAGTACAAAAAACCGGAAGAAAAAGAGGATGCAGCTAACGATCACCCACCATTAGAAAGGACAGATCAAGCGAAAGAAATCCGCGAATCAGCTCATGAGAAAAAAAGTGAGCTGTCAGTCTTCATTGATAAGTTTGAAGCTATTGAAAAAAAAGAGATAAAAATGCCTGCCTATGATCCCGAGTTAAAAAATCG
>SKLY01000186.1 GCA_007121335.1 Saprospiraceae bacterium | reverse complement strand
CATATATGCTTACTATTGTTCAAAATTAATGAAACCGCCCAGTACGTAAGGCGTACGCTGGGTGGTGTGAGAGGACGACAAAGTTAGGCAGATTGCCTATCTTTGTCTCCTACTCGATTGATAGATGAAGAGGTGCCTTGTTTAAAAGAGATATAGAATTGCACACCGCGGATTGCAGGCATGCTGTTTCGAAGTGATTAGAAATACCTATCTTTACAGAGAGAAAAAATGGTGTTGCACCTCCCGGGAAACGCAGATCTGAGTCTGCAGAAATGAGAATAGGGAACGAGAGAAGGATTGAGGTACAACACCAAACTTATGATAAGGGGAATTATGATTGCCATCTGAAAAAAACCCGGGCCGGGACAATAAGCCAATAAAACTTTCAATTGTCATCTTGCCATAATTATCCGTAATAAAAGGTTGTATTCGCGAAAACTTTTTCCCGCGATAATCAACTCATTGCCCCGACCAGGGGAAAGTAAAGTCGTTTCGTGTAATTGAGTTTGGTGAAAACGCTTAAGGTCGACCTTACTTGTTTGCCACGATTTCAATAATGATTATGTCACAAATGTATTTCAGCATACATTTGGTGCAAACTGATTTATACGAGATGCAGCTTTTTTTATACAAGCTGCACGCTCTATTATAAATTGCTGTAATATATTGTGAGCTGTTCAGCGCGGCATGGCCTCCTGCTTTTGCTGCCGGTTGCTTTTTTTAGGAAAAAATCAGATAGACATGGATGCGGCAGGCTCTCTCAAGGAAACAAGTTCATCCCAGGTGAAACAAGGCAATCCGTTCCGCAGTATCGAATGGGTGGCAGAGGACCGGTACCGGATTTGGTTGCATTTGGCATTCTGGCTTTTGGTTTACATGGACAAATTACTTGCTGTGGCAGGATTTGGCGACATTCCTTACATAACAGGCTGGTCCATAATGTACTATTTCATGTTGGATGCAGGCCTTATCTATTTCAATCTCTACGTCCTTATTCCGGCATTTTTGCTATCCAACAGGGTGTATCACTATCTGGGTATAACGGTAGCTACTTTGCTGATCAATGTAGAGTTCCACTATCTGTTGACTGTGGAGGTGTTTTGTGTAGATTGTATGATGGTATATGAAGAGGGCACTGCCATTATGCTGATTACCAGTTTTGCCAGTTCGGCCTTTATTTTGGGAACCGCCATCGGTGCCAATGTAATGCGAAGATTTATAAAAAGCCAGATTCTAATCAGAAGGCTGGAAGTGGAAAAGCTGGAAACAGAGCTCAACTTTCTAAAATCCCAGATCAATCCCCATTTTTTATTCAATTCGCTCAACAACATTTACGTCCAGATCAGGAAAAATGTGTCCGGTGCTGCGGATTCAGTCCTGCAACTCTCCGACTTACTCAGGTATCAGCTCTACGAGTGCAGCAAAGAGCGGGTCAACTTAAGGGACGAGATTGAGTACCTGAAAAACTACCTCAGATTGGATAAAATCCGGAAGAGCAATTCTGATATCAGTATGGAGGTCCAGGGAGATACTTCCAATGTAATGGTGGCCCCCTATCTATTCATATCATTCGTTGAAAACGCCATTGTCCACGGATTGAATCCCGAAGATGACAAACCCAGCAGGGTGGCTATCCGCTTTATATATGCCGATTCCAAACTTAAATTCACGGTGGAAAATACCATCCCCAGTCAATCTGTTAAAAAGGAGAGCGGTGGAATTGGACTGAAAAATGTTAAAAGAAGGCTTGATCTGTTGTACCGGGATAATTATTCTCTCCAAACAGAGCGGAAAAATAATAAATTTTTCGTATCATTGACGCTGAACATAAATTAAGGGACGAGATGAAATGCATTATTGTGGACGATGAGCCTCTGGCCAGGCAGGGAGTTGAGCTCAATGCAGAGGATATTGATTTCCTCGAGATTGTGGCACAGTTTTCAAATCCGGTCAAGGCCAACAGTTGGTTGAAAGACAATCACGCAGATCTCATGTTTTTGGACATTCAGATGCCCGCCTTGAACGGACTGGAATTTTTGCGCGGCCTGGAAAACCCACCCATGACCATTTTGACTACAGCACATTCAGAATACGCGCTTTCCGGCTTTGAACTCAACGTGGTGGATTATCTGGTCAAACCCATTTCCATGAGCCGGTTTATGAAAGCAGTCAACAAAGCTCTGGAACTCCACCAACTCAGAGCGGAATCCAACGAAGGTCCATCACAGCCGCCTAAAGAATTTCCGAAGAAAGAGGAGAGCAAATCGATTTACATCAAAAGCGACAGGAGGATGATCAGACTGAAGCTGGATGAGATCGTGATGATCGAGGGCATGAAGGATTACGTAATGGTTTATACCCCGTCTGATCGCTTTAGTGTAGCGATGAACCTCAAAACATTTCACGCCCGCCTGCCTGGTGATGGTTTTGTGCGCATTAGCAAGTCCAATATTATCAACCCCATCCACATTCAGGAGATCAGTAACAACCACGTTCATTTGCCCGGCCACAAAGTCAGTATAGGTCGCACATTCAAAGACAATTTCCTGGATCGCTTTGTGCGAGAAAAATTAATCGAAAGAAATTAACCACTTTGGATAAAAAGTGTTACCTTTGCAACAAAGTTGCATTAATGGAAATGATAGAACACAAAAACAATAAGTTGGATATAGTAGGGATGTCGGCCTCTTTGGTTTGCGCAGTGCACTGTGCTGCCATACCGCTGATTTTTGGACTGGGAGCTGCACATCTGGCAGAGATTCTCCACCATCCTGTTGTTGAAGTGAGTTTTCTTCTCGTAGCCCTGGTTGTGGCCACCTGGTCACTGGGTAAATCCTATCTATATCACCATCGCAATAAAAGACCTCTTTATCTCGGAGTGGTAGGCATGGCCCTTGTTTGTATAGGGGTTATTGCCCACGCCTGGTTTATCACCCTTCCCGGAGGACTGGTACTGGCCCTGGCTCATTTTTGGAACCTCAAAATGTTGCGCACCTGCAATTGCGGGGTTAGGACTGCGGTTTGATGGGTTAGGTATTTGTTTCAATTGTTTGAACTTTCTCGTGTCGCCTGGGGCGGCGGAATATTGTGGATGGTTAAATTCGAACGGCCGTGCGTATCTACAGATAGATAAGTATCGTTATTGTCTCCATAATTCCAATGTAGAATTTGATTGTTTTTCTGATATTTTTTCACCAATCTTTTTACTTCGCGCTTAAAGTGGGGTAGTGCAATTACTCTATAATTCATCTAGCCATTCTTTTCCGGGAGTACCTTCAATTTGTCCTTCCCTGTATAGCTTTAGTTCCTTAAATCCCTGAGTGAGATTTTCAACTATTTCTTAACGGGAATCCCCTTCAACCTCATCCACCTGGACAAAATCAAGACTGCTAATAAGCTCCAAAAAGAATTTGTACTTATCCTCTTCAATATTTAAAACCATCTGTTTCATAGTTCATATCTGGCTCAAAATCTTTTAATAATGTCCTTTAGCGCTATGAATCACCACTACATTTTCCAAAACTTCGTAAACAAGCCGGTGTTCTCTTGTTATTCTTCTGGACCACTTTCCGGAAAGCTTATACTTTAGTGGCTCAGGTTTACCAGTCCCTGAAAAGGGGTGCTCAGTCAATTCCTCCAGAAGATTAGCAATTTTGTTTAAAGTTGATTTGTTGCCTGCTTTTTTGTGAAAAATAATATCACCCTGAGCAACTTTTGTAAAATCTAAATCGTAGGTCATTCCTGCCCCAAATACCTTTTTATATCCTTTTTCTCAACCCTTTCAAACTCACCTTTTTTATATTGTTCTTCGCTTTCCCTGACCTTGGCGACAAATTCAGGATCGTAAATCTCTTCATTTGAAATCTCATACTTGATTTTAAGAGCCTGCATGAAAGCTGTTAATGCATCCCATTGCTCCGAAGTTTCCGGGTGGACTGTAAGTTTCTTTTCTATCTCCATAATTCCAAAGGTTCCTATTCTATCAAAAAATTTTGAGCTGTCAATCAATAAACGCCCGGTTTAAGCACGAAGTTGCAAACGCATACTTTCCGATTGACCGATGAAAATTACCGGTCCGGCCGGCATGAGAATTTTGATGCTATCGCCACAGGATTGGTTAGTCAACTTCTTGTGCTACCGCATGCATTGTCATGAATCATTGATTGTCCTACAGTGAATATTTCCCATTTCCCTGCGGAGAAATTCCATCATAGTTGTTCCAGGCGGTTGCGGAACAAATCGGCGCGTTGTTCGTCGCCCATTTGTTCAAAAATCTGGATGCCGAGTTGCCAACCGGGGCGAAAATCCTGTCTTACCTGCACAGTTCGCTGAATATACTGGGCGGCGAGGGACAGTTCCCCCTCCCTGAAATTGGCGAGGGCGAGATAGTACCAACCACCGTGACTGTTGGAAAAGGTTTCCAACATTTCATGGAGGGCGAGTTTGGCGTCGCTGTAGTCCCCCAGGTTGATTTTTGCTATGGCGTAGTTGATGACAGCGGCCTGGTCTTCCGGTGCGTATTTCAGACTGGTTTCAAAGTGGGACAGTGCGGTCTCCCAGTCGCCGGTTCTGGCCACGGACATACCGAGGAACCGGTGAGCGAGGTAGTTTTTGGGATTGTACTCGATTTCATTGTTGAGGTGTTCGATGGCTTCTTCAATCCGGCCCTCGTCCAGGGCTTTTTTGCCCTCGAATACATGGGGCTCGCCTTTTTTGTAAATGGCCGAGATGGGGGTGCTGTTCACAGTGATCGGGTGCATGGTGCGCGTTGAGGATGGCCAATCTACCGCTTTCATATGCGTACCGTCCATAAAACGGCTGATCCAGATGGCGTAATCCCATTCCAGATCGTAGCGCTCGCGATATCGGGCATATTCAACTTCTACCTTGTCCCGGTACTCCGGAGCCAGCCAGTTTTGAACACCATAACGGAAGTTGGTGACCAGCACGATGGGTTCCATATCGGCGTGTAGGACTCCCTGTCGCTCGAGTTCCTCCACCGCCTGTCTGGTGGAAATACCCCAGTAATCCAGTTCGTAGTTGCCAAAAGCCCCACTGACTCCACCCACCAGAGGATTGAAATACACATAGGGGTACTGGTAGTTTCGAGCAATGTGCACGGCGGGCTCCACCATCAAAAGTCCTAACACCACCGGCCCGATCCACGGCTTCCAGTTTTTGTCCTCCACCCACTGACTGAAGGCTTCCCAACCCAAAGCGGCCAGAGGAACACCGGTGACGTAGAAGAAGGTAAAGTGGCGCCAGCCGTCGTAGAGCCCCGGGTCGCTAAGAAGCACATAGCCAAATGGAGCAAGAAACATAACCGTTAAACAAATGATTAAATAAGTAGGACCATTAGCAAAGATTCGCTTAAAGTAGGGAACAATCAGCAGTAAACCGGCAATAAAAGCCAATGGAACTGTAATGCTTATCCAGGTAGGCAAATAAGTCAATGGTACATCACTGGATCTGAGAAGTTCACCTCCAAAGAGGATTCTTATTGAGACCGGATACTCGGAAAATACGGCAAGACTTTCCAGCACAATGTTGATTGGATCTTTAAGTGCATAGGGCCACAAAAAAACGAAAAAAATAAAACCTCCTGCAACAGGAATGCCCAGGGTTTTTAAAACATTTCCAATTTTTGGTAGCTTAGGACTTTTAGTGACGAATTGAAGAAAAAATAATCCAGCGTAAAATGCCAGGAAGAACATATACAACATCAAGGCTCCACCTGATCTTACCGATAGTGCAAACCCTAAACAGAAAGTAAGACCAATGATATCCCTCCATCTGGGTTTTTCAAAGTTTTTTAAGATGAGCAAAATAAATAGAGCAGAGCCCAGAAAACCAAAAGCGAAGGGTATATCTCTCGGATTTATGAATGAATGCCCTAGGAAACGAGGAGAGAGGAATAGGATTAATGCGGCAAAAAAAGCACCTCTCCAATTGGAGAGATGGCGACCAATTAAGCCTGCAAATAAAACTGTAAAAGCCCCAAGTATGGCCAATAATATATTTCTCAGTACATGCAGACCTCTGTCTTCATCTTCCAGACCTAATATTGATGCTAACATTCCTGCTGGTAGTTCGTATCCGGCTCCGTAATATCGCATTGCTTGCCTGTCGTCCCAGTATTCAAAAATATCAGGAGACTCTCCCAGTGAAGAATAATAGTCAACTATAAGGTCTGCATAAGGTACCATCGTCGCTTCATCCCCATT
>SKLY01000205.1 GCA_007121335.1 Saprospiraceae bacterium | reverse complement strand
GCTTCCAACTCCTCTGTCAAGCTCGCATTTTCTACCATGCAGCAAAATGTCCATCTGTTGGCCAACGAGGGAATTGGATTGCCCACTGATCTCTGGGTGCCTGCTACAGACAATATTCTCCCTCAAAAATCATGGCAAATAGCGGCGGGATATGCCAAAGAAATAGGTCGTTCCTATAACTTGACGCTGGAGGCCTATTACAAAGACATGTCCAATGTGATTTCCTACGGTGAGGGGGAGGGTGTTTTTGGAATAGATAACTGGGAGGACAGAGTGACCCAGGGCGATGGATATTCCTACGGCCTTGAGTTTTTTCTACACAAAAGGGATGGTCGATTCAACGGCTGGTTGGGATACACCCTCTCCTGGACCTACCGGAAGTTTGAGGATCTGAATTTTGGAAGGCGTTTCCCATTCAGGTACGACCGAAGACATGACATTTCCCTGGTGGGCAATTATAAGCTGACGGATCGAATTGGACTGTCCGCAAGTTGGGTCTATGGTACGGGCAATGCCATTACCATACCCGAATCACGCTATCTAGGTACCACGGATGAAGGGAGGGGGCGATTTTACCAGTATTTTGGAGAGCGAAACAGCTACCGCATGGAGTCGTATCACCGCCTGGATATAGGAGTGAATTTTCATCGCGTCCGCACCAATTACGAGCGCACTTTTTCCGTGGGTGCTTACAACGCCTATGCCAACCAAAATCCCTTTTTTGTGCATCTGGATGAGCGCACTGTTTGGGACTCCTCTACCAACACCAATCGACAGGAGACCGTATTGCGGCAGGTCAATTTATTTCCGCTTTTGCCCTATGTGACTTATTCCATAAAGTTTTAAAAAACACTCACCATGTTCAGTACATTCCAAAAATATTTTCAAAAGGCAAGGGGCCTCGCTTTAGCAGCTCTGCTTCTTGGGTCGCTACCTTTTTTCTTTACCTCTTGCAGCGACTTTTTCGAGAAGGAAATTGCAATAGATCCACCGGATTATGTAGATCAGTTGGTGATACACAGTTTTTTTGATCCGGTCAATGACAGCATTCTAAATATTCTGGTTACAAGGCCCCAGGAAATTTTTGGCGTAAGGGATTTGAGTGGATTGGTCGATGATGCCGTGGTGAGTGTGATCGCCGGCGGCAATGAGCTTGAAGTCAACCACCGCCAGTTAACCAACATAAACCACCGCCCTTTGGCCAATTTCTACACCGGTAACATATCAGTCGATCCCGGGGATGAGATTTTTATCAGAGTTTCTCACGAGGACAGACAGGAATCAGTGGTCAGTCAGGTGGTACCGCAGCCGGTAATACCGGATTCAGTCATATTTATTGAGCGTGCGGGCATCGATGTGGACGGAGAATCGAGAAGTGGATTTGATATCTATTTCTCCGACCCTCCCGGAGAGGAAAATTTCTACTATATTAGTGGTATTTACAGGTCTCAATTTTTAACTTTTTATTTCTCGTTGGAATCCCTGGAGCCGGGCAGTGAAACGTATAACCGCGGGGTGATCATTCGGGATCAGACCTTCGACGGGGAGGATGTTCGCCTGAGGTTGTTAATCCCAAATAGCTTTTTAAACCTGGAGGCACAGTATTTTGAATTGACCTTTAGAACAGTGACCCGCGATTTTTACCGCCATGTTCAATCGGTGGAAAGATACGAGAATTCCATAGATAATCCATTCGTGGCACCGGCTCAATTGTACACCAATGTGGAAGGTGGCCTGGGTATTTTTGGAATAAAATGGCCCGTTTTGGCCCCTGTGCGATAGATTCGGAATGGTATTTTGAAGAAGGAAAGGGTGCCGAATTGCATCATTTCCATATTTTATTAGTTAAAAAAAGCAGCCCGGTAAACATTTTCCCGGTTGATAGATTCTAATAGCTGAAAAAAACTCATAAAAATGATAAAAAAATTACTTAGTTCAGGAGTTACCAATTTGCAGCTCAACTTTGCCATCCTTATTGGCCGGGTATCTTTCGGTGTGGCCATGTTGACCCACGGATGGCCCAAGTTGGCCAACTATTCGGCTATAGCACCAAATTTTCCGGATCCAATTGGAGTTGGATCGGAGTTCTCCCTTGCCCTGGCAGTTTTTTCGGAGTTCTTTTGTTCCATCCTGCTGATTCTCGGCCTCGGAACCCGTTTGGCATTGATCCCATTACTGATTACCATGATGGTCGCCTTTTTTATCCATCATGCAGGAGATGCTTTCGGTGATAAGGAACTCTCGTTTTTGTTTATGTTTGGCTTTCTGGTGTTGTTTCTGACAGGACCGGGCAAGTTCTCACTGGATCACAAGATTTTTGGCAGTAAGTAAGGTTGATTTTATTAGCTAGAAAGACGGGAAACGAGGTTTGAGGACTAGAAAAAAGCGACAGATATTTCGCGGTCAATCTTCGAACTGGAGTAGTTTGATCAGCTCCATCATGTCGCCTTCAAACTGGGGGTTTGCGTCTGCCTGCAAAAAAGTGTAGTCGTCCAGTACCACGCCAATTTCCCTGTATTTATCCTGATCGTCCTTCACCTGCCAGCCGTCGAATTTTTCATCCCTGATCTCATCTGCGATTAAGGTGGGGTCCTGTCGGTAAATGCTATCCAGAGCGATGAAAAAATTGTACATATTGAGCGGGGTGTCAAAGCGGTATATGGTGAAAAGCAGTTTTTCCTCATCTCTTTCGTAAAGTCTCACCAGGGCGTACTGGTCCTTGTCGATCATCTGCGGATCATAGGCCGACTGGGTGTAGTCGCCGAGTTGCTCGGGAAAAATGGAGGTAAAATCCCGCTCCTCTCCCCGGGAAATGGGCATCATGCCGTAATCTGTAAACTGAGCTCCCTCGATTAATTCACTGAGAACGCGCGAGGCGGTGGACCAGGTTTGGTGCGTTTCATCAAAGCCCAAATGACCGGATTCGGTTCCTTCCTCAAATTCTGTATCCCCGACTTCGGTGCTCTCTCCTTCTCCGCTTCCACATCCCGTGACCAATAGCAAGCCGAGGGCCGCAGCCAAAAAAAACAGCAAATTTTTACTTCCGATCATTTTGGTCATAATTTTTTCAAAAAACAGTCAGCGAAGTGGCGAAAGGGACCGGGCACTTCGAAATTTTATTAAACCAATGGCCATATTTACCAATCAAATAAAGCGATGTAATTAAAGACGATGAAAATCGGTGTTTTGGTTTGTGTCCCGCCAATTAATCATCATTTTCTTCAGCATCTCTTTTCTCAGGGCGCATTTGAGGGAAAAACAGAACCTCCTGAATGGATTTTTTTCCGGTCAACAACATCACCAGTCTGTCGATACCGATTCCCAGTCCGGCTGTGGGGGGCATTCCAAATTCCAGTGCCCGCAAAAAGTCCTCGTCCATCGCCATGGCTTCGTCGTCACCCCGCTCAGCCAGTTTCAATTGCTCTTCAAAACGCTCGCGCTGGTCGATGGGGTCGTTGAGCTCGGTGTAGGCATTGGCAATTTCCTTTCCATTGACAAAGAGTTCAAAGCGCTCCACCAGTCCCTCTTTTGAGCGGTGCTTTTTTGCCAGAGGGGTCATTTCGATGGGGTAGTCTGTGATAAAGGTGGGCTGAATCAGGTTCCTCTCCACCTTTGCATCAAAAATCTCATCTATCAACTTACCTCTGCCCATGGAGGGCTCCACTTCAATGTGGAGTTTGTCGCAGAGCTTGCGGAGATCCTCTTCACCCATTTCGGAGATATCAAAACCTGTGTGCTTTTCAATGGCTTCGTACATGGTCAGCCTGGGGTAGGGCCCCTTAAAGTCGATTTCGTTATCGCCGGCGGTAACTTTGGTGGTGCCCATGACCGATTCGGCCACTGCCTCCAGGCACTGCTCGGTCATTTCCATCATCCATTGGTAGTCCCGATAAGCCACGTAAATTTCCATGGAGGTAAATTCTGGATTGTGGGTGCGGTCCATGCCCTCGTTGCGGAACATTTTGCCGATTTCATACACCCCGTCATAGCCCCCGACTATCAGTTTTTTGAGGTAGAGCTCGTTGGCAATCCGCAGGTAGAGCGGAATGTCGAGGCTGTGGTGGTGCGTTTTGAAAGGTCGTGCGGCGGCCCCTCCGTGAATGGGTTGCAGAATGGGTGTTTCAACTTCCAGCCAGCCCTTTTTGTCAAAAAAGCTCCGCATGGCTGAAATGGTGCGGCTCCTCGCGACAAAAACATCGCGGACACCCTCATTTACAGTGAGATCGACGTAGCGCATGCGGTATCGCTGCTCCGGGTCTGTAAAGGCGTCATAGACATTGCCCTCGGCATCTTTTTTTACCACAGGCAGGGTGCGCAGGGTTTTGCTGAGCAACTTAAAGGACTGCACGTGCACAGTTATCTCGCCCATGCCGGTGCGAAAAGCGAAGCCCTCTATCCCGATAAAATCACCGAGGTGGAGATGACGCTTGATGAGGAGGTTGTAAAGTGATTTGTCCTCATCCGGGCAGATGTCGTCCCGCCTGAGGTAGATTTGGATGCGACCCTTTTTATCCTGAAGCTCGGCAAACATCGCCTTTCCCTTGCCCCGTTTAGACATGAGTCGCCCGGCGAGTTTGAGGTTCTCAAATTCACCTGCTTTGTCGTCCTCAAAAGAATTTTTGATGTCGGTGGAAAAGGTATTCACCTCGAAGGCCTCGTGTGGATAGGGTTCTATGCCCATCTCGCGAATGGCTTTGAGGGATTCTCTTCTCACCTGGTCCTGGTCACTAAGTTGCATGATGTCTGAAATTTGGCGCAAAAATAGGGTAATTGTTGGTTTCTGCCGGTATAGCAGGTCAAAAAGTGGAACTTCATTCTGTGCTGGCCTCTTTTTAGCCGGCAAGCCAAAATTTTATGTACTTTGTCGGGACATTATTACCCTCTCAAGCATCTTTGTTTGAGAAAGATTACTTAACTTTAACCTCCAGTGAAAGCCCTGCGCTGCTAAAAGGGTTATTTTTGTGGATTGAAATGCTTAAAACTTGGTAATGAAAATAAAACACATCGCACTCAGACTGTTAATTGGCTGCCTGGTCATGCTGTATTGGAGTTACGGTACTATTGGTCAAACGACATTGACTCAGGGTGATATAGTCGTGCTGGGAGTGAATGCCAATGCGAATTGCCCGGAATTTGGTCTTCCGAATGGGGAGGATATAGTGCATTTGGCCTTTATGGTTGATATCGAAACTGGAACTTCGTTTCAGGTCACGGATCAGGCCTATCTAGAATCAACAAACACCTGGGGGACCTCCGAGGGCACCGTGGTTATTACCTACGATGGCCCCAACACCATACCTGCCGGTACTGTTGTGACTTTCAGATGGCCGGATTCTTATGAGGTTTTATCACCTGCTGCTTATACCAATCCAACCTATTGGGATTTTTCACCAACTATTGTTGCTAATGGGGACCTCGAAGACCTGAATATAGCTGTAGCTGGCGATCAACTGTATATCCTGACGGACGATACTTGGGCCACTTCCAACATATTTGTCGGTGAGGTTATTTACGGATACAACAACAAGGAGGAATGGATGGCAGGATCTCCCAACGCTCAAAATTCTGATTTGCATCCCGACGTGGATCCTTGTTACTATTACAATACAGATGGTGATTTGGAGCCTTTCTCAAGCTACACGGGTCCTACTTCTGCTACAACCAGGGAAAATTGGATAGCCCGAATTACCGATTATGACAATTGGACAGATTGGGGTAATTGCAGTAGTTACGAAGAACCGGATGAATTGCTTTTGATGGTTGACTTTGAACTGCAGGATGAGATTTGTGAAGATGACGGCCCACTGGCTTTGCCAACCTATAATATTGATGGCTCCTGGTCCGGAACTGGAGTTTCGGGCAACCAATTTGATCCTTCCGGCCTGGATGGTGATATTGAACTCACCTTCACACCTGATGACAATTGTATCCCGGTGGAGGAGTTTACCATAGAAGTCTTTCCCTTACCGAATTTCACTGACCCCGGGACCTTGATAAGTTGTGACGAACCGGTTGACCTTCCTCCTATTGAGGCTGATAATGATTACCCTGACCAGGGGTATTATGTTATTGAAAGTGGCGGAGATACTGTCCTATGGACATCACCCACTTACCCCATAAGCAATACACTCTTAATCTGGAACGGAACATATTCTTGTTCCGAAATTGTTGAGGTGGATGTAATTGTTGACAGCTCCCCGGATATTGATCCTATCGATGATGTGGAAAG
>SKLY01000189.1 GCA_007121335.1 Saprospiraceae bacterium | reverse complement strand
TAGCAATCATGAATAGCGTAAAAATAATATTTCTAAGCATCCTGATAGTTTTGACGGCTACCTCCTGTTTTGACGACCTGGATACGGTTCCATTGGACCCTACCCAGGTAACCTCGGGCACCGTTTTCGACGATGAGGATGCCTACCGTGGTGTGTTGGCAAAATTATATGCAGGACTGTCTGTTTCTGGGCAAGAAGGGCCGGCAGGGCGACCCGATATTTCGGGAATTGACGAGGGATTCGGACAATATCTTCGCGGCTACTGGTACCATCAGCAACTCACCACTGACGAGGCCATAATCGGGTGGAATGATCAGACCATTTTTGACTTTCATTACCAGACATGGACACCGAGTGACGGTTTTACCTTTGCCTTTTACAGCCGCATTTTTTACCAAATATCTCTTTGTAACGAATTCCTTCGCGAAACTACCAACAGCAAACTCAGCTCACGTGGTGTGAGTGATGAACTGCGTGCTGAAATCCAGGAATTCAGAGCCGAGGCCAGGTTTTTAAGAGCACTCAGTTACTGGCACGCATTGGACCTCTTTAGAAATGTACCCTTTGTAACCGAGCAGGACGATGTCGGTGCATTCTTCCCGCAGCAAATTCAGGCAGCCGATCTTTTTGACTTTATCGAGAGTGAATTGTTAGAAATTGAAGAGACCATTGCAGCTCCGGGAACCAATGAATACGGCCGGGCAGACAGGGGTGCGGTTTGGATGCTTTTGGCAAAACTCTACCTGAATGCAGAGGTTTATACCGGAGAAAACCGCTATGCGGATTGCTTTGAATACTGCGAAAGGATAATCTCTGCCGGTTACCAACTCGAGGAAGAGTACGCCCATCTTTTCCTGGCAGACAATGACAATTCCAGTGAAATCATTTTCCCCATTATTTCTGACGGTGTAAATACCAGGACCTGGGGTGGAATGACTTTTATTATTAATGCAGCCATTGGTGGAAACATGAACCCATCCGATTTGGGAATGGGCGGTGGCTGGGGAGGAACCCGCGCAGTGCGAGAGTTTGTAGAAGTATTTCCTGAAGGCGGCGATGGCGTAATCGTGGAGCGCAACCTCGGACAAACCGTCTCCTACCCCAAACTCTATGTACCCGGTACGCATCAGGGAAATGACCCCACAGATACGAGAAACTCCCTCTCATCACCCGGTGGCGACAACATCTTTTTCGGACATAAGTACTTCCCGGATCCCAACACGGAAATTCGCTTTACAAGAATACCCTCCTCGACAGCGCCCATATACGGTGACAATCAGGGAGACGGCACGCTCCAAATAAACGGCGACCCCATTGTTGTACCGGAACCAGGTCTGCATTATATCCGGGTCAATTGGAGCAATTTAACCTACACCATAGAAAGAAGAGACTGGGCGCTTCAGGGACCGGCAGTGCCAGGGGGAGGCAGCCTTCCTCTGGAGTGGAATGAAGATGAAAGAGCCCTTGAAATAGAAGCTGAATTGAATGCCGGCGAATTTACCTTTATCGCAAACGATGATCCCGATTTGGTTTTGGGGGACACCGGTGGCGATGCTATACTGGAAATTGGTGGGGCCCCGATCCAAACCATTGAGGCACCGGGATTGTATAAAATTTTCCTCTACGTTGATCAGCCGGATTACTCTTATAAGTTAACCACCGAGGCCTTCGATCGTCGCGGCATGTTTTACACCGATGGGCACACCCTGGATATTGAGGACATTACGCAGTTTACCCAGGGTTACGCGGTCACCAAATTTAAAAACATCACCTCAGATGGTGTATCAGGTGCAGATGCGACCTTCCCTGACACGGACTTCCCAAAATTCAGACTTGCGGATGCCTACCTTATGGCTGCAGAAGCTTCTTTGAGGGGAGGCGGGAGTGTTCAGCAGGGATTGGACTATTTCAACCAGGTCAGGGAGAGGGCTTACAAAAGCCCGGCCGGCAATGTGACCATGGAGGAGTTTGACCTGCAACTCATTTTGGACGAGCGCGCAAGGGAACTGTACTGGGAGTGCCACAGAAGGACAGACCTGGTGAGATTCGGACAATTTTCGGACGGCGACTATGTCTGGCAGTGGAAAGGTGCCGCGCCCGATGGTCAGCAGGTCTCCTCGCACAGGGATGTTTTCCCCATACCGAGTTCTGACCTGAACAGCAATCCCAATTTGGTCCAAAATCCGGGTTACTGATTGGCGGATGGCCTCATTGGTTGTTGGCCGATGGCGGATGGCGGATCGCTGCTTTGGCGTTAGTGCAAAACAACCTGCATCAAATCGAACTTATGGTTTTAATTTAAATTGGAGGAATTTTGGCTTGGCCTTCGCTCAACGCAATATTATAACTCATGGCCCTTACTCAGTCTCTCTCTCTCCGTGATCTCTGTTTCCCTGTGGTGGACCAAAGTCAGTTGTGAATTGGTGAGTCTGTGATTTGGTGAGTTATTTTCCACCAGTACGTGAATTCTATGTAGCCGGAATTATGTTTACTTTGGGGAATGTTGGTGTTCTTGGATATTTGCACGGCACATTCTGTTTCGATGGCCCCATCTTTGCGCCTTGTCTTTGCGGCCTGGCGTCTTAGCGAGAAAAATGGATCACAAGATTCCCTGGATTAATTTTATCATACGGGAAGCCCAGGAAGAGGATTAAATCTTCGGTTGAAGAAAACAGATTTAAAGCAGTTCTTTTTCCTGCAACACCTTCCTTACTTCCTCTTCAGATACAGAAACAATTTCAGCAATCAGGTCAATGCTTAATCCTTTCTGGTAGGAATTTACGATAACTTCCATATTCTTTTTAGAAATGGCTTCCTCCTTAGCTTCATACTTAGCAGTTTCAATAGCGCTATCTGAGGCCCGGAGGCTCTATAAGTACTGGTCGTACTCCTTTTTTTGTGTCTCATCCATTTTGAAAAAATTAATCGATTAGGTTGCATTGTTCAACCCATATACATTTACTTCTGGGGTTCTCTATCATAACATTAACAGGTCTGAATTGAGGAGGAGGATTATACTTTTGGTTGAAGTAATGACTTTAGAGCAATCCTTTGTCTTGCAAAATTCTCTTTACCTCCTCTTCGGACTCAGCTATAATTTTGGCAATTTTTGGAATATCTAATCCTTCATTGAAAGAATTAACAATGACTTCCATATTCTTTTTAGAAATGGCTTCCTCCTTAGCTTCATACTTAGCAGTTTCAATAGCACTATCTGAGGCCCGGAGGCTTTCTAAGTACTGATCGTACTCCTTTTTTTGTGTCGCATCCATTTTGTCGTATTTAAATCGTTCCTTTACTTTGTCGAGCCCCTTTGCCGTTATATTTGTTGGCGGAAGCTCTGAATTTTTCAGGTAGTAAATCCATTGATCCAGGGAATTTTTAGCCACATCATCAAAATTGTTGACCTTGATCAGATAGTACTCAGGGTATAAATCGGAGGGATAATCCTTTCCGAATGTTTTGACTTGCGTAGAGGACAACCGCAATCGATCACTATTCCTCAAACCCCTGAAATTTGTTTCACCCTTGTACAAATAATCATCTCCCTGACCCAGATCAAAGTATAAAATGTTGATCGAATACAACTTTTTAACCTCGGCATATTTCTCTCCGGCGGCGATGTACTCGGAGATTACTTTCGACGTGGCGTATAGCATGCGTTGAAAGTAATCCATCTCCCGGTGGAACTGAACCTCAATTATTATTAATTCCCCACGATCGTTTTCGCAGAGTAGGTCGCATTTATTGTGACGGTCGTCTTTATCGGTCTTGTTGCTTTCGGACTCTAAGATGTTTTTTATCCTCACATTGACTTTGAGCAGTTCCGATAAAAAGCCCTCTAATATTATAAAATCGACCTTGCTTCTCAAAAGCCTTTTGATCGCCCAGTCAAAGCTGATTAAACTCCTCTTTTTTTTTCTGTCATTCATTTAACAGCTAATGTAGGCAAATAATTCTGTCAGGCAAAAGAGGTGTGAGAATTTTTGAAAAAGTAAAGCACCCAATACTTCTGTCATTACTGATGTATCCCTTGCTTTCTGAACTGTGGAATACATCCCGCCACCTCAATCAAATAGTAAGCTTGGTTGATGGCCTCATTGGATGTTGGCCGATGGCGGATGGCCTCATTGGTTGGTTGGCCGATGGTCAATGGCTGCTTGCGGCGATAGTGCATTGCATCCTGCATCATATCGATTTTATGGGGTTTATCTAGTTTATAGATTTTTGGTTAATGGCTCACTCAGTTGTGAATTAGTGAGTCTGTGAGTGTTTGCTGTTGGCGTCAGTGCGTCGTTGCCGACTTGATATCTATTGGCCGGGATTGTTATTTTTCGTATCATCCTGTGGATCAACACGATAGTAATTTGTGCTGTCCTTGAAAATCCATACTTGCGATAAATTCATACCGTAGAGTCATTCAATTTTTCCAAAAAACTGATTAGCTTTGGGCTTTCAAAAAATAATCCGATATGAATCTTCACGAATACCAGGGAAAAAAGATATTGAAAGACAACAATGTACCCATTCAGGAGGGTGTTGTCGTAGAGAAAAAAGAGGAGTTGCTCAGTGCGTACGACCAACTGAAAAAGGATACCGGCACAGAGGCTGCTGTGATTAAGGCACAAATCCATGCAGGAGGCCGCGGGAAAGGCGGTGGTGTTAAGTTGGCAAAAAACAGGGCTGAGGTAGAGCAACTGGGATCCGATATTCTGGGTATGATGCTAAAAACCCCTCAGACTCCCGGTGGATTGGAAGGCGAAGGGAAATTGGTGCGCAAGGTACTGATAGCTGAAGATGCCTACGCACCTGATTTTGATGCTTGCGATGAGATTTACATGTCTATCCTCACCGACCGCGACTCCGGTAACAACGCCATCATCTACTCTACCGAAGGAGGGATGGATATCGAGACCGTGGCTGAGGAAACACCGCATTTGGTACACAAAGAATTTGTCGATCCGTCCATCGGATTGCAGCCATTCCAGGCCCGAAAGATTGCCTTTAATCTGGGACTTACTGGCAAAGCCTTCAAGGAGATGACAAAGTTTGCCGCCAACCTCTACCGCTCTTTTATCAATGCAGATGCGACGCTTGTGGAGATCAATCCCGTCCTGAAAACCGCAGACGACCGAATTTTAGCAGTGGATTGCAAAATGTCTATCGATGATGCCGCCCTTTTCAGGAGAAAAGAAATTGCGGAAATGAGAGACATTCACGAAGAGGACCCCACCGAAGTGGAGGCTAAAAAATATGACCTCAACTATGTCAAGTTGGATGGCAACGTGGGCTGTATGGTGAATGGCGCCGGATTGGCGATGGCCACCATGGACATCATCAAACTATCGGGCGGAGATCCGGCCAACTTCCTGGATGTGGGAGGTACTGCCAATGCAGCGCGGGTTGAACAGGGATTCAGAATCATTCTCAGCGACCAGAACGTAAAGGCCATTCTCATCAACATTTTTGGTGGAATCGTACGCTGTGACCGCGTCGCTCAGGGTGTGGTTGATGCCTGTCGAAACATAGACGATTTGAATGTACCCATCATAGTGCGACTCCAGGGAACCAATGCAGACATTGCAAAGGAAATTATCGACAATTCCGGACTGGCCGTCCATTCTGCGGTACTGTTGGAGGAAGCTGCGCAACTCGTAAAAAAAGTGCTGAGCTAGTGTGGAACAAGGGTTCGAAAATACAGACAGTGAAGCCGAAAAAGGCATCCCACTCTACGAACTCAACAAGAGAATAAAGAGGGCTATTTCGGTCAATTTCCCGCAGCAATTGTGGGTCAGGGCCGAAATAGCCTCCATTTCAACCAAAAGTCGCCACCGATATCTACAGTTGGTGGAAAAGCAAGAGCAGTCCGACCGTGTCAAGGCAAAAGCCTTTGCTGTGCTCTGGGCCGGAAATTACCTGGTGTTAAAGAAAAAACTGGGTGAACAACTGGACGAGGTTTTAAAAGAGGGCCTCGAGTTGTTGATTGCCGTAAAAGTGGACTTTCACGAAGAGTACGGCTTAAAGCTCAACATAGTCGATGCAGACCCGGGATTTACCATCGGAAAATACTTTTCCCGCAAACAGCAAATTTTCAACGAATTACGGAAAAAGGGGCTGGACAAATTGCAAACCACTCTCCCACTGCCCTACGTTTTGCAGAATATCGCAATTATTTCATCCTCGGGAGCTGCCGGATACCGGGATTTTATGGCCCAAATCAATGCCACCGAAAGCATCATGGAT
>SKLY01000031.1 GCA_007121335.1 Saprospiraceae bacterium | reverse complement strand
GTATCCAGTTTGACGTCGTTAGGGATGTAGGCCTGTCCGGGAGGCATTTCTCTCTCAATGACCGGATGCCGCCCTCCTTTGATGGTTATATCGTAGCCTTCATTTACCTCGGGTTTGTGGTACTGGTATTCGGCAGAAACCAGGGCGAAGGAAATGAGACAATCAAGGGTCGCCAGCAATTTGGCGTTGTTTTGAATGGGTTCCACATAGATTTGGAGGTCTTCCATCAGTTGTTCGTAGAGTTTTTCCTCCAGTATGCTAATTTGGTCTTCCGCGGTCAGGATACGCGTTTCCAGGTCTTTGAGGTCTTCGGTGATATACCGCTCCGAATTGGTGAGGGTTTGTTTGCGCACCCACTCTTCCGGGACCATTCCCTTGTCTTTGTACTTGTTGGTAACCTCCAGGTAGTAGCCGAACACATTGTTAAAGCCGATCTTAAGACTTTGAATGCCCGTTCTGGCAGCTTCTTTTTCCTGAATTTCCAGCAGCAACTCCTTGCTGTTTCGGATGGTGTTCCGCCAGTCGTCCAGCTCTTCGTTGAATCCCTCTTTGATCACAGGTCCTTTTCCAAAAACCGCAGGTGCATCTTCTCTGATTTGCTCCCGGAGAATGCGCTGCAGGTCTTCGCAAGGGGTGAGCTGATCGCCAATTAACTTGAGGGCACCAGGACAATCCTTTGCCAATAGATCGACTATGGGTTGGATGGATTCCATTGCATTTCTTAATTGCAGCAATTCCCTGGGGCTGATTCTTTGCAGGGTAATTTTAGAGACCAGTCTCTCCAGGTCGCCCATTTTTTTCAGATGAGAGAGCAGCTCGTCCAGCACTTCCCGGTTTTTCAACAAATAGTCCACCGCTTCCAGTCTGCCCTGGATTTTTTTTGGTGTGGTAAGTGGGAGTACCACCCATTTTTTCAAAAGGCGGGCGCCCATCGGGCTGGTGGTGCGATCGATGATATTGAGCAGGGACTGGCCGGTGGGGTGGAGGCTGTCGATTAGTTCGAGGTTGCGTATGGTAAATTTGTCCAGCCAGAGGTACTGACCGGAGATCAGTCTGCTGATTTTCTTGATGTGACTCAAGCGGTTGTTCTCTGTATTGTGGAGGTATTCGAGGATGATTCCGGCTGCGATCTGGGCCTGTTTCATTCCCTCTATTCCGAATCCCTTGAGCGAGGTGACATTGAAGTGCCGGAGCAATTTTTCCTCCGCATAATCAATGGAGAACATCCAGTCATCCATGGCGTAGGTGTGAAATTCATCGCCCAACCACTCTTCGATGTCACTTTTGTGGGAGCGGGAGTGCAGGATTTCAGAAGGTTGAAAACTCTGGAGGTATTTTTCGGTCTGGAACTTATTGCCCTCGGTGACAAAAAACTCCCCGGTGGAAATATCCAAAAAGGCGAGACCCGTTTGGTATTCCTTCTCGGTAAAAATGGCGCAGAGGTAGTTGTTGTTGTTTTGGTTGAGCAGGCTGTCATTGATGGTGACCCCGGGTGTAACCACCTCCGTGACTCCGCGTTTGACGATTTTCTTATTGGGCGATGGTTTTTCCAGTTGATCGCAAACGGCCACCCGGTAGCCCGCCTTTACCAGTTTGGGCAGATAGGTCTCCATGGAGTGGTGGGGGAATCCGGCCAGCTCTATTTTGCTGCCGCCGTTGTTCCGGTTGGTGAGAATGATGCCAAGGATTTTAGAGGCAATAACGGCATGCTCCCCGAAGGTCTCGTAAAAATCACCCACTCTGAAGAGCAAAATGGCATCGGGGTACTTCGCTTTCATTTGGAAGTACTGCTTCATCAGGGGCGTTTGCTTTCCGCTCTTGCTTTTGGTGGCCAAGGTGGTTGGAAGTTTTGTATGAAAAAAAATCTTATACAAAAATACTACATGTGTTTGAATTCACCAATTCTTAATTTCACTCCGGGAGCTTTTTGTGCAGTTGAATAAGGATTAAAAAGGTTGCCGGAATCAAAAGAATTCCCTGATCTGGTAGGGCTGAAAAATTTTAGGAGTCAGACTACTGTTAATGATTGGAAAGTTTGTTTTGAAAAATCGGGCAAAAAGTAGCTTTAGCTTGCTGCTTGTTGCGATATTTGCGCGGAAAAATTTAGAAGTATGGAAAATTTAAGTGCAGGAGATAAAGACAAACTCATTGATGCCATTCCGTTAATTACTGCCTATGTGGCTTTTGCCGACGGCAGATTGGATGCTTCAGAAGTTAACACAGCGAGAAGGCTTAATACTTTGAAAAAGCACAGGAAAGACCTTTCGCAGAGCGTCAGAAAATATTACGAAGAGGTAATCAACAGCTTTGATGATCGCTTTGAGAAATTGGTGGGAACGCTGCCAGATGAGGAAGCCCCTCGGATGGATGTTTTGGAAAATAAGTTGCGCAGCCTCAATGCTGTTTTGGAAAAACTGGACCCATTGCATGCCTATGAGTTGTACAAGACTTTTAAAAGTTATGCAAAACGTGTGGCCAAATCCGAGGGATCTTTTCTCGGTATGGGTGGAGTAGGGCCTAAACAAGATAAAGCAGCGCAACTTGAAATGCTTTCTGACCCGGATTCGATTTAAATCGATGGTTAGAAAAATGGGTTCGGAATCATTTTCCAGTGAAATCAATTATACCGTCCCGAAATGACTGCTGCCGGCGACGAGCTCTCATGCCGGCGAGTTTTTTTGGCAAAAGGTTGTTGCCGAAGATCATTTGTCGAAAAAATGGCCGAAAAATGATAGCTAAGGCCACCCCGGTATCCAATAATTTGGCACTCATTTATGTTTTATTAGGCCGTGATACATTGATGGAAAACGCGGACAATTAATTGTTGGCCAGTGTTTTAGGTTCAACCTTTAGGACGAAAACAAGACAGGTGCAAAAGGGAGCACAGAAAGACTGGACCATATCGCTTCAAATATATTAGGTATTTGCCTATCTTTGTGGCGTTTTTTGAAAAACACTCATAATTAGGTTTTTAACATGCAAGGAAAAGGGATTGTTAAGTTTTTTCTCGTAGTGATGATCATTGTTACATTGATCCAGTACTTTTTTGTACTACCCACGACGAGAGTAGAGAGAGATGCGGATCGCCATGCCGAGGCAGTAACTGCAGGTATTGAAGATCCGGATGAGCGTCACGACCGCTTCAGGGAGGCCAGAATTACTTTTTTGGATTCCATGTCTTCCGAAGAGATATTTACGCTGCCACTCGTCAAGTCTTTTACATACGAAGAACTCAAGTCGAGGCAGTTGGCTTTGGGTCTGGACCTCAGGGGTGGTATGAGTACCGTCCTTCAGATAGACCTCAAGGAGTTTCTCATAGCGCTGTCAAACAACAGCAGGGACCCCGTATTCAGGGAAGCCCTCGATGCTGCAGATGAGCGATTTGCCGGTGCGCAAACTGACTATATTTCTCTGTTTTACGAGGAATTCAGAGAGCGGGCCGACGGTCAGAGTCTGGTCGCCATATTTTCCAGAAACCCGGCCCTGAGGGACGATATTACCTTTGAAACCACCGATGGAGAAATGCTTCGACTGATTCGCGAAAGGGCGGATGAGACCGTGCAATTGACCTTCCAGCGGATGCGGGACAGGATCGACGAATTCGGTGTGACCCAGCCCAATGTATCGCTGGATGCGTCCCGGGATCTCATTATTGTAGAGCTTCCCGGTGTGGATAATCCCGAGAGGGCCAGACGCTTCCTGCAGGCCAGTGCTGAGTTGGAGTTTTGGGATGTCTATCGAATTACTGATGAAGGCATCGTTTCTGCTTTTTTCGATGCGGATGACCGGCTGCGACAGTTGGATGCGGGTGATGATATCGATGTCGAAGAAGGTGAATTCAGCCTGGATACCACAATCAGCTTCACTTACGACGATGCCGGTGAAATTTTGGACACCATTGTTACAGTAGATACGCTTTTCGCTGAAGCCGTAATTGACGAAACCGGCCCAGGACCTCTTTTGTCCGTTTTAGAACTCAACTCCACAACAGGCGGCCAACTAATCTTTTCCCCTGCTGTTATGGGGATAGCGGACCGCAACCAGCGCGACAACATCATGGAGATGTTGACCAGGCCGGATATCATGGCTTTATTTCCGAGAGACCTCGAGTTTCGCTGGTCATCTCAGCCTGTTCAGGATTTTGAAACCGGACAGCGAACAAGAAATTATCAACTCTACGCCATTCAAAAGAGACGCGGAGCCACCGCTGCTCCCATCGAGGGAGACCGGGTAATTCGTGCGACCAGTGCGATGGATCCTGTAACCAATGAAGTGGTAGTAAATCTTACACTTGATCAGCAAGGTGCACGTGTTTGGGAAGATATGACGACCCGGGCTGCGAATGATAACAACCGGGAGATAGCCATTGTGCTGGATGGCCAGGTAGTATCTGCGCCCCGAGTTAATGAACCCATAGCCGGTGGAAGTTCGAGAATCAGCGGTAATTTCTCCGTTCAGGAGGGACAGGACCTCGCCAATATTCTGGAGATCGGTAAATTACCCACGCGGGTTGTGATCATTCAGGAGGCACTGGTGGGACCCTCACTCGGACAGGATAATATCAACCGGAGTATCAGGGCCCTCGTGGTCGGATTCCTCCTGGTATTGATGTTTATGATATTGTATTACAGCACCGGTGGTATAGTAGCAATCATTGCACTATTTGCAAACCTGTTCTTTATTTTCGGGGCCTTATCGTCCTTCGGGACGGTGCTCACGCTGCCGGGAATAGCCGGTATTGTACTAACCATCGGTATGGCAGTGGATGCCAACGTAATTATATTTGAGCGGATCCGGGAGGAGGTCCGGGAGGGCAAGTCCATGTTGATGGCTATCAGCGACGGATTTAGAAACTCCTACTCGGCCATCATCGATGCGAACGTAACCACCATTTTAACAGCCATTGTACTTGCTTACTTCGGTATGGGTCCGATACAGGGTTTTGCCGTTGTATTGATCATCGGTGTGATCTGCTCTCTGTTTACAGCGGTTCTGCTTGGTAGAATGCTAATTGAGTGGTGGACCATTTCCAGAGGCAAAAACATCACCTTCTTTACTGGTGCAACCAAGAATATGTTTGCCAATCCCCAGGTGGACTGGCTCGGAAAGAGGAAAATGGCCTATGTACTGTCATCAGTGATTATTGTGGCAGGTATCATTTCCTTTGCCACCAGAGGCTTTGAGCTGGGCGTGGACTTCCGTGGAGGATACTCCTACAATGTCCAGTTTGCCGATGGCACGGATATAGATGCGGAAGATATCCGGGTAAACCTGGCAGATGTTTTTGACGATGAACCCATTGTGAAAGCCGTTGACACTCGAAATACATTCAATATTACCACTTCGCACCTTATCGATGACCGCAGTGATGAAGCTGCTCAAACGGTGGTGACCTTACTTTTCGAGGGATTAAATGAGATGGTTGGTGGAGACCTCGATTTCGATCGCTTTACAACCACGGACTCCAGGGGATATACGCATATTGTGAGTTCGTCCATGATCGGGCCGATTATCGCGGACGATATCCGGCAGAGTTCGGTATATGCGACCATATTCGCGCTCTTGTTGATCTTCCTGTACCTGTTTATTCGATTTAACAGATGGCAATACAGTATGGGAGCGATTGCTGCACTGACCCACGATACGCTGGTTCTGCTCGCGGTGTTCTCGCTACTTCATGGCATTGTGCCATTTGCCCTGGAAATCGACCAGGCATTCATAGCGGCACTGTTGACCATGATCGGTTATTCGATCAATGATACCGTGGTGGTGTTTGACCGAATAAGGGAGTACATCAACACCTATACGAATCGGGACAAAACCGAGGTCATCAACATGGCGGTTAACAGCACCATCAGTCGAACGATAATCACGTCGGTCACGACATTCTTCGTGATATTCGTACTGTTTATCTTCGGTGGTGGAAGTATCAAAGGTTTTGCATTTGCACTCCTGATCGGTATCGTTGTGGGTACCTACAGTTCGGTATTTGTGGCTACTCCGGTTGTACACGACCTCACGGGTGAAATGAAGCCAAAAGTTGTCAAGAAAGAATCCAGTTTGGCGCGCTCCAAAGTGTGATCTAAACTGTGATTTTTATACCATAAAACGGGGGAGGTGCTTCATTGCGCTTCCCCTTTTTCTGTGTGCCATGCATACTATCTACCTATAGGGTTAAAGTCCCGAATGCGCCCAGTTGACGGGGAAGCATTAGCTGATCGCAAGGGTGTCCACCGTGAGGTGGGATCTGAAGGAAGCGTAAGG
>SKLY01000172.1 GCA_007121335.1 Saprospiraceae bacterium | reverse complement strand
TCCACTGGATAATACATTGAGATTCTCTCTGCTTTTCAACCTTGAGGCTTTTGATGAAGGTGCTTAATTTGCCCTGTAAAAAATACATCAGTAAGCGAATTTACTGAGAGAAATAAAAAAGCCCCGGACCTTGAAGGCCGGGGCTTTTTTGGTATGTGGGACTGTAAGCCGGATTCTGTTGCACCCAGTAGGTACAGCCTGTCATTTATCTTATCTGCCTACCCCTTGCGCCAGCCCTGAGGCAATTGGACGAGTAACCCAATTCACAATGAAGCGCAATGTACATGGCATTTCAACCCGCAAGGTTTGTCCAATTTCGGAATTACTCCCGAAATTCGTGCGCTCTTACCGCACGTTTTCACCTTTACCGCGGAAAAACCGCGGAAGTATAGTTTCTGTGACACTGTCTGTATCGCGCCGTTGCGCGACCCCGTTTATTAAGCGGTACGGCACTCTTCGTTGTCCGGACTTTCCTCATCCCCGTAGGAGATGCGACAGGCCGTCTCACATACCGTTTTTACAACAGTCAAAGGGTGATATTGATTCCTAAATGGGCTCATTTAAATGGTAGGTGGGAAAATACTTTATCACATTCTAAATTATTCTAATAATTAATTATCTGAAAAATAGTAACTTTGCAGCAATTGTAAAGGGTTGTTGGCGTGATGATAAACATTTTTCAAAACCATTTGTCATGGGTCGGTTTGGTCGCCGGGGTTTTAATTCTGGTGGCTTGTGGTGGAGTAGTCCTCTATCACAACATCGACCTTAAGCCAACCTTTTTGGAGGAATGGGAAGTCAACCACAGCAATTGGACCGATGCCGCCCGTGCATTTTTAGATGGATCAGATGCAGATCAGGCCATCTCCGCAATTCGTAAAACTACTGATTCACCATATTCTCCTCAATTGATTCTCTTTGAGGGAGACGAACCTGTTTATGCCCATTCCTCAATTTGGCTGCCCAAATCAGATAAATGGTCAGATAGTGATGCCATCTATTTTAGTCAAAGAGAAAATATTGCAACAGGAGAGTTTTATTTCACCGCTCCTGATACCGAATTAAACCGGCGAACCTTCGTCCTTTTACCACTTTATTCCCGGAATGCTGCAGAACAGGAAAAAATATTCCAGCTCAATTACAAGGGATTCGTTCCCTTCGAACTTGAATTTGAGCTTGTCGATGGCACTTTGATGCCGGTTGTAGATGATCCTGTCAGGTCTTCTTCAATCAGATTGTGGTCTGCCATTTTTGTGATATTGGGATTTCTCTCTGTAATAATTTTTGCAGTCTTGTATGTATTTCAGCGGTTTAAGAAACTCCTTTTGAAGCCTGTGAAATTTTTGTACATACTGCTACCTGTCATCCTTCTTCGGTTGGCATTGCAAACTGATGCCCTGGCAGAAGTGAACGAAGGACTTAGAATATTCGGGATTGGTTTGCTTGAGTGGGGAGGTAATTGGAGTCCCGGACTTTTGATAATTGATTTTCTGCTTTATTTTCTGGTCGCCATTGTTTTTTTGAACGTCCCCGTTTTCAGCAAAAAGGGTCGTCAGTTTGCACCGGGTATTCGCGCTCTGTTGACTGTGGGAGGGTATTGGATAATAATCTGTGGATGGATTGTTTTTACCCTGGTGGTGGGAATGGTGGTGAATCAGTCCACCATCAATATGGACTTGGACAATGTTTTTACACTGGACAGATACAGTTTTGCGGCTCTGTCGGGAGTTTTGCTGTTTTTGGTTTCTCAGTTTTTGATAAGTATTAAGCTGGGTGAGATCATTCACAACCTGGGGATACCGCTCAACAACAGGATTATGTCCATCGGAGCAGCTGCACTTTTGAGTCTGCCTCTGCTTTTAATGATGCAAACCAACCTCCATCCATTTCCCTTCTATCTGGCTGTGTTCCTCTTCGTCTTTTTGCTGGACCTCTTTTCAGAAAAAGTCAAGGTGGGATATCCGTGGATTTTTCTTTGGTTGCTGGTCTTATCGTCTTGTACGGCTGCCCTGATGTACAAATACAGTTTAGACAATGACCTGGAGAAGCGTATTGCACTGGCTGAAAATTTTAAGACAGCACTAGCCGAAAGCAATACCGGCCCGGAAACATTTTATCAAATATCAAGAGAGTTGAGAAAAGGAGGGGAAACTGACCTGGATTTTGCCATTTATATAGATTCCACTCGAATCTGGTCCAATAACCCGGTGTACCCTGATGTATTGACTGGTTCTTTTTCTAAAATGGAGGCCGGTCAACTCAGTCGGATAAACCGTCGAACAGAGTTGCTGTTGGATTTGAATGCAGATCAAAATGCCCATTTGATCGCAGGTCGATATTCTGCCGATATCTCCAGGCCGATTTCTGTTTTCTCCTACTTGTTTTTTTCCCTTATTCTCTTCGCAGCCGTACTGGGGTTGCTCAATAAGAAATTGGCAGTGTTGCCCAACAGGTGGACCATAGAAATATCGGACCGCCCGTCCCTGCGACGTAAAGTGCAATTCCTGGTCGTTTCTCTGACCGTGGGTTCTTTTGTACTGGTCAGTTTCATGACCATTTATTTCTTTCAGTTCAACAATAAGCGTCAGATTGAGACCAGTTTATTGGAGAATGCACAAAATGTACAGCGGTTTCTCACTATGGGCCATTCAAATCCCGATTGGTCTCAAATGGTAGAGCAAGTGGCTTCCGAATTCAAATTGGAGCTGGGTCTGTACGACCGGACTGGACAATTGATTGCCGGCTCTCAAAAGGATGCTGTTCCGGATGGTTGTTTTCCCGGTATTCTGACTCCTTCGATGTTGGAAAAGGTTGGACGCTCCCATTATTTTTTTAACGGATTGCATCCCCGCTTTTCGGAATTGAAGATGCTGTTGAAGCAAACATTTATTGATGGGGAGGAATACTATTTTCTTTTGGGTTCTGATCCGGTATTCAGGCAGCAGGCAGGTTCAGTCAATGATTTCTTGAGTCCACTGATCAATGTCTTTTTGTTCCTGTTTTTACTTTCGGGTGCTCTGGCATTTGTGCTGTCGGATGGTATTACAAAACCATTACTGAGAATCAGGGACAGTCTGAATAAAGTAAAGCTCGGCAGGCAAAACGAACCCATCGATTGGCAAAAAAACGATGAGCTGGGTGAATTAATTGATGATTACAATCGGATAATCAAGGAGATTGATGAAAGCGCCAAGATTCTAGCCATGACGGAGCGCGAAGTGGCCTGGCGGGAGATGGCCAAACAAGTGGCCCATGAGATTAAGAACCCATTGACTCCCATGAAGCTGAGCATTCAGCACCTTCAGTATGCCTCAGGTCGCGATCCGGAAAGATTGGGTGAGTTGATAGAGCGGACCAGTTCCACTTTGATAGAGCAGATTGACAACCTTTCCAGGATAGCTTCGGAGTTCTCCACTTTTGCCAAAATGCCCGAGGCCATGAATGAAAAGGTCAATCTCAACGACCTGGTCAGCAGCGGTCATGAATTATTTCGCAACCGGGACGACATGGATATTGCCCTTGTGGTTCCCATTGATGAAATCTATGTTTTTGCAGATAGAAATTACCTGATGCGGGTATTGACAAACTTGGTGAAAAACTCTATTCAGGCCATTCCCATGGAAAGGAGGGGGAAGATCAAAATTAAGCTCTATCAGCGGGAAGATCAGGCCATAATTGAAGTGGCGGACAATGGTTGTGGCATTCCGGAAGAGGTCCGGGAGAAGGTTTTTAAACCTAACTTCACCTCAAAAAACAGCGGCACCGGTCTCGGGCTGGCCATCTGTAACAACATCGTGGAGTCTTTTCACGGCCGGATTTACTTCGAAACAGAAGTGGATGAGGGCACCAGCTTTATAGTTGAACTGCCCCGCATGCGAAGTTCCAAAGACCAAAAACCCAAAAAGCGTGTGGAGTTGGATTGATCTTAAACACCCACCTTAGAACCACTTTGCCGCATTTTTGTCTTAATGAACGAAACTTTGGCCGTCTCACTTTTCTTATTGATTTGGTACCGCCAATTTGACTGTTGAAGGGAAGTGCCAAAATTCACTGTCGTTGATAGAGCAATCACATTTTTTACGATGTCAAAAACCAAAACAGTAGAAGAGGGTAAAAAAGCCGTGGTCATTGGCAGCGGGGTCGCCGGACTTGCAGTGGCGGTGAGACTGGCTGTCAGGGGTTTTGAGGTGGTGGTCTTTGAGAAAAATGACAGAGCCGGTGGAAAATTAACTGAGCTGCAGGCAGGCAATTACCGATTCGATGCCGGTCCCTCCCTTTTTACCATGCCGCAGTGGGTGGATGAATTGTTTGAAATCGCCGGTGAAAAACCGCAAGAACACTTCAGATACAATCGATTGCCCGTGGTCTGTAAGTACTTTTGGCAGAATGGTAAAAAGCTGGAAGTGAGCGCTGATTTGGGAAAAACAGACGAAAGTGTGGTTGAAGAATTTGGAGAGAAGCCCGGAGCGCTGAAGAATTACCTCCAAAAAAGCCGAAGAAAGTACGAATTGGCAGGTGAGATTTTCCTGAAAAGACCTCTTAATCGTCTGAAAACATGGAGTGATAAGAAAGTGATCCGGGCCCTGGGGCACCTCGGAAGGTACGACTTATTCAAAAGCCTTCACAAAACCAACCGTTCTCATTTTAAATCCCCGGAAATGGTCCAGCTTTTTGACCGCTACGCTACCTACAATGGGAGTGATCCTCACCGCTGCTCGGGTATGTTTTCCATGATTCCCCACATCGAACTTCACGAAGGTGCTTATGCGCCTGAGGGCGGCATGTACGCGATCACTGAAGCCATTTATCAGTTGGGTCGCAAACTGGGAGTTAGGTATGTCTTTGGAGAAGAGGTTGTGGAAATAATCCATGAGAAAAACCGCGTGAAAGGCGTTGAATTGAAATCGGGGGAGCGGGAATTGGCGGACATGGTGGTCAGTAATATGGATGTGCAGCTGACTTACGAAAAGTTGCTCCCGGAGGTTAAAATGCCGCGTTTTAGAAAGTATGAGGAGCGGTCGAGTTCGGGCTTTATCTTTTACTGGGGAATCAGTCGGAATTTTCCGCAACTGGATGTGCACAATATCTTTTTCAGTAGAGACTACCGTGGGGAATTTGAAGCCATTTCCAGGGGTGAGTTTAGCGATGATCCCACCATATATGTCAACATCACCTCAAAGTACAATCCCAAGGATGCACCGGAGGGCTGCGAAAATTGGTTTGTAATGGTAAACGGCCCCAATGACAGCGGCCAAAACTGGGACGAACTTCGCGCCGAACTGAGGAAAAAGGTGATAGAGCGAATAAAGTCGGTTCTTAATGTGGACCTTGAGAAATACATAGAATGTGAGGAAATCCTTGACCCGGTTCGCCTCGCAAGTAAAACACTCTCTGCTGACGGTGCGCTTTACGGAAGCAGCTCCAACAGCATGATGGCGGCATTTCTCAGGCAATCAAATAAACACGGTCGCCTGAAAAATCTTTATTTTTGCGGGGGAAGTGCACATCCCGGGGGTGGTATTCCGCTCTGTCTCTCTTCTGCCCGCATTGTTGATGAACTGTTGGCCGAAGACCTCTGAGTAGTTCGGCATTTGTAAAACCAAACAAATGAAGCGATGGAAAAAAAATTGACAATCAAAATGAGCATAGCCGTTTTGGCAATACTTTACGCAGTTGGAGCGGTGGGGATTGCCTTTCGCCTGGTTCCCGGGCTTGCGGCCTTGACTTCCCTGCATCTGTTTATCAGTTTTCTGTTTCTCGTTTACTGGCACGAAAAAAAGGGGGTGTTTTTCTGGCTTTGGCTTATGATCGCCTACCTCATCGGGACTTTGGTAGAGTATCTGGGAGTGCAATACGGCTTTTTATTCGGCAGCTACGAATACGGAGTCAATATGCGACCGGTAGTCGCCGGGACTCCCATTATCATAGGAATCAATTGGATAATTTTGTCTTATTGTTTTACGCGTATAGTAGCTCGTTGGGCACCGCGGAAATTCAGTATGTTTGTCATCGCTGCCATTTCGGCAACCTTGATGACTGTCTTTGACGTACTGATTGAACCCGTTGCCATTGAACTCAATTTTTGGTCCTGGGAAAAGGGTTATGTTCCCCTGACCAACTACGCCGGCTGGTGGATAGTTTCCCTGGTGCTGAACTTTCTGTTTGTAAAAATGGGTGTTGAGAATGGCCGCAACCCCATCGCATTTTGGGTGCTGCTTTTTCAACTGTTTTTCTTTGTCTTTGTTTATGTGTTCAGAGTAATAGCATAAGAATTATGATGACAGCTTTGTGGTACGGATTGATTGTAATACTCACATTTTGCGCAATGGAGTTCATGGCCTGGTTTGCGCACAAATACATCATGCACGGCTGGCTTTGGAGATGGCACAAGGATCACCATGACCCCAAATTCAAGGAGGGCCACTTTTTTGAGAAAAACGACCTCTTTTTCCTGGTGTTCGCCATTCCAAGTGCAGCTTCTTACATCATAGGCCTGGCTACTCCTCATTTGTGGCTTTTGTTTGTGGGCATTGGAATATCCATCTACGGCCTCGTATATTTCCTGATACACGATGTGTATATACACCGCAGGTTCAAGTGGTTTAAGCAACTCGACAGTAAATATTCCCGCGCTATTTTGAGGGCGCATGGAAAGCACCACGCCAAAAAGACCAAAGAGGAATGCGAATCCTTCGGTTTGCTGGTGGTGCATCCTAAGTTCTTCAGGGATGATTACAAGATTAGTAAGAGCAATTAAAATTTTCTATTGCTAACTGCTGGGGTTTGGGATGTCCTCAGCTATTGGTTTTACCAATTTTTATAAAGGATAATAACCATTCCGGGTATAAGAATCTGCCATCCAACTAATGTCTTCTGTTTAGAATATTGCACTATTTTTCAGACGGGATTATTCTCCACAAAAGTTGTGGTCATTTTACCTTCATCCATCAATTAGAATGGGTTCCTGACCTTTTTCCCAGTTGCAGGGGCAGAGTTCGTTTGTTTGCAGGGCATCTATTACCCGGATTACTTCCTGGACATTTCTTCCCACGCTCAGGTCGTAAAGGCTCACCCATCGGATTATCCCATCGGGATCGACAATGTAGGTAGCGCGATAGGCCACTTTTTCTTTCTCTTCTAAAATCCCCAACTCCTCTGCCAGCGACTTGGAAGTATCAGCGATCATTGGAAATTTGAGTTTGCGGATGTTTTCGTGGTGGGTCCTCCAGGCCAGGTGTACAAATTCCGAGTCGGTGGAGGCTCCGAGCAACATGACATCCCTGTCCTCAAATTCCTGGTAATTCCGGTTGAATTCCGTTAATTCTGTGGGGCAGAGCAGGGTGAAGTCCTTTGGCCACCAAAACATCACCATCCACTGGTTGTACTTTTTGTGATCTTCGGATGAAATTTGGGCGAACTCTTTTCCGCGTTCGATACTGACCGCAGAAACTTTTTGAAAGGCGGGGAATGTACTGCCCACACTCAATATTCGGTTTTCCATAATGGCGACAATTAAAAGGTTTCATCTTGGAACGCTACATTTCCAAAACTGTTTGAATAAATCTATTGATCTGGTTAAAAAGTTATTGGAGAACTGTTGTCTTACTATTTGGACCAGAGCTTTAAGTTTTTGTTGAAGACGCTAAGTTACCCAATAGCATAAAGCATTAATACAGTGTATTTATCTGACAGTTGGTCTACGGACTTTTATTCAGGAATCCTCTTTACTTGCCTGGAAGAGAATTTCTTTTTCCTCTTCGGTAAGGCTGTCGTAACCGGATTCTCTGATCTTGTCCAGGATTTGATCCACTTGAGCCTGCAAGTCTGCAGAGCGCTGTGGTTTCGAAGGGGAGCGACCTTGATGTGTGGCCACTTTCCCACCCCGGACAGTTTGGAATTTTGGTCTCTTTTCCCGCTTTCGGTTATACAGCCAATCGAGAAACCGGTCGGTGATCTGGTTTATGGGTTTGGACAGGTCTGAACCTTGCCTCAATGAATGAATGAAGTACCATCCGAATGCAGCTCCTCCAAGGTGTGCAAAATGTCCACCGGTATTCACATTATTCGCAATGAAAAACAGGTCCATCAGCAGGATAAAGGCTACCACATACTTGAGTTTCACAGACCCTATCAAAAGCAGCCTGAGCTGGTAATCCGGTGCGAGCACACCCGATGCCATTACGATTGCCATTACTGCTCCCGATGCTCCCATGGCAAAGTAGGTGTCTGCGGTAAACATGGGTAAAAGGTTGGAAACCGTAAAGAAGGCAAGACCTCCTGCCAGACCTCCCAAAAGGTAGAGCGGGAAGATTTTATTGTCTCCGATGAAGTCGCCGATTATTCGCCCAAACCAATACAGATAGAGCATGTTCCACAAGATGTGCCAAAACCCTTCGTGCAAAAACATGCTTGTTATAGGTGTCCAGGGGTGTGTTATATTGTGCCACCAATCACTCGAAATGCTCAATCCATGGAGTATAGCGCGGTAGGTGGGGGAAGGCTCTCCGGCATTGATGCTGTTGAAAATAATCCAGAGAATATTGACAAAAATAAATACAGCGATATTGATGAGAATAAGTCTGGTGACCATATTCCCGTGTCGAAACTCCCGATTTATATCCGATGCAATGGATTTAAACATAGTTTATCTTCTTAACCCCCTTAACACTAAAGCCTGGTTCCGTGTTTTCTCCAGTACATAATGAGTAAAAAGCCGAACAGCGCTCCACCAAGATGCGCAAAATGGGCAATTCCTGTACTCATTCGGCTAAGCCCCAAAAATAACTCTAAAACAGCGAGAATAATTACAAAGTACTTGGCTTTTATAGGAATAGGGGGAATGATCAGCATGAGTTTTTCCTCGGGAAACATCATCCCAAAGCCCAGTAAAAGGCCAAAAATGGCTCCCGAAGCACCCAGCATGGGTACGTTTCTCCCTAGTTCATCAGCACCGAAAAAACTCATTTCCAAATAAGCGACAAAAAGGTGAAGTAAAAGGGCTCCAAAACCCGCGAAGAAATAGTAAAACAAAAACCTCCTGGGACCCCAAAGTGCTTCCAGCGGCGGACCAAACATAAACAGCACGAACATATTGAAGAAAATATGCATAAATCCACCGTGCATAAACATATGGGTCACTATCTGATAGGGCCTGAAGTAGTCCGAGGTAGGGAAAAACATGGCGAGTTGATACCGCTGCCAAAGGGACATGTCTGTCACCCTTTCGTTGACCAGCATGTGCGTGGTCTGTGCTGCCGGGTCTCCCATTATGAAGATAGTGGCAATAAAAAGGCCGATATTGATCAGCAACAGGTGTTTTACCACATCCGTTACTCGGTACATATAGATTATCTTTTAAACAGTTTTGCAAGGCCCTCTTCATCCAGCCAGACCAGTTGCCTTTTGTGTAGCAAATCCAGTGAGGGAGGTCGGTTTAGGACTTTGTCGATCAGGGTTTTCATTTCTTTTTCCGAGAGTTTTTTTACAGCGGAAATTCTCAGAGAACCGGCGAGCGATCTCGCTATGCGCTTTCCACTGTCCTTAAAATCTCCCTTCAGTTTATAGTTTTCCAAAATTTCTGCAAGCATGTCCCCCGGATCGAGTTCTTTGGTCCAGATTGCAGGAACGCCGTGTATAACAAAAGTATTTCCACCAAAATGTTCAAGTTGAAACCCGGTCTTTTGAAGGGTAGGGAGAATCTCCTGCAAAATAGCGGAATCTGAAGCGGGAACTTCCACTGTTTTCGGAAACAAAAGATTTTGAGTGGATCCTTCGTCCCGATCTATAGACTCTGCGAATTCCTCGTAAAGCATTTGTTCATGTGCTGCCCGCTGATCGATCAGTGCAAGTCCTCTGTTGGTGGCCACGACCACATAGCGGTTGAGCACCTGAAAGAAATTCCGGTATTCACTCTCCTCTTTTTGAAGGTCTCCCTCAAGTTCCATTTGGCTCGCTTCGGGATGTTCGGTCATTTCTTTGCGTACCCCTTCAAAAATATGGGCCCAATTGTCTCCGCCTGAATCTCTCCTTGGTCCGGGGGCAGAAAATCCACCACCTCCCAGGTGGCCGGATTGGGGTCTATTCCCGGTTGTTTGACCACTTGCGATATCCCGCTGACCCCTTTCCACATCGAAATCAAGTGTAGGGGTGAGTTGGTGCTTGCCCAATCCGTGCCGCACTGTAACGCGGATCATGTGGTATATATCCCGCTCATCACTGAATTTTATTTCCTGCTTCGTCGGATGCACGTTTACATCCACCAGGCCGGGGTCCATTTCCAGAAAGAGGAAGTAGGAGGGGTTTTGGTCCGGTTGGAGAAGCCCCTCGTAGGCTCCTTTTATTGCGTGGTGAAGATATCCGCTTTTAAAAAACCGTTTGTTGAGAAATAGAAACTGCTCCTTGCGTGATTTTTTACAAAATTGTGGTTTGACACAGAAGCCGGAGAGCTTTAAAAAATCGGTCTCCTCCTGAATGGGAAACAGCTTTTCGTTTAGTTTTTTGCCAAAAAGACCAAGAATGCGGTCTTTTTGACTGCCTCGGTGCACCCTGAGGAGCTCTTTGTCGTCATTAAAAAGAGTGAATTTAACATCCGGGAATCCAAGTGCTATGCGCTCGAATTCCTGAATAATCCGCCGCAGCTCCACCCTTTCTGACTTTAAGAATTTTCTGCGGGCGGGTACATTGTAGAAGAGATTTTTGACAGAAAGGGAGGTGCCCGGTACGGCTGCGAAAGGCTCCTGGGCAGTCACTTCCGACCCTTCCATTAAAATTTTGGTCCCTATCTCCTCTTCCGGTTGCCGACTTATCAATTCGACATGGGCAATGGCGGCGATGGAAGCCAGTGCCTCACCCCTGAAACCCATGGTGTGAATATTGAACAAGTCCTCACCGCTACTTATTTTGCTGGTGGCGTGTCTCTCAAAGGCCAGCCTGGCATCGCTCTCATTCATGCCGCGACCATTGTCCACCACCTGAATTAGTTTTTTACCGGAATCCTTCAAAATGAGCTGAATGTCGTCTGCTCCTGCATCAATAGCATTTTCCATCAACTCCTTAACTACAGATGCCGGTCGTTGGATCACCTCACCGGCAGCGATTTGATTGGCAACGTGATCGGGAAGCAGTTTGATGATATTGCTCATTCAATAAGGGTCTCTTTGCTGGGTTTGTATCAGATATTGGTTATTTCCGGAAATGCAACCAGAATTAGAATGGACAGTGCCAAAAGGGCCAGAGCAATAAGGAAAACAGTGGTTCTGGATTTGCGTATTGCTTTTTGGGCGTATTGGCCCCGACTGTAGTAGCGTGACCTCATTTTTCGCAACACTCTCGCCTTGACGCGGTCGGGGTCCTGATTTTCTTCATACTGATTGTGAAAATCCTCCAGTTCTTCCTTTCGCTCATCGTAGAAGCGCGGAATATATTGAAAGGTCGAATTTTTTGGTGTCTTGAAAAATGACTGCATAGCTGATACCTCCACTATTTGATAGAATTAACAAAGTTACGGTGAAATTTGGTTTAAAAAAAACCGACTTCCTCCTTCCCAATCAAATTGACACCCGGTTTTTGTTAAAAAATTGATCCTGCCAACGATTTGGGTCTCAAATGCGTCAATTACCGGGAGGTTTTATTAAACCGATCTTTTATAAAAAAAGTGTTGTGGAGTGTAAGCCAAATATAGTTGTTTTGAATCCCGGACGGTAATCCTTAATTTTGGCCGCTCAAATGAATGGTCGGTATAAAATATTGTAAGTTGAATATACTTTCAGTTGATGATTTCAGGGCTTTTTCCCATTGCGCAGTCGTTGGCAGCCTTTTGCTCTTATGGCAGATCCCGGGGCTTTTTTCCCAGAATTCCCAGGTGGTTATCAATGAATTTATGGCCTCCAACGGCATCACCATCGCCGATGAAGACGGGGATTTTGAAGACTGGATAGAGTTGTACAATCGCGGCGATGAAACAGTGAGTTTGCAAGGGTTTTATCTCTCAGACGATTATGACAATCCACTGCGTTGGCGGTTCCCGCTGGTTGAATTGGAGCCGGGTGAATTTTTACTGGTCTATGCATCCGGGAAAAACCGTTTCGGCTCTGAATTGCACACCAATTTCAGGATTTCATCTGCCGGAGAGCCTCTCATGCTATCTGACCCGGATGGTCAACTTTTGGACTACATCCCTGCTGTTGAACTGGAAAGAGATCAGTCCTATGGACGGATACCCGATGGTGGTCCTGCACTAGTGGAATTTGATATACCCACCCCAGGCAAGTCCAATTTACCGCCTTTCGATACGGAGTTGTCTGTTTCTCACACTTCAGGTTTTTACAGCCAGCCTTTTGAATTGGATATTTTGGCTGACAAAACGGATGTGGTGATCTACTACACGACCACTGGTGACACTCCAGGACCTGATGACCTAATTTATCAGGACGGAATTAATTTGCGCCCCTCAGATTCACTGGAGAACAATCCCATTATTGAAATCCCAACCAACGCCCCTTCCACTCAGTGGTGGTATCGATGGAGACCTCCGGGGGGCGACCTGTTCCGGGGGCAGGTTATAAGAGCAAGGGCCTTTCGGGGTGAGGTTCCGGTATCAGAGGAGGTCACCAAAACCTATTTTATAGATGAGAATTTCCGGGAGCGTTTTGATCTGCCTGTTATTTCCATTGTCATGGATGAAGATTATTTGTTTGATTTTGAGACCGGATTGTTTGTGCCGGGCAAATCCTATGAAGAGAATCCGGTTGATCACCCTCCCTGGTCAGGCGGAAATTTTCACAACCGCGGAAGAGAATGGGAGCGCGAGGCTGCCTTTTTCTACTTCGATGAAGACTTAGAACCACAAATTACACAGAGACTGGGTGTCAGAATTCACGGAGGTGGGAGCAGATCGATGCCATTAAAGTCCCTTCGGCTTTACGCTCGTGAAAGCTATGGTGCTGAGTACATTCAGTATCCCTTTTTTGAGGATGGTCCTGATGTGTTCAAAAGGCTGCTTTTGCGCAACTCCGGGCAGGATTTTACGCGGACCATGTACATGGATGGATTGACGCATTTGATGATCGAAGATCTGGATATTGAATACCAGCGTTACAGGCCCTCCGTCCTTTTTATCAATGGAGCCTACTGGGGCATAATAAACATCAGGGATCGGTTTGATAAATACCACTTCTATATACACGAAGGCGTGGCGGAAGAGGATTTGGACCTCCTGGAATTTGGTGGGCATGCGATTGTTGAAGGAGAAAGTGAAGACTACTTATCTATGATGGACTTTGTCCGAAACCGTTCCCTGCACAATGAAGATAATTACCGTATTCTAGAGGAGATGATGGATGTGGACAACTTCATCGAATACTACCTTGTCAAGATGTTTATCGCCACTTATGACTGGCCGGGGAACAATATAAGGTTTTGGCGAGATCGGTCGGTGGATGGTAAGTGGCGCTGGATTTATTTTGACAATGACGACGCCCTGGATGATCTGCAATTTAACCCTTATGAGCATCTGATGGACTTATCTGACGAGCCATGGCCCAATCCACTTTGGAGCACGGAGTTATTACGCAATCTGATTGAGAGTGAAATTTTTAAGCAAAAATTTGTGGATGCCATAAATTATCACCTCAAAACTACCTTCCAACCCGAACGCACAATGGAACTGGCCTATGAGGTGGCCAAAAACATAGGCGGAGAAATACCTCACCATATCGAACGATGGGGGTTTCCTGAAAGGCTGAGCGATTGGGAAGAATACAAGATGAAGACCCTGAAATTTTTAGAAGAGAGGCCCTGTGTTTTTCTGGAGATGTCCATGGCCTTTTTCGGTCCGGATTATGCGCTCGATTCGCTCGAACGCTGTTTTTCGGGCACAGAAACGGATCAGAGGAGGGGGGACCGAATAATGATTTATCCCAATCCTACCGCCGATTTGCTCACAGTTCGCGCTCAGCGTACTTTTTCTGTGGAGCGGATTAGAATTGTGGATGCAATGGGGAGAGTTTACAGGACATTCAATGATCAGTCTATATTTCTGCCCGGCCAGGAGAAAAGTTTGTCCGTTACAGACCTCCCTGTAGGTTTTTACATTTTGGAAGTAGTTTTGGGGTCGGGCGATGGAACCAGGTTGCGGCATCCATTTATTAAGCATTAGTGCGACAGCAAAAAAAGCCCGCAACAATGCGTTACGGGGATTTAAATCTGAAATCACCGAAATGTTAGAACCATTTTGGAACCAAAAAAGGGTAAGCGTCTGAAATATAGATGCTTACCCTTTTTTCTTGTAGCGTGGGAGAGACTTGAACTCTCGACCTCAGCATTATGAATGCTGCGCTCTAACCAGCTGAGCTACCACGCCGTATTTTCGGACCGCAAAGATAATGGTTTTTGATAAACTCCAACCGATGCAGGCAAAAAAATATTTCCTTCATTTCGCCAAAATTAACAGGTTTTTCATGGATTTGCCGGAGGAGATAGGCATAAGCCAATTCAAGGTCTCGGAGTGGAAATTTTGCTGGGTTGATAGGGGGATGTTTGGAAGAATCACACAATTATAAGTCTATGACTTCTCCAATTTTTCAACGATATCATAACTGAATGGCAGCAATAGAACAAAATGCACTCTGCGGTTTGTAAATCCGGTCTTTTTTAGCTGCAACTGCATCAAAAGCTAATTTCGTTCAAGTTTCCATGAAATAGTGCACGGTCTGGCACTCGAAATGGGATTCCATCTGGAGAAATTTTCCGGTGCTGTATTTCCTGTATTTTGGCAACAGCGATATCAACTGATAGAAAGGTTTATCATGGATTTCTAAAAGTTCCCCTCGTGCTTTGTATCATTCGATGATGTGATGTAAATTAGAGTCCTGAGTGAAGTAGGTCATCTTTGGACCTGAATCGTCCCAATATCTTTGCAGTGTAATCAAAAGAGATGATCATGATAAAACTATTATTATTAATTTCGACATTCTCACTAGGCCTGGCACAGATACAGGTTTCAGCCCAGGCTACTTTTTCATTGAACAATGTGCATGATTTAAAGGTAGAGGGAACTTCCACCCTTCACGATTGGGATATGGTTTCTGAATCAGCCACCGGCACTGCCCGCATCACAATTGGAGAGCGGCAGGTAGAGGAACTGCACTCCCTGACATTTGAAATGGAGGTTGAATCGCTTAAGAGCGGGCGCGGCAGAATGGATAGAAATGCCTACAGTACACTGGAATCTGGCAACCACCCGAAAATTACTTTTGAGCTGCGCAGAGTCAATGGTATAGATGGACGCACTATTTCTGCAACCGGAGATCTCACCATGGCAGGTGAAACCCGAGAGATTGATATGGAAGTGACATACCGTGTCAGGGGAAAGGGAGTGAGGTTCTCCGGCAGCCGTGAGATTACCTTTTCTGAATTTAATATTGATGCCCCGACTGCCATGTTGGGAACTGTGACCACAGGAAATGAAATGACAATCAGCTTTGATGTAACCTATTCTAGAAACTAATCATAAAAATTTAGCAGATATGAAAAAATTAGTGTTTTTGGCCCTTTTTGCAATGGGCATATCAACAATCGCCACAGCCCAGAATCCCTTGCAGTATTACCGGGCACAGGATAAGACGGGTATCAATATGTTTGAATCACCCAAAGAAACGGATGTGGAATTTGACGGACTGAGAGTAAAGGTTGGTGGTGCCAACACCCTCCAGTTCCAGGCGCTCGATCACGAAACTGCCAGTGATCAGGAAATTTTCAACCTCTGATCCAATTTCAACCTGGCTACCTCAAATCTCGATTTGGACGTTCAATTACACGATGGTGTGAGAATGCACCTTCGCACTTATCTTTCGTCACGCCACCACTCACAGCCTTATGTAAAAGGTGGTTACCTTCAGGTTGACCGGCTAAACTTTATCCGCGAGGATTTCCTCTCGGGCTTGATGGACAGAATGACCATTCGCTTTGGTCACATGGAGATTAACTACGGTGATGCCCACTTTAGAAGAAGTGACAATGGTTCTACAATTCACAACCCATTTGTAGGTAATTACATCATGGATGCCTTTACTACAGAGGTAGGAGGTGAAGTTTACTACCGTCAGAATGACTTTATCGCCATGTTGGGTTTTGCAAATGGAAAACTCAATCAAAGTGTTGTAAAGCCTGAACCAGGAGCACCCGAGACCAAGTTGTCTCTCGTTGCAAAACTAGGTTTTGACAGACAGATTAACGAAGACCTGAGATTGAGGCTTACCGGCTCGGTTTACCACACCGGTGAATCTGCTCGAACTTTCCTCTACGCAGGAGATAGAGCGGGAGCCAGATATTACAACATTCTCACCGACAATCCCGGTGAATTTAGAATCCCTCGCTACGACCCTGGCTTCAACAATGAGTTGACCGCTATTATGATCAACCCATTTGTGCGCTTTCACGGATTGGAATTCTTTGGATTGCTCGAGTTCTCTTCCGGTAAAAACGTTGCAGAGGATGACACCAGAGATTTCATGCAGTTGGGAGCGGAGTTACTGTACCGCTTTGGCAACAATGAAAACTTCTATGTCGGTGGCCGGTATAATTTGGTTTCCGGTGATACAAGACAGGGAGAAAGCATTGACATAACCAGATTCAACCTCGGTGGAGGTGTCTTTTTGACCGACAATATTTTGACCAAAATCGAATACGTGCACCAGGAGTACGATGGATTTGACTCCGGATCAGTTTTTCACGGAGCTGAATTTAATGGCCTGGTTCTCGAAGCAGTTATTTCATTTTGAGATAGTTTGCAAGCCATTAAATTCATAAGCTGATTGTTCCCGGCCAGGCCTTTGAAAGAGGTCGGGTCGGGAATTTTTTCTTAAGGTAAATCATTAAAATAAGTGGACAGAACTGTGAAAGTTTAAAGCTCCAGTGGAAAATTGGGTATTGAAAATTATTTTTGAACTGTACACTAATGTGGATTTTCTTTAACCCCGAATTTTATAGAACAGCTACAATCCATTGAACCCATGATAAAATCATCTTTTTTTCTCGCTATTTTACTTCCCCTGATCGGTTTCGCTACCGGTCACGTGGATGAAGTTGAGGCCAAATGGAAAGTCTCGGGAACCAGCAGGGTAGTGGTTGAGGGCCAGTCCAATGTCAATGAATTCAAATGTGTCACCATCCGCTACGAGGGAAATGACGTTCTTTCGCAGCGGAATGATAATGCATCCGGGAAAAGGATTCTGGAGGGTTCTATCAATATGAAAGTAAAGAGTTTTGACTGCGAGAACCGGGTGATGACCAGAGATCTTAGAGAAACACTTCAAAAGGATGCCTATCCGGAAATTACCGTGGATGTGGTCTCTATAACCCTACCTGATAATGATGGTAAAAGCCACAAAGTGGATGGCCAAGCCGAGATCACTCTGGCCGGAGAAACAAGACTGATGGATTTTACCTGGGAAGTTTCTTATCCGAACTCTCAAAAAATCAGGTTGTCAGGGAATCGAGAACTTAAGTTCAGCCAGTTCAATATTGACCCTCCCACTAAAATGATGGGAATGATCCGGGTCAGGGACGAGTTGCTGGTCGATTTTGACCTGGTACTTGAACTGGCCGATCCCGATGGAGCGAGTATGTAGTATTTTCCCACCCTACTTCGGGGTGCTTACCCTAATCAAACTCACAATCACTCAACTTTTCTCACCGAGGTGCTCTTCAGCAGGTTTTTGTAAAAAGAGGGTATTTTTTCCAATCCCTCCAAAGATATGCGCTCATCAATTCCGTGAATCCTGTTTAAATCCTCACTTTCCAGAACCATGGGCGCAAAGCGGTACACATCATTCGAAATTTCTGTGTAATGGCGCGCATCGGCCACAGCATTCATTAGACTTGGAGCAATGATGGCCTTCGGGAAAACTTTTCCTATTGACCCTTTTATCTGTTTGTAGGCATCACTTTCAGCCGAGGAAAGCGGTGAGGGTTCGCTGAAAAGCTTCGTTTTTTCAAAAGTAAATCTGGGGTCATCGATGGTACTTTCAATGTGGTTCATGACATCCTCGATAGTCTGCCCCGGCAAAATTCTAAAATTTACGGTGGCTTCGGCCCGTCCGGGAATCACATTCTCCTTACTGCCCGCTCTTACAATGGTCGGTGCTGTGGTTGTGCGGACTATGGATGCGGTAGAGGGATTCCCGAGTAGGTTGTTCAAAAACAGCCCCTCGAACAACCAAAGATTGGCAATAATTACTCGTGGTACAAATCCCATTTCAGGACCGACTTTTTGAAAAAATGCCCTTACCGGAGGCGTCAGAGAGGGGTTCATTTGGTTGTTTTGCAACCTCAGAATCGCCTCACTTAGCAGCGAAATAGCTGATTCCTTTCCCGGAAAAGCCGAGTGTCCACCTTCTGCCTGAACGGTAATTTTCACCGAAACAAACCCTTTTTCCGACAGGCCAATCAAAGCCACATCTCTCTCCACACCCGGTACAATTCCCCGGGTGACCACCAGCCCTTCATCCAATGTAAAGTCAAGGGATACGCCCTCTTTTTTCAAATGATCGGCAATGGCGCGGGCGCCCATCATTCCACCTATTTCCTCGTCGTGTCCGAGGGCGAGGTAAATATCCCTGTTAGGCACATATCCTCTTTCCAAAAGACGCTCCACAGCTTCCATGAGGCCAATTACAGATTGTTTATTGTCGAGAGCCCCTCTGCCGTACAGATAGCCATCCGCTATTTCTCCGGCAAATGGAGGATGGGACCATTGTTCCAGTGTATAGTCTTCAGCAGGTACTACATCGTAATGCGCGGCCAGCAGCAGGCCTTTCTTTTTTGGTTGTTTAAAAGCTTCCCACCGGTACAGCAAGCTTAAATCATTGATTTTGGTGAGTTCCAACTCACTGTGGATGAGCGGATACTCACTTTTTAGAAAATCCTGGAAAGCGATAAATTCGGCGGTGTCTATCTCAGTGGGTTCATCTTGCGAAACTGTTTCAATGGTGATGGCTTTGCTCAGCCTTTCAGCCATTTGAGGGAATTCCCAAAGGCGGGGTTCCTGGTTTTCGGCGGGTTTAGGTTTTTCGAAAGAAAGAGTATTGACCGTAAGAACTACGGCAAGTAAAGCCAGAATTGCGAGCAATAAAATCCCGGCCCATTTCAGTATCTTTGTCATCCGGTGGTTGTTTTTGTTGATTGAACACAGTTGAGTGCATACCCTTCAACAAAAATCGCAATAATTCATTGTTTAAGGGTAATTCAAGGGAACTATTTCGGAGAAAAGCGAGAAAATGGACAAAATCGATATAGCAGTGATTGGCGCTGGTCCGATAGGGCTTAGCGTCGGAATAGCACTGGAAAAAGCGGGACTGGACTATCTGATATTTGACAAGGGGTGTTTGGTGAATTCCCTCTACAATTTCCCCGATAAGATGACTTATTTTTCCACCTCACGCTTGCTGGAAATAGGAGATGTACCATTTATTTCCCACAATGAAAAACCCACGCGGGATGAGTCACTGGAGTACTACCGCCGGGTGGCTGAGCATTGGAACTTAAATCTATCGCTTTACAACGAGGTGAAGCGGATTGACGGCGAGGAGGGCAGTTTTTTTCTCGATACAAAAATGGGTGATTATAAAGCGTCCAGGATTGTTTTGTCCACGGGATT
>SKLY01000103.1 GCA_007121335.1 Saprospiraceae bacterium | reverse complement strand
CCAATGAGTGATTCTATGGAAATGGGTTTGTATTTCAAATAGGTTTCTGCGAGGAAATCCATGCTGTGCCTCATCCCGGGTTCCAACAAGTAATGCATAATCATGGTGTCGAAGTAATACCCTTTCACCACTATGTCGTACTTCCTCAATACCAGGGCATCGTATTTGATGTTTTGGGCTGTTTTGGCTATTTTTTCATCCTCGAGCAAGGCCTTAAAGCGCTGAATTTGCTGCTTTGCCTCCTCAAATTTTGCCGGGCTGGACAGGTAGTAGGCTTCTCCGGCTTTAACGGCAAAGGAAACACCCACCAATTCAGCTTCGTGTGGATTCAAACTGTTGGTTTCGGTATCGAAGGCAAAGTGACCGGCTTTTTTCAAAACGTCAATCAACTGGTCGATCTCCTCCTCGCTTTTGACCAATTTGTAATCCACTTCGACATCCTCAATGGTTTTTTCGGCCACGGAGTGCTTTTTCAAATCGGGGCTCATTTTGCCCTGGACCTTATCGGAAGCCTGGGCGAAAAGCTCTCCCTGCACGGCTTCGCGTTTTTGCTCTTCACCCTCGCCGAGAATGGATCTGGCCAGCGTTCTGAATTCGAGTTCTTTGAACAATTCGGAGAGTTTTTCCCGGTCGAAGGGTTCAATTTCCAGCGATTTTGCATCAAATTCAATGGGAACGTTTTGCTCTATGGTAGCCAGCTTTTTGGACAAAATAGCCTGTTCGGCAAACTCTTCCACGTTTTGCTTCTGTTTGCCCTTGAGTTGGTCAGAATTTTCGATGAGTCCCTCCACGCTGCCAAATTTCTTAAGCAGCTTTTTCGCTGTTTTAGGTCCGATGCCGGGAATTCCGGGTATGTTGTCACTGGAATCTCCCTGCAATCCCAAAATATCGATCACCTGTTCGACCTTCTCAATTTCCCACTGCTCCAGCACTTCCTCTTCACCCAAAACCTCCACTCCATTTCCGCGTCTGGAGGGCTTGTACATAAAGACTTTATCGGAGACCAGCTGGGCGTAATCTTTATCCGGGGTCACCATGTAGACCTCAAAATCGTCCTTTTCCGCTTTTTTGGCTATCGTGCCGATCACATCATCGGCCTCGTAATTTTCCGCAGTCAAAACCGGGATTTTAAATCCCTCGACTATTTTATATACATAGGGCATGGCTGCGGTAATGTCCTCGGGTTGCTCGTCCCGGTTGGCTTTGTATTCGCTATAGAGTTCATTTCGAAAGGTGGGACCTTTCAAGTCAAATGAAACCGCGATGTGCGTAGGACCTGCATTCTGCAAAATATCCCAAAGTGTGCGCACAAAACCGGTGATGGCGGAGGTGTTCATCCCCTTGGAGTTGATGAGGGGACGACTGATAAAGGCAAAATGAGCCCGGTACACCAGGGCATTCCCGTCCAGCAAAAACAATTTTTTCTTAGCCATAATCCAGATTTGAGTGTTGACAAAGATAGGTAAAAGTTGAGGATTGGAGTATTGCAAAATATCACCTCCAGGATAGACGCAATCATTGTGTCTCTACGGCCCAAATCCAGGTTTAAAACCCATATCTGTAGATAATGCACGCGTGCGTATCTTTTTACCGAATCAACCGTAAATCCCCGATCCGTAGATTCGCAATGCCTTTCATATGTCCCAACCAATTCCGGGTCAATATATGTAGGTCTCTACGTCCGTGCGTATTCTAACTCCCATAAATTTTTTGCAAAAAAACATCCTCAAATCAACCGCACCCGAGTTCCTGAAAAAGCCTTTTGTGCAGCTTAAAATCTGCCGTGTTTTTTATAGAGCCATCCCCCAAAGAGCAGACCGGCAAGAATGGTGAAAAAGGATATCAACTCGGCTTGTGTCATCTCGATCCCCAGCAGGTAAAAGGTTTCATTGACCCTGATTTTTTCAATAAAGAAGCGCTCCACTCCATTCATTACAAGATAAATGGCAAAAAGCATACCCGGCACGGTCAATTTTTTGCGCAAATACCAGAGAATACCAAAAAGACCGGTGCATATAATGGTCTCCCAAACCGGTGTGGGAAAGACTGGAGGATCCAATCTTCTGCAATACCTGTCTTCGCATCCCTCGATGGGTACACCCTGATTCAATACATTATTAGGATAATCGTAGGCCCACATCCATTCGGGCAAAATAAACCAGGAGGGTTGAGGCATTTCATTGACTATTCCCCAGTCCCCGTCGCCAGAAAAGTGGCAACCCAGGCGGCCGACAGCATAGCCGATCATAAGTGCAGGGGCCACTGCATCCATCATGTAAATGGGTTTCATTCCCTGTCTTTTAACCCACCAAAAACAGACTGCAAATGCGACAATCAAGCCTCCGTAAATGGCCAGCCCACTACCGGAAAACAGGGTGTTAACCGGATCTGCCAAAAACGCTCTGAATGTTTCTGCACTTTCAAACAGGGCGAAAAACTTGGCGCCCACGATTCCACTGATGGCAGCCACAATGGTTATTTCACCCACCCGTTGTCTGGGGTATATTTTCTCTACTACCTTTTTGGGTTTGGGCAATTTCCTCTTTTGACCTTGCCAATAGGTATATGCTGCAAATCCAGCACCGACGAGCAAACCACTTAATGCATCTCCGTATGGGGATAGAATAACCGATGCAGCATCCAGCATAAAGCGGTCCCATTCCTGATAAGCGTAAACCAGTTTATACCCCAGAATAAACCCAAATAAACCATTGGTGATCAATTCCGCTGTCGAAGCCGGCAGGCCGATTTCCCGAACCACTTTTTTGGGCTTGAACTGGCCGAGTTGCTCCCTCCTTTTTATCTCCAAATACAGCACCCAGGCACTCACCAAAAAGGCGATTGCCAGGAGTAAACCGAAGGTCTGGATGATTGAAAAAATATTGTCGCGTTCAGTGCCAAACACATCGTGCAGGAAGTAGGAGAGATCCGGATACATTTTACCTCATTTGATTGTTATCTATAACTCGGCAAAGCAATCCTTGTTTTGCCATCCCAAATATCTAAAAAAATGGGTAATTTATTGCACCTGATGCTAATTGCTTGATGTATCAGGTAATTTAATGGACGCTTTCGTTTGGTCTTGTGGTTGGCATTTCTTAGCTTTGTACTTTCGGGAATTGATTTTTGAGATTGGTCTGACTGAGAAAAGCTACATAAGCCTAATACAAAAACTCCATTTCAGTACAGAATTCAGTCCGGGATCACTGCCTTTTTCTAAAAAAGATAGATGGTGAAACCTTTTTATGAGCAGGGATCGAATTGGCGGCGTGTGCATTAAACATGTTGCAGCAGTAATTGTGGGGTTTATTGGGTTTGCACTGTTACCGGTTGCAATTCTTGCGCAATGTGAATCGGCTTCGGTTGCACTTCCGGATAATAATGCTCCGGTTCCCAGTACCAGCGGCCTTTATTGCGTAGATTTTACGATAGATCCATCTGTCACCGGGCACCCGGAGGGCATTAGTCTTCACCTCGACCATACCTGGCAGGGAGACTTGAGTATAAGGGTTTTTGCTTGTGGGGAAACCCTGATGATACTTACAAGGCCCGGAGGTGGTAATTGCAATGGTGGATCCCCTTTTGGGTCATCTGCAACAGTAAATGGTGTTTTTACTTTTCAGGATATAGGGCCAAATCCCGACAATGGACTTGCACCCGGTGGGGGAAACTACGGTCTATCCGGAGACCCCTGTAACCTCAATACAGTAAATTCATTTGACGATCTCGCAGATGAATGCGGAAGTGATCCTTACACCTTTACAATCTGCATAGGAGACCATGCCTTTGGAGATATCGGATTTGCCTCAGATATTTCTCCTATATTTGACAATCCCCCAACTTGCGGATGTACAGACCCGGATGCTTCAAATTACGATCCAGATGCCGATGTGGACGACGGCTCCTGTGAATACCCTCCCTGTGAACCCGATGCTGACCCAACTATTGTGGACATAGATTGTAGTGCAGGAACGCTCGGGTCCATTTCTTTGGACGTTACAGGAGGTTCGGGAGCCTATGATTTCGATTGGTCACCCAATGTGAGTAACTCAAATGAAGCGACTGATCTGGAGGCCGGAACTTATCAGGTCACCATAACCGATTCAAACGACCCCGACTGCATATCAGAGCATACCTACGAAATATTAGAAGGCGGGGTTCTGGACATCGATTTTGATATTTTCCCAACTTCCTGCGGATTGGATAATGGCGGTATAGAACTCAGCCCGCAAGGTTCCGGAAGCTACTCCTATGACTGGACAGGCCCCTCTGGCATTTCAGGCAGCGGTGCCAGCGATATGCAGGCAGGGGCATACACTGTTACCGTTACTGACGACCTCACGGGCTGTGAGACCATTCTAAATTTGGACGTACCGGACTCTGATCCTCTCGACATCTCAGCCACTATTGAAGATGCGGATTGTGACGGAAGTTTGGGAAGTGCACAACTAAGTGTGACAGGTGGTTCAGGGAATTTCTCATACAATTGGGATCCTTCTGTATCAACCGAGGAATCGGCCTCAGACCTGGATGAGGGCACCTATTCAGTGACAGTGGAAGACAACGAAATAGATGGCTGTGAAAGTGAGATTGAGATTGAAATTGAGATGCAGGGTGAATTGGATTTGGACATCACAATTGATCACACCACCTGCCAATTGGCCAATGGTTTTATATCCGTTTCCCCTGATGGGCCTGGCCCATTTTCTTACGATTGGAACGGGCCAGGTGCAATTACAGGTTCAGAGGGTGGAGATTTGGAGGCAGGGTTTTACGACCTGACAGTAACCGATGACAATACCGGATGTGAAGCAGAAACTACCATCGAAATTGAAGATTCCGACCCATTGGACATCTTTGCCACCATAGAAGATGCGGATTGTGATGGAAGTTTGGGAAGTGCACAACTCAGTGTGACAGATGGTTCGGGCAACTATTCTTACAACTGGGACCCGGCTGTATCAAACGATGCATCAGCTTCGGATTTGGTTGAAGGCACTTACACAGTAACAGTGGAGGACGCTGAAATAGACGGCTGTGAAGGTGAGTTTACGATTGAAATTGGGATGCAGGGTGAATTGGACTTGGACATTATAATTGATCACACCACCTGTCAATTGGACAACGGTGCTATTTCTGTCACGCCAGACGGACCGGGACCATTTTCCTACTTTTGGGATGGACCAACTGCCATCACGGGTTCCGAGGGAGAAGATCTGGAAGCCGGCTTTTACAACCTGACAGTGACAGATGACATCACGGGCTGTGAAACGGAGACCACCATCCAAATTGAAGGTTCCGATCCACTGGATGTTTCCGCCACCATTGAGAATGCGGATTGCGACGGAGGTTTGGGAAGTGCTCAACTAAGTGTTACAGGCGGCTCAGGTAATTTTTCCTACAACTGGGATCCCACTGTGTCAACCGATGACACGGCATCCGATCTGGACGTGGGCACCTATTCAGTGACGGTGGAGGACGCTGAAATAGACGGCTGTGAGGGTGAGATTACGATTGAAATTGAGATTCAGGGCGATTTAGATTTGGACATCATAGCGGTTCATACCACCTGCCAATTGGATAACGGCTCAATCTTCGTCACGCCGGACGGACCGGGACCATTTTCCTACTTTTGGGACGGGCCAACTACCATCACCGGTTCTGAAGGGGAGGATTTGGAATCTGGTTTGTACAACCTGACAGTGACAGATGACATCACAGGTTGTGAAACAGAAACCACCATAGAACTTGAAGACTCCGACCCACTGGATATTTCCGCCACTATAGAAAATGCGGATTGCGATGGAGGTTTTGGTAGTGCTCAACTAAGTGTATCGGGCGGCTCAGGTAATTTTTCCTACAACTGGGACCCGGCTGTGTCAACCGATGCCACGGCCTCCGATCTGGATGCAGGCACCTATTCAGTGACGGTGGAGGACGCTGAAATAGACGGCTGCGAAGGTGAGATTACGATTGAAATTGAGATTCAGGGCGATTTAGATTTGGACATCATAACGGTTCATACCACCTGCCAATTGGATAACGGCTCAATCTCCGTCACGCCGGACGGGCCTGGACCATTTTCCTACTTTTGGGACGGGCCAACTACCATCACCGGTTCTGAAGGGGAGGATTTGGAATCTGGTTTTTACAACCTGACAGTTACGGACGACCTAACAGGCTGCGAAACAGAGACCACCATTGAAATTGAAGACTCCGATCCACTGGATATTTCCACCACCATTGAAGATGCGGATTGTGACGGAAGTTTGGGTAGTGCGCAACTGAGTGTGACAGGTGGTTCGGGTAACTT
>SKLY01000115.1 GCA_007121335.1 Saprospiraceae bacterium | reverse complement strand
TTCATGACATCCAGACCATCAGGTATAAAGAATCTGAAATTGACCAAATCAACAGCCGGATTAAAAATCACATTATGAAGCACCTGTTTTTAATCGCGACTATTCTCCTCCTTGCATTAGGATGCTCCAGGGATGACGATCTGAACCTTCAGGTCACGGATGGAGACAGACTTGTAAGCCACGTAGAGTTTTTTAACTCAAGTGAGAGATGGACTGTGGAATATTTTTACGACGATCAAGGCACTCCGGTTAAATCAGAGGCAAGTGCGATGGGTATTTTAATAATTTACTATTACGTCTATGATGAACAAAATCGCCTGAAGAAAATTAAGGAGGTAAATGACCTAATCAGGGATACCCTTCTTCGTAAATCGGAGCATTTTTATGATGAAATGGGCAGATTGGAACGTATTAGTAAAAAAATCTCCTTTGATCATGCGGAGACCTATCTCGATAACTTTATTACAGAAATAAGGTACCACTACGATGAAAATTCTCAGCTCTACAGAAAAGAGAAGCTGCACCGGGATAGCCTTCCGGATGCATCCTGGAACTTTACAATTGAGAACTTTTACTACCAGTGGGAGGACAACAACATTGCAGTGGTGGAGGAGTACAATAGAATGGGAGAACTGGCATTCACCAGGGAGTTTGAATACGACAACAAGGTCAATTACAAGCTGATGCAGCCGGAGATTTTTGTCAAACCCGAAAAACTCACCCAAAACAACGTCACCCGGGAGGTAATCACCGATCATCTCAACCACTTACCCAGCTCGGCATGCACGGTCTGTCGCACCACCTACCGATACAATGCAAGCGGGAAGCCCGTGTTGTACAGGACCCAAAAGGAACCGGATAAACATTTTGTGTTGACTTATGAGTGAATGCCCGTCAGTGACATTTCAAGATTACAGATTCTGCTAAAAGTGGATTTGGGCAATGGCCCTGGAGTATTGTAAAAAATCCTCTGGCCACCGGGCATAAAAAAAGGTGAGGAATCATATCGCACCGCTACAACCTCCTACCCTTGCTGCATTTCTGCCCTGGGGGATTCAGAGGGAGCTGGTCGTATGACCCTCACCGGCCGCAAAGGTAAAATATTTTTAACAAGGAGGTAAAGTACCGTCTGAAAATTTACGGGAGATTTTTATCAGAGATGGTCCTTGATGAGAGGTACAAAAAACTCCCAGGCCTGTCCTTTGGGAAGGCAACTCACCGATACCTGTTCTCCACTGACCGGATGCTCAAACTCCAGTCGAAAACAGTGGAGGGCAATGGCATATTTGTGTTGCCACTTTTCACCGCCGTATTTGAGGTCGCCTACCAGGGGTGCACCGGCAGCAGCCATTTGAGCGCGAATTTGATGGGGCCTTCCAGTCTCCAGCAAGATTCTGTACAGATGGTGGTTCCCGCTGCTTCCGCACAATTCAAGTTTGAGTTTGGCCACCTGCCAGTTGGAGGGGATTTTCTTTCTCGGATCCGGCTTTTTCACCCTGGATTTATTGCGTTCAGTGTCTTTCTTTATCCAGTGGACCAACTCGGTGGATTCCACTAGAGGATCTCCGGTTGATAGGCAAAAGTACTCCTTGTTTATGGCGCGATCCCTGAAGATTTGGTTCATCCTGCTCAGTCCCTTGGAAGTGCAGGCAAAAATTTGGCAACCCGAAGCAGGCCTGTCAATCCGGTGAACGGGCTTGAGAAACACATCCCCCGGCTTGTTTCTCGTCTTCCTGAGATACTCCTTACCGGCTTCAAGCAAGGTATAATCCCCCGATCTGTCGGCGTGAACCAATACCCCGGCGGGTTTCTCGAGGATGAGAATGTGGTTGTCCTCGTACAAAGCCATTATTTGTCTGCTTCTGCTCATTTATTATGCTTTTCCTGATTGACCTGCAAAGTAACAACATTATGCGAAACCACTGCCCCTGACCGTAAGAGATTATTCTCTGAAATCGGAAGAAGCATATACCACTAAACTTATCGAAGCATCTGAAGGCAATCAAATTGTTTCCCCCTCTCCCCAGATCCCATATTTACTGAAATCACTACAGGCCATTTTGGACCGGAATTTGCAACATGTATAATGTGCTAAAAAAATATTTTTGGACAAACGATTTTTGTCATTACTAATCAATGAATTACAAATTTTATAATTTTTATTTGTATAAAAACGCTTAATTTCAGCTCTAAACATATGTATAAATATTTTAATGTGTTATACCTTTGCACTGTTCAATAAAAAGACGGACATCATGATAACCAACGCTCACGACCTTTGGGCGATCTCATGAAAAGATTTATGCGTTTCTTAGTTTTAGTTAGTTAGTATTGTTAAATGCAGTGCCGGATAACGTTCCGGCACTCGCTTTTTTCCCCTGTCCATTCAGGAAATTCTCAGTCCATTTGCTGTGGTTTTTATGACTGCACATTCAATCCATTCCTACCCGAGAACCCAAACACCGCGTCTGAATTTTAAACTGGAATATGGTCAATGAATTTTGGGGTATTTTGGACGCCAGACATTGCGTATCCAGGGTGTAGGATTTGCATTGGATAAGTAGGGCAAATACGCACGGTCGTGGGTATCTACAGATATTTTCGCCATTTTTTATTGTAATATGATCATTGGGATTTTGGGATGTACAGGACGCAAGGCATTGCGTCCCTACATAAGAATTCGGTCAAATCCTATCCGCTATTGTTAACTGATTCCTCTGCGAGAAACCAATATCCTTTTTGTCTGAATCAAGGATTTTAATGGACTAGACGGATTACACGGATTTTTCTCTCGGTCCATGCAAATACATCATGCGATATAAGGAACCCAGTGCGTATCTACAGATAGATGATCAATCCACATTATCCGCCATTTTCAACATTCAATTGATTCCTACCCGAGAACCCAAACCCCGAAATCTCCAAAAATCATTATTTCATGCAGGAACCAACATATTGTCCCCCGAAAATGCATCCCTAACACGCAATTTACTAATTGCCGCACCGAACCTAAACCCCGTGCCTGAAATTTCAACTAGATTATGGTCAAGGGGATTTTGGGGTATTTAGGACGCAAGGCATTGCGTCCCTACATCGGTTACTGATCCCAAAACCATCCGCCATTTTCAAATAGCCTGCCCCAACACTTTGGTGAGTCAATGGAATCCTTTGCGCCTTTCTTTGCGACTTGGCGGCTTTGCGAGAAACCTAAATCCTACACACCGAATCACCCATTAATCCCTCATTCCACCCAGGAGGTTAGAATCCTCGTACAAAATAACATTGTCAACTGTCCATTAAACCACCCCATTTCCCACAAATCACAGACCGAAATTTGCCTTCTGCCATTCGAAAATTGCCCAAACCTTTCTATCTTGCGCCCTCAAAATAAAAAAGTCATGATAATAGGTGTTCCCAAGGAGATAAAACCCAGTGAAAACAGAGTGGCTGTCACCCCTGCAGGTGTGTTGGAATTGTCCAAAAGAGGTCACGATGTTTACGTTCAGACCACAGCCGGCGAGGGCAGTGGATTTTCTGACGAGGCTTATGTAGAAGCCGGTGCAAAGATACTTCCCAACATCGCTTCGGTATACGAGAAAGCCGAGATGATAGTGAAAGTAAAGGAGCCCATCGAGCCCGAATACGACCTGATCCGCGAGGACCAGCTCATTTTCACCTACTTTCACTTCGCCTCTTACGAACCGCTCACTAAAGCAATGATCAAGTCCGGTTCCGTGTGTCTGGCATACGAAACCGTGGAAAACCCGGACAGGAGTTTGCCTCTGCTCATTCCCATGTCTGAGGTGGCCGGTCGGATGGCAACCCAGCAAGGAGCCAAATTTTTGGAAAAGCCACAAAAGGGTAAGGGAATTCTTCTCGGAGGTGTACCCGGTGCCAGTCCTGCCAAAGTACTGGTAATCGGTGGCGGAATTGTGGGAACCCATGCCGCTAAGATGGCTGCGGGCCTCGGTGCAAACGTCACCATGCTCGACATCAGCCTTCCCAGACTCCGTCAACTGGACGATATTATGCCTCCCAATGTAACCACCAGGTATTCGGACGAATACACCATCAGGGAACTCATTCAAACCCACGAGCTCATCATCGGAGCCATACTTATTCCCGGAGCAAAGGCACCCAACCTGATCACCAGGGACATGCTGAAAACCATGCAACCTGGAACGGTCCTGGTGGATGTGGCTGTGGACCAGGGAGGTTGTTTCGAAACCACCAAACCCACCACCCATGACGATCCGATTTACATCATCGACGAGGTGGTTCACTACTGTGTGGCCAATATGCCCGGAGCGGTGCCATTCACTTCCACGGTAGCACTGACCAACGCTACCCTGCCCTACGTCATCAAACTAGCCAACGAAGGTTGGAGGGAGGCCTGTATGAACGACGCCACCCTGCTTCCCGGCTTGAATATCGTAAACGGAAAGGTGGTTTATCAGGCAGTTGCCGAAGCTTTCGGACTTGATTACGTCCCGGTTTCTAAGATTCTTTAAACAGGGAGAAACCATTTCCTTCTTGTCTGAATCACGGATAAAATGGATTAAATGGATTAGACGGATTCCATTTGTCCCAGTTAATCAGTCTATGGAGTTGGCTAGAACCATGTTGAGGTGAAATCATAATAAATGCGCCTCCTGGTATAAAATAGAACCCTCTGTATAGGACAGAAGCTATTGCGTGTCGATGGGTTTTAGGAATTGCATTGGAATGGGCGAGACAAATACGCACGGCCGTACTTACCAACAGATTTGAAACAAGGAACCAAATAGCCGTGTTACCCTATCATGAATATACTACTCACCGGGGCGAATGGATACTTGGGTTCGAGGTTGCTACCCGTTTTGATAGATGAGGGACATACGGTCTTTTGCTCCGTGCGAGACACTGCCCGCTTTAACAATCGATTTGAGCTGCCATCCGACCAAATCCTGCAGCTGGACCTGCTCAATCCGGAGTCCGGTGATACCCTCCCTGTGAATATCGACATTGCCTTTTACCTGGTCCATTCCATGAGCGGAGGGAAAGACTTTGAGGCAAGGGAAGAGAAAGTAGCCAAAAACTTCGTAAAGCTGATTGGCGAAACCAATTGCCGACAGGTAATCTACCTAACCGGTATTGCCAATTCCGACAAATTGTCTAAACACCTCAGTTCCCGGCTGAATGTGGAAAAAATCCTGGCATCGGGCTCTGTTCCACTCACAGCACTCAGAGCAGGTATCATAGTAGGCTCCGGAAGTGCTTCATTTGAGATCATCAGAGACCTGACAGAAAAATTGCCCGTAATGATAGCTCCAAGATGGATCAATACCCGGTCTCAACCCATTGCAATTGCCAATGTGATTGAGTTTTTGACAGGTGTAATGGGTAAGGAAAAATACTTTGGCCAATCATACGACATATCCTGTGGCCAAACCCTGACTTACAGGGAAATGCTCCTCGGTTTTGCGGAAGTTCGAAACCTGAAGCGTTGGATATTTACGGTGCCTGTGATGACGCCCCGCCTTTCCAGCTACTGGCTCTATTTTATAACAGCCACCTCCTACCATCTCGCGGTAAATTTGGTGGACAGCATGAAATACGACGTAATTGCCCGCCCCAATAATCTGGCCAAAGAACTGGGTATTGAACTGATTGACTACAAAAACTCTGTCGAGCTGGCCTTTCAAAAAATAGGTCAGGATCTGGTATTGAGTTCGTGGAAAGATGCTTTTTCTTCCTCCGACACCAAACTCAACATAAGCGAAGTTGCAGAACCACCGGAATACGGAGTGTTTAAGGACGTGAAAACCAGACCGGTTGAGGAGGACAAAATACCGGCCGTAATGGAAAAAATCTGGTCCATCGGTGGAGATAATGGCTGGTATTACGGAAATTTCCTGTGGAAGGTACGCGGATACCTCGATAAAATGGCTGGCGGCATAGGCTTGAGAAGAGGACGAACCCATCCCAGAGAAATTCACCCCGGAGATTCGCTGGACTTTTGGCGCGTAATCATTGCAAACAAGGAGGAAAAACGTCTGTTGCTATTTGCTGAAATGAAACTGCCGGGTGAGGCCTGGCTGGAGTTTCGCATTCAGAAAAAAGACCATAAATGGCAACTCATCCAAACAGCAACCTTTCGACCACTTGGACTACTGGGCCGATTCTATTGGTTTATGGTACTACCCTTCCACTTTTTTATCTTCTCAGGTCTGATTGATCAGTTGGTTAAGGAGTGATTGGTTTCTTCAGTTTTGAATTGGTGAGTCTGTGAGTTTGTGAGTTGTTTTCCAGGCGCTACCTCCTTGTAGCCTGCAGGATATCATTCGTGGGGGTTGTTGGTTTTTTAGGATTATTTAGACTCTCTGTGATCTC
>SKLY01000044.1 GCA_007121335.1 Saprospiraceae bacterium | reverse complement strand
TTCAAAGTACAGTGCCGGTTGATCGACCCAATACTTTATATGTAAATGCCGACAATCCCACCCCTGGAAAGGGGCGATCCTGGGACTGCGCATTTAGTGATCTTCAGCTTGCTCTGGCTGTTGCAGAAGCCGGAGACAGCATCTGGGTGGCGGCGGGTACTTACCTTCCCACCCCGGGCTCTGATCGCAACATTTCCTTTCTATTGAAAAATGGAGTGAGTATCTACGGCGGATTCACAGGTACCGAGACCCAGCTTGATCAAAGAGACTGGGAAAACAATGCAACCATACTGAGCGGCGACATCGGTGTTCAGGGTGATTCCAGCGATAATTCTTTCCATGTGGTTAGAGCAGGAAACGGGGTTACCGACGCCCTGCTGGATGGATTTACCATTACCGGAGGCCATGCCAATGGCGGTGGCACCAATGTACAGGGAGCGGGCATGAGAATTTTCAGTGGTGCCTCGGTCGAAATTGCCAATTGTCGCATTGCAAACAATTTCGCAGAAGACAGAGGAGCGGGTATAAAGGTTTTGTCCGCTACAGCCAACATCCGGAACTCCGTTTTTGAAAACAACTCATCTGATATTGGGGCTGGCCTTCTTGTCAATACCTCTTCAGTGGTGAATTTGGATCATTGTATTTTTAGAAACAACGATGCTGTTGTCAGGGGCGGAGGGGTATTTTACAACTCTTCTTCCGGTGAAATGAGGAATTGTTTGTTTTACGACAATTATGCAGGAACAGAGGGTGGCGCAATTATGATGGCAGTAAGCGCGACCTTAAATATTGTAAACAGTACCATTGCCAATAATGATGCGCCCACAGGTGGAGGAATATTGGTTGTTGGAAGTACAGCTACAGTATCAAATTCCATCTTCTGGAACAGCAACCAGCAAACCGGGGTAGCTGGAAACATCAATGCAACCTATTCTATTTTGGAGGGAACCTACAGCGGCACAGGAGTTATTTCAAGCAATCCGCTTTTCACTGATCCCGACAATGGTGATTTTTCCCTTCAGCAATGTTCCCCTGCAATAGATGCGGGGAACAACAGTGTCTTAAATCCCTCCGATACATTTGATCTTGCGGGCAATCCCAGACTTTTTGATGCTACTGAGTCAGGTTCACCCATTGTAGATATGGGAGCATATGAGTTTCAGACTGTTGTGCCACCAACCGGCAATCCCAATGTGATATATGTGGATGGCTCCAATCCATCGGCTGGATCCGGCGTGAGTTGGGAATGTGCTTTCACTGATCTTCAGGATGCACTTGCAGCAGCTGAAGAGGGGGATACCATTTGGGTGGCTGCCGGGACTTATAAACCTTCTGTCTGGCCTGCGGGATGTTCTGGCTGTGCAACTGACAGGGACTTCACATTCCTGCTTAGAGATGGAGTGAGTGTTTATGGTGGTTTTGCCGGGACAGAGAATCTTCTCAGTGAAAGGGATATTGAAGCCAATGAAACTATATTGAGTGGTGATATCGGCACTCTGGGGGATGAGTCTGATAATGTTCACCATGTTGTGCTGGTCAGTTTTGCTGACACTGTTCCTACTACCCATCTTGATGGTTTTACTATCACAGGAGGTAATGCAGATGGGTCTGGCACCATTACCGTAAATGGAAACTCTATTGGTCGCAATAGAGGTAGCGGGATTATTCTGGAATGGGGCACAAATACACTCATCAACAATACGGTCTCTGACAATATGGCAAGTAGTGGTGGTGGTATTTCTATTCGTTTTGGCACAAATACACTCATCAACAATACGGTCTCCGACAATGTGGCAATCTTTGATGGGGGTGGAATTCAATCTATTTCCGCGGTTACTTATATTTCTAACAATAGTATTTTGGGAAATTCATCTGAAAGAGGTGGTGGAATATTTTTATTTGGTGGTGAAAGCATGCTATCCGGTAACACAGTTTCCGAAAATTCGGCAGAGACTCAAGGTGGCGGTATTTTTACCCTGGAAGGTACCAATAATTTATTGTTTAATACAGTATCAGCAAATACTGCCCAATTTGGAAGTGGGGTATATTCCCGCGAATGTACTAACACGATGACCAATAACCTCCTATTGGGGAACCAGGCAGCCTTTAGTGGAGGTGGAATTTACACTCGAGATGGTGTAAGTACAATTACCAATAACACCCTGGCAGGTAATTCGGTTACTACTAATGGTGCCGGGATTTTCTCGCAGAATAGTACAGACACCCTAACTAACAACATCATCTGGGGCAATAGCAATGGGATTTTTAATAGCGGAAGCGATTTGACAGTAACATATTCCATCGTTCAGGGTGGTTTTCCTGGTACAGGAAATCTGGATTTAGACCCGCTTTTCGTTGATCAACCACCGGTTGGTCTGGGTACAGCAGGGGATTTGAGGTTACAGGCATGCTCGCCCGCTATAGATGCCGGAGACAACAGTGCGCTGGGTACTACAGATACCCTCGATTTAGATGGGAACCCCAGGTTTTTTGATGCTTTTGGGCAGGGTGTTGCCACAGTTGATCTGGGTGCATATGAATTTCAGGATACTGCTGCTACAGGGGGGAATCCCGGTACGATTTATGTGAATATACAAAACCAGATCCCCGGGAGTGGTTTAAACTGGGATTGTGCATTTGACGACCTGCAGGATGCATTGGCAGTGGCTCAGGAGGGTGATACCATCTGGGTTGCACAGGGCTCATACAGCCCTACCGGTGATTCTGACCCGGAGGTCTCTTTTGAATTGGTTAGTGGTGTGGTGATGTTGGGTGGTTTTGATGGGACAGAAACCAGTGCCGATCAAAGGGACTGGCAAAACAATCCTACCATTTTGGATGGAGATAATGGAATGGGACCAAATTCCTATACAGTTGTTTATGCCAACAATGTAGATTCAACCACAGTTTTGGACGGTTTTACTATACAGGGTGGAACAAATAATAGCTTTTTCTCGCCTCTTGGTGGCGGTATTTATATTAATTCCGGTGAGCCGGTGATAAGAAATTGTACCATTCAAAATAATTTGGCCTTTGAAGGAGGAGGGGTTTATATGGAGGATGCAGCTCCTGTTTTTATTAATACCACCTTTTTTGACAACAGCACCAATGAGGGAGGGTTCGGCGGTGGAGTATATGCCTATGTCTCCGATCCACATTTTGAAGAATGTATCTTTGATCTAAATTTCTCATTTTATGGTGGCGGAATTTACTCAGAAGGTTCGGATGTTTTTATAAAAGATACTGAGTTTTTACAGCAATTTGCCACTGAGTTTGGGGGTGGAATACTGACCGATTTCAGCTCTCAAATCACCATTGAAAATTCGACATTTATCGATAATGAAGCTGGTACCGGAGGTGCAATTGCAGGGGACAATTCAGATATTAACATATCGGGTAGCAGTTTTACAGAGAACTCTTCTTTTTTCGGTTCAGGTGGAGCTATCAGTTCTCTGGGGCCATTTTCAATTTTGAATGTCAATATTTTAAACTCCACCTTTTCAAACAATTCATCTCCAGAAAATTGCGGTGGTGCTATTTATATCGCAGGTTTAGGATCAATATTGACCATTGATTCGACCGATTTTCTGGGAAATGAGGCTGCAACCGGAGGCGCTGTTTGTATACAGGATTCGGGACAGGGTACATTTAATCACCTATCTTTTTTGGAAAATGAAGCCTTCTTCGCAGGTGGTGCTATTTTCGCGAGTAATGCAGAGCTCCTGTCTATTGAAAATAGTGATTTCCAGGAAAACAGTTCAACAGAAGATGGTGGCAGTATTTTCAGCTCTTCCACATTAATTTTTTCCATCGACAATTCAGAGTTTTTGCTCAATGCTGCCGACAGTTTTGGAGGAGCTATTTTCCACGAGCAGGATAGCCTGGTGCTGACTAACAGCTATTTTTATGAAAACACCGCTCATTGCGGAGGGGCCATTTATACCAGTGAGGGTGGATTGCAAGTCAGTTTTACTGATTTTGAAATGAATATTGCAGCATACAGAGGAGGAGCGCACTGTGCATTGGAGTCAAAAGATTACTACGAGCAAGTCAATTTTGAAAAAAATGAGGCCGCGAAGGGAGGTGCAGTTTATGGAGATAAGACCAAATCTAAGTTTTTACACACAAAAGCAAAAGAGAATAAAGCCCAACAGAAGGGTGGAGCTTACTACAAAAAGGAAGCTGAAGTCGAAAAGAAACATTCGAAAATCGAGGAGAATGAATCTGAGAGTGGGGGTGGTATCTACTCCAAAAAATCTGAGATGAACATCGACAGTTCCGAATTCTTAAAGAATATGGCCATGGAAGATGGTGGCGGATTTAGAGGCGACAGTAGTAAGACGTACATTAAAAATTCTATGTTCGAAGAGAATGAAGCAAAAAATGGTGGTGGAATAAAGACGGATGGATGTGAGGCTGAACTCGACCGCACTGAATTGAAGAAAAATGTGGCCGCACAGAAAGGTGGTGGAATGAAAAACAGGAAGTCCAAAATTGATATCAAGGATAGCAAAATAAATCAAAATGAAGCAGGTGATGACGGTGGTGGAATTAAGGGCGACAGCAGCAAAACCGACATCAAAAACTCAATAATCGAGAAAAATAAGGGTAAAAAGGGTGGGGGTATAGCGACCAAAGGTTGTGATATCACTGTTAAGGACACCGATATTAAGGACAATGAAGCCGTTGAAAAAGGCGGTGGTGTTTATCATGAAAATACGAAAAAACAGTACGATGGTGTCAATGTTGATAACAATACCGCAGAACAAGTGGGTGGCGGAATAAAAATCAAGTATGCGCAGGACAGTTCCAAAATGAAGAATGTCAATGTCAGAGACAACTCTGCCTTGCAGAAAGGCGGTGGTATGGCGACAGACAGCTCGAAAATTGACTTTGAGGATTGTAACTTCTCAAAAAATGAGAGTGAAAAGGGCGGGAATATATACAACAAGAAGAGTAACTGCATGTATAAAAACACCAAAATTACCGGAGGAAAGGCCAATAAAGGAGGCGGTATGTACAATGAAAAAAGCTCTCCAAAAATGATCAACTGCCAGGTCACTGGAAATGTCGCGCTTAATCAAAATAATTTTCAAACCAACCAAACAGCGGCTCGTTCCATGCAGAGCTTTCTCGATGGTGAAGGTGGTGGGTTCTTCAATGAAGAAGGTAGCCCCAGACTTATTAATCTGACCCTTTCCGGAAACTACGCTGATGATAATGGTGGCGGCATGTACAACACTGATAGTTCAAACGTAGAGGTCAGCAATACCATAGTGTACAACAATCAATCCGGAGATGGCCAGGATACGCTCAACTCTAATGTCTCTAATGAAAACTCAAACCCCACTTTTAACAACTCAGTGGTAGAAGGGGCCAATGGAAGCGATGACTGGAATCCTGAAGCCGGTAATGATTCGGGTGACAATTTTGACTTTGACCCGCAGTTTGTCAATGAGTTGAATCCATCATCGGAACCCAGTGAAGGAGGAAATTTTCGTTTGGCAGGCAATTCCAGCGCTATCGACTCCGGCAATGACGACGATGTACCCGAGGATATTGAAACAGATATTATTGGCAATGCGAGAACCAGTCTATTCGGTGTGGATATTGGAGCCTACGAAAGACAGTCCTGTCAATTTGATGCAACCAATACCATTTTTGTAGATGTCAATCGCACCGATAGTGTGGGTACCGGTCAAAGTTGGGAGACTGCATTTAATGAATTATTTGATGCGCTTTTCCTGGCATTAGATTGTGACAGCACCTTTTTTATTTTCATTGCGGAGGGCACCTATTATCCCACCGATGATCCCACAGACAGGGAGGGTGCTGTATTCCTGCGCAACAGCTTGAATATCCTTGGTGGATTTCCGGGTGAGGGTTCCCCTGATCTCACAGATCGAGATTGGAGGGAGTTTCATACGACCATAAGCGGTGATATAAATCGATCCGGTGACTCAGAAGGGAATTCATACTCCGTGGTCGCTGTTTTCGACGCTGATTCTTCCGCAGTGTTGGATGGAGTGACAATCAGAGACGGAAACGCAGATGGCATGAATGGATCACCGCTTAGTCCACTCAGGGCCGGAGCAGGTGTTTACATTATCGGCTCTGACCCCACTTTAAAGAATCTTAGGATAGAGGAAAATACCGCGGAGACTGGAGCCGGAATGTTAATTACCGGATCGGCATCGCCATCGCTTAATCAGATTGAAATTTTGAACAATACGGCACTGGAGGATGGTGGCGGTTTGGCAGATATTAGTTTTGAAGGACAGGATACTGTCATCTGGTCTAATTTACTCATTGCAGGAAACAGCGCAGGTACAAATGGAGGAGGTATTTACCTCGAGAATCAGCGTGACCGTATTTTTATGAATACCACCGTTACTCAGAATATGGCAGATGTGGAAGGAAGCGCTGTTTACAATGACAATTCGCTTTCACACTTCAGGAATTCTATTATTTGGGACAATCAGGCATCCATATTTAACCAGGGATCTGCTCTTACTGCTGATTTTTCTATTATTCAATTTCCCGCTGGAGTTTATCCGGGCACAGGAAATCTCAATGCCAATCCTGTTTTCTCTGATCCCGATGCCTTTGACTTTAGTCTCACGGGCTGTTCACCTGCAATCAATGCTGGTACCTCTGAATTCGCCCCGGATGTTGATCTTTTGGGCAACATCAGGCCCGCCAACAGTAAAATCGACATGGGTGCATACGAATTCCAGGGATCACCGGAAGAAAACTGTTGCCCGGAGGGTGAGATAATCTACGTGGACCATCAGGCACAGGGTGTCACTAATGGTTCCGACTGGCTCAACGCCTTTACAAACCTTCAGGATGCCCTTGATCTAATGTGCCCGGAGGTCACTCAAATATGGATAGCTGAAGGAACTTATTATCCCACAACTGATACAATGGACCGGGATTCCTCTTTTGTGATTCCTTCGGGGATTTCCATTTACGGTGGATTTCAGGGAGATGAGGGATCGGTAGAGGAGAGAAACTGGTACCTCAATCGCACTGTTTTGAGTGGGGACATCAATGGATCGGGCACTCTCGATGGGAACAGCCATACAGTGGTTGTGATTGAAGATGCTCAATCTGAGGTGCTTCTTGACGGACTCTTTATTGCGAAGGGGAATGCCGATGGAGATCAGGGAATGGTGATTGGCCCGCACAATTCAGGCGGAGGTCTTTACATCGAAAACAGTTTAGTGGTTGGCCGCAATCTTTATGTTGAAGACAATACATCTGTGCACAGTGGTGCCGGAATTTCAATTTTTGAATCCGAGGTGGACCTTGTCAATATGGTAGTAACTGCAAACTACTCCGAATTCCTGGGTGGTGGATTGTTCCTCGATGGACAATCGGAGGTTTCGCTAATTAATGCCACTTTCTCCGGCAACAAATCAGATGATGAGGGAGGTGCAATTTACTCCCAGCAAGGCATTTTGTCCATTTTCAACTCCATAATTTGGAACAATTCAGCAGATTCTGATTCCGAAAGTCTTTCGGCCTCTGTTTCTGATCTGGGTACCGGACTTTCAATCTCTCACAGCCTTATTTCCGGCTCAGGAGGCAGTGGTCCACATTGGAACCTCCCAGCCGCCTCAGATGGGGGTGGCAATTTAGATGTTGATCCGCTTTTCGTTGGGGATGTTGATTTCAGTGCCTTTCCCTCGATCTCCGGAGATTTGAATCTCACTTCTTGCTCTCCCGCCCTGGACCGCGGCCTCAATGCTGCTGTACAAAATCTGGTTTCTGAAGATATAAGCGGCGATCCACGCTTGTTCAATTCCACAGACAAAGACTCATCAGTAGTGGATATGGGTGCCTACGAATTCCAGGGAATGGCTGAGTTTCTCGATTTAAATTGCGACGATATTTTGGTTTTCCTGGATGAAAATGGTGAAAAAGAATTGACTGATGACCAGTTGGTCACGGATGCAGAGAGTTGTGGAACCCCGGGAATTAGCTGGTCTGGTTTGGATTCTCTTAGTTTTGATTGCACAACTACCGGAACTTACATCGTTTCTGTGGTCGGTACGGATAGTGCAAGTCTCAGAATGGACAGTTGTCAGTTCGAACTCACAGTTTCTGATACTATTGCTCCCACAGTGAGTTGTGATGATACTACCATAGATTTGGATGCGAATGGTATGGTTACATTGGAGGTGGGAGATTTCAATTATTTGGCCTCCGGCAACTGCGCCATTGACACCCTTTATGTGAATAACGGCGAATTTAGCTGTAGTGATGTGGGTACCAACATCTTTGAATTTGTGGTTACCGATATCAACAACAACACTACCATTTGCTCAGCAGAGGTCGAGGTCATAAATCCATTTACTCCAGAGTTGGATTGCCGGGATACCAGTATCATACTGGATGATACCGACATGGCGATGATAGAGCCTGGTGACATAGGAGAGGTGACCGGCTCAAATTGTGCCATAGACTCTGTTTGGATTGATGTGAATTCTTTTGGCTGCCCTGAAGTTGGCCTCAATACGGTTCAGTTTTTTGCAGTTGATATCACCGGAAAAAAGGATTCTTGCTCAAGTGAAGTTACCATAGTAGATGAGATTGTCACGATGGCGCAGTGCAAAAACCTCACAGTATATCTGGATTCATTGGGTAATGCATCAATTGAGCCTGAAGAGGTGGATGACAATTCAATATTGAGTTGTAGTATTATTAATTCTCAACTCGACAAGTCGGATTTCAGCTGTATGGATATAGGAGAGTTCCCTGTGATAACACTTTCATTCTTTGACGGTGTTGGTGTTGCAGGACAGTGCAACTCAAATGTTGAAGTATTGGATACCATCGCTCCCTTCGTACAATGCGAAGATGTAACCATTGAAATTGAACCCGGCGATGCATTCGTGGTTTTAGACCCGGAAACGCTGGTCGGCAGTGCCTCATTTGATGCTTGTGGTATAGACTCCTCGGCAGTTGATAAAGACACCTTTTTCTTGCAGGATTTAGGTGAAAACACGGTTGAACTCACCATTCAGGACCCCAGCGGCAATGCTGCAACCTGCTCTGCTGAGGTTACAGTAGAGGGATGCCCGCCTTTTAGCCTTGATTGCCCTTCTCCCGACACGATTTACGTAGAGAATGGATGTGCCATCGTCAATCTTAATTATGGATCAGCCACTTCAAACGATAGCCCCTGCCCACTTGAGTTTTCTCAGATGCCATTATGGGGCCAGGTTTTGAGTCCCGGAGTCTATACGCAGCTTGTTTCCGCTGAAGACCCGGCGGGTAATACGGCTTCCTGTTCTTTTGAGTTGACGGTAAAAGATACGATACCACCAACCGTGAGTTGTCCGCAGGATGGAGTGGTCTATGTGGATGAAAATTGTACCGCTTTGCTCGATGATTTTACCGGAGAGGCTGATGCCAGTGACAATTGTGGTATTTTGGAAACAGTCCAAATGCCGGCGGCGGGATACTCTTTGACAGCGGATGACACTGCTGAAGTCACCATTACGGTTTTAGATCAAAGCGACAACAGTGCGACTTGCTCCTTTTCCATTGTTGCAGTAGATACAATGTCTCCAACCCTCCAATGCGATGAAGATCAGATTGTGAGGCATGTAGATGGAAATTGCCAGGCTGAGGTGGGTGACCTGACATCACTGGCTAGTCCTGAGGACAATTGTGTTACTTCTTTTACCACGGTCCAGGATATAGCTGCAGATTTTGTCATTTCAGCAGGAGATGAACTGACAGTTACCCTTTTGGTTAGCAATGAAAACGGCTGGAGTGGAAGCTGTGAGATTCCAGTCATGGCAGTCGATACCCTGGAACCTCAACTCACTTGTCTGATTGATTCTGAGACTGTTCAGGTGGATATCGATTGCAATGCAAGCCTGAGAGACTATACCGGCTATGCATTTGTGAGTGACAATTGTTTGGCTCCCGGGGATTTTGCAGTTTCACAGAGTCCCGCGGTAGGTAGCAACTTGAGTCCTGGTGATGAATTTAGTGTTAATCTCGTCACATCCGATAACGGACAATGGGAAGACAGTTGTCAAATTAACATTGTAGTGGTGGACCCATTTGATCCGGTATTGAATTGCCAAACGGAAAACATAGTAAGAGAAGTGGGGCCCGAGTGTCTGGCGGAAATTGGGGATTTGACCTCGATAGCGACAGTATCCGACAATTGCCTGACCGGGGATGCATTTACCATTGATCAAAATATCCCGCAGGACTCTATGATCACAGCAGGTGGCAGTGTAAACGCTGTGTTATATGTCAGTGACACCACAGGTTGGTCAGCGCAGTGCTCAGTTACGGTCAGCGCGATAAATGAAAGTGAATTTTCATGGCAGGATCCGCTGCCAATGGATGATACCCTCAGTTGTGAGTTGGAGGCAGAGATTGTATCGCTCACGGTATCCGATTTTTGCGATACCCTTTCCGTTTATCCAACAACCGATACCACAATGGGATGCATGGGCATTGAGAGTCTTGTATTCACCTGGGTGTTTGGAGATTTAAGTCACAGCCAAACCATAGTTTTCGTAGATGATATTCCCCCTGTTTGGTTAACTCATCCTCTGCCACAGGATACTACGGTCGAATGCGATCAGATTCCAGCTGCTGTCACATTAGAGGCGGAAGACCTGTGTAGCGAAGTCATTATTGAGTTTGATGAAGAGGTATTGGGTGATACGATTGCCGGTTCATATACACTTAGTCGAAGTTGGGCGGCAGCAGACCATTGCGGAAATGAAATAAACCACCAGCAATTGTTGACCGTGGTGGACCTGACTCCTCCTACCATTGCATGTCCCGACACGGTGGTGATTGATGCAGATCAGCATTGCAGTGTAACCATGCCGGACCTGAGATCGCAGGTGGCAGTTGATGACAATTGCAGCGCGATACCAAACATCTCTATCAGTCAAATTCCTTCGCAGGGTTTGACTGTAATCCTGGATGAGATTACCGTTTTTACAGTGGCAATCGATGAAGCTGGAAACAGTACCAATTGTAGCTTTATCCTAAAGGTAGAAAACTTTGGTCAGGACGCCTCCATCCAATGTCCTGCGCCCGTTTCTGTAAATGCGCAGGAGGGAGATTGTGACAAGTTTGTAAAATTTGAAGCAAGCTTTACGCAAGGATGTGATGGGGTAGTAATCGTCAATGATTTTAACAGTGGAGCTGAGGATGCAAGCGGAGTTTACCCCCTCGGAACTACTGAGGTTAGTTTCGTACTAAGCCAAAACGGACAACCGGCGGATAGTTGTGTTTCCTCAGTTGAAGTTCTGGATGTGGAAGTGCCCGAATTGGTCTGTCCGGATGATGTGATTGTGGACACCGACCCCGATGCGTGTTTGGCTACAGGAATTTTACCCGGTGAGGCTTTGGCATCTTCGACTTGTGGCAATGTGCTAGTCAGTGTGGATATTCCAACTTCACTGGAGATTGGACTTAATACCATTGTGCACACTGCTGAGGCAGACAATGGTCAGACTGCCCAATGCGAACAAATCGTTGAAGTCCTGGATGCAAATTCACCTTTAATTGACTGTCCCGATGACCTGACAGTTCAGGTTGATTCCGGGCAGTGTTTGGCTTCTGGCGTCGAAACTGGAGATGCTACTGCTTCTTCACTGTGTGGTGAGGTCGATATAGAAAGCGATGCCCCGGAAATTTTCCCTGTGGGCACCACCATTGTAACTTACACCGCTACTTCAGACAATGATTTGGAGGCTGATTGTGAGCAGGAGGTTACCATTACCTGGATGGACGCAGTTGAAATAAATTGTCCTGATGATATAACCAAAGTGCTCACCGGCGGAAATTGCGAGCTAGAAGAGCTCGATTTGGGAATTCCGGTTCTAATGCCACTCTGTGGAGATATTTCAATAGGAAGCGATGCACCTGGTGTATTTGAGGCTGGTATTACCGTGGTAACACACACAGCTTCTCTCCCCAATGGAACAGAATTGACCTGTGTACAGGAAATTGAAGTGATTGACAACTATCCGATGAGTATAGTTTGTCCCGAAAATCTGGTTTTCATCACAGAGCCTGGAATTTGTGAAGTCGTTAATCCGGTTGTGGGAGAGGCTGAGGTCTCTACCGTATGTCAATCTGCTACAGTGGAAAGCGATGTTCCTTCAGTACTGCTCCCCGGCACCCACACAGTAACCCATACAGCATCCACCGGAAGTGGGAATGAAGTATCTTGCGAACAAATTGTCGAAGTTCAAGACCAGGAAGACCCCACCATTGTGTGCCCTGATGATAAAGCGGTTCAAATACCCCTGGGTTCTTCTACTGCACATGTTGACCTGAGCCTTGCAACTGCTGATGACAACTGCGGCATCGACCAAATTTCCAACAACTGGAATTCAGGTGGTGCGGATGCTAGTGGCTTTTATCCATCGGGAGAGACATCGGTAATGTTTACCGCATTGGATGTTAATGGCAACAGTGCTTCTTGTACCACTCTTATTTCTGTTCAGCTTGTCGATACTTCCCTGTACAGCATTTCGGGTAATGTAAGCTCCTGGAACAATGTGGGTATAAGCGATGTAGAACTGGCGCTAAGCGGTGGTTTGTCAGAGAGTCATTTTACCGATGTGGATGGAGATTACCAATTTGAGGTACCCGGCTCTATAAATTTGATCATTAGTCCTGAAAAAGACATCAGTTGGCCGACCGGTATTTCGGTGGTCGATCTGGTCATGACCCAGCGCCATATATTGCAAATTGAAACCTTTGACAGTCCGTACCGGATAATCGCTGCAGATGTCAATGGTTCCGGCAGTAACAGTACCATTGACCTGGTGATAATGCAATCCATAATCCTGGGAATAAACAATGCAGAACCCAACATTTCGCCCATGGTTTTCATACCCGCTGATTACCAATTCAGTAATCCACAGAACCCTTTTATCAACAATTGGCCGGAAAATTTAGCCTTACAAGCAGTTAGTGGAAACAAGGCAGACCAGGATTTTGTAGCCATAAAAAGAGGAGACGTGAGCGGTACAGCGTTTAGCGGAATCAGGCTCGCTGCGGCCAATCCTTTGGAACTTACACTGGATGCTAAAAATCATGAAAATGAAGGGCAAGTTGAAGTAGTGGTTTCCGGGTCTGTTGAAAAATCCATTAGAGGGTATCAAATGGAGTTTAGCTTCGATCCAGGCTCATTGAACTTTGAAGGAGTGGAAATCAAGGGGAGTAAGATGCCGGATATGCGCGATGAACTCTTCCATTTTGATCAGGAAAATGGAGTGATCAGGGCTATTTGGTACAACGCCGAATCGGTTGATCTATCAAATGATAAGCAGCTCTTCAGTCTCAGATTCAGCAAGTCAAACCCATCAATTTCTGTAAAAGACCATTTTGGCCTGATCACCTCCCCGCAAAGTTTGATGATATTCGCCACCGGGCCTGACCATCCAAAAATTCCCATAGTTTCTGGTTGGAGATCATCAGAAGGTGTCTCCGTGCCCGGCATTATTGATGTCTCTCCAAATCCATTCAGAGATTTGGCAGTTGTTAATTTTGAAATGCCAGAGAATCAACCGGTTAACATCCGGGTTTTTGATGCAGCAGGTGCAGTAATTTACGATACGCGGTTTCATGCAGTTGAGGGATTGAATCGCTACGATCTAAAATTGGATAAAGAAGCCAGTGGTGCGCTCTATCTCCTTTTGGAGACCAGCGATTGGAACCAGGTTATCAATTTAATTAGGATTGAATGATTAATAACAAGCTTTAAATAAAGATGGTGTCATGCAGCTCTACAAAATAACTTTTCAGCCCCTGGTTGTTGCGGTTTTTGCAATTTCCTTCTTTTGGACGGATTTAAATGCACAAGTGGATACCGATTCACTCTGGAATGTATGGCAAAACACTGAAATGACCGATTCAGTGCGATTGAATGCACTGCACGATATGGCCAGAGATGGTTTGTTGAGTGTAGATCCGGACAGTGCATCACGGCTTGCAGAGATGAAGTTTCAATTTGCTGATGAAAAAGGCTTGAAACTTCAAAAAGCAAGAGCGCTTATGTTGATTGGTATTGCAAACTTTAACCTGGGTGACTATACGGAAGCCATGGTCAAGTATTACGAGGCTTTAGAGATCTTTGAAGAATTGGAATATGAGCATGGATTGACCCGGGTGCTCAACAACATTGGAAATGTGTATGTAGTTCAGGCTCAGTATGACCAGGCAATAGATTATTTTACCCGGACACTTCGAATCCAGGAGAGTCTGGGTGATGAACTTGGAATGGCCAGCACATTAAACAATATTGGCGTAATTTACTTCGATCAGGGCGACGATCCGCAGGCCATGGAGTTTTTCTCGAGATGCCTTGAAATTTTAGAGGACCTTGAGCACAAAAGGGGAATGGCCACCATGTTGACCAACCTTGCATTGATTTATGATAATATGGGAAAATGGGATCAAGCTCATGAAAAGCAATTTGAAGCGCTCAGACTGGAGGAAGAGGAGGGAGACAAGCACGCAATGGCCCTGACATTGAATAACATCGGTCTGATCTATAAATTGAAAGGTGATTATGAAAATGCCCTTCTGCATATTGAAAGGGGAAAAGGGTATGCCGAAGAAATCGGTGACCAAAAGGAAATTTCTACATCACTGACCAACCTTTCCAGGGTTTATTCTAAGACACAACAGCATGGGCTTGCAATAGAAAGTGGGCGCGAGGGATTGAGACTGGCTGAGGCTACAGGTGTGATTCGGGATATTAGAAATGCAGCGGAGTCGCTGTACACTGTTTACCGTGAGGCGGGTAGAAGTGCCGAAGCTCTCGAAATGTACGAGTTGTATATCGCCATGCGTGACAGTATTCTCAACAGAGAGAATCAAAGGGAGGTAATGCGCCAGCACTTTAACTATGAAATGGAAAAAAGAGAAGCCCTGGCCGAGGCTGAGCAAGACAAAATCAGAGCTGTAAATCGCGAACAGATCAGACGGAAAAATCTGCAGTTGAATGCCTTCATCGGGGGTCTTGTTTTAATGTCGCTACTGGCCGGTGTTTTTCTCGTCCAGCGGAGGCGAATAGGAAAGGAAAAGGAACGCAGTGATGGCTTATTGCTCAATATTTTACCCAAAGAAACGGCAGATGAATTAAAAGCACACGGATACGCGGAAAGCCGGTATTTTGATGAGGTTTCCGTACTTTTCACTGACTTTGTGGGTTTTACAAAGTTCTCCGAGAAAATGGAGCCCGGGGAGGTGGTGGAAGTAATCCACGAATGCTTCAGTATTTTTGACGACATTGTCAACAGGCACGGAGTGGAAAAAATCAAGACCATTGGAGATGCCTATATGGCAGCCGGGGGCCTTCCCTCGCCCAATGAAACCCATGCAGTGGATGTCGTCCGCGCTGCTCTCGAAATGCAAGAAGCTATGATACAGTATTTTGAAGGCCGAAAGGATAAAGGGCTTCCCACAATGGCAGTTAGAGTTGGAATTAACACCGGTCCTGTAGTGGCCGGTATCGTGGGAAAAAACAAATTCCAGTACGATATCTGGGGCGATACGGTCAATACGGCTGCCAGAATGGAATCCTCCGGCAAACCCGACATGGTGAATGTTTCCGAAAGCACCTATCAAAAAATCAATGGGGAATTCGAATGCGAGTATCGAGGAAAAATCCACGCTAAAAACAAAGGAGAGATCGGAATGTATTTTGTCTCCACCGTAAAACACACACCGGAACTCGCTTGATTTTCAAAAACAACCAAATAATGTATATTACTAAACTTACTCACACACTACTGTTCTCATTGTTTCTTGTGATCTTTTTTGGATCACAGGGACATTCACAGATTGAGCAATTTACTCCGACTGTCTCTGCGGACTCTCTTGAAAAGAATTTTGAAAGAGAAAAGGCAGAGGCCTTAGATCTTGCCGAGAAACTCAATTTGCCGGTAAGATTGAAAATGGAAGACGGCACCTTCAGCGAATTGATGCGATTTGAAAATGGAAGACCTGTGTACTTCATCACCCACAATGCCGGTGGAGCAGAATTGATTAATACCAGTGAGTTGTATTCAGGTGGTTCTGCCGGATTGGACTTGAGCGGTGAGGGTCAGCTACTCGGAATATGGGATGGCGGTGCCGTAAGGAACTCCCACATTGAATTCGAGGGTAGATCAGAGCAAAAAGACGGAGCTACCCAGATATCTAATCACGCTACCCATGTTGCGGGTACTATGGTAGCTGCCGGTATTGACTCTTCAGCCAGGGGAATGTCCTGGGCGGCCGATCTGCATAGCTACGATTGGAACAATGACAATTCCGAAATGCTTCAGGCGGCGGGCCAGGGACTTCAGGTTTCACAACACTCATACGGAATTGCTGTCGGTTGGGGGTTTGGTTCCTGGTCTGATAGCACAGCGTGGCATTGGTTTGGGGACCCCGATATTAGTGAAACCGAGGATTACAGATTTGGGTTTTATGATTCCAAAGCCCAGGAATGGGACCAGATTGCACACTCACAACCCTATTACCTGATAGTTAAATCTGCGGGTAACGACAGGGGACTGGGACCAGCTCCGGGTACAGGTCACTATTATTTTGACTCGGACTCTTCGGATTGGGTATTCAGCACTACTGTAAGAGACTTAGATGGGGGAGACGATGGATATACAAGTATTTCTCACACGGCAGTTTCCAAAAATAACATCTCTGTAGGCGCTGTTAATGCATCAGGTAATATGACTGGTTTCAGTGGTTGGGGACCAACGGATGACGGCCGGATTAAACCCGATGTGGTAGCCAAAGGAAGCAGTGTTTTTTCTGCGACCGGTTCTTCTGACTCAACTTATTCAAATATGGGTGGAACCTCCATGTCCGGTCCCATGGTCAGTGGTTCTGTCGGTATCTTAATGGAGCATTACGACAATTTGCATCCCGGCGAGAGGATGCTGGCCGCAACCATTAAGGGGTTGATAATTCATACAGCAGATGATATGATCAGCGGGAATCAGGGGCCGGATTATGAATTCGGCTGGGGTTTGATGGACACCGAAAAGGCAGCCGAAGTAATTTCTCGTAATGCAGATGCTGACAATGCACTGATTTACGAGACCACTTTAGAGTCCAATGAGCAATTATCACTTCAATTTGAATCCTCCGGGAACGAACCATTAAAGGCAACCATCGTTTGGACTGACCTGCCGGGTCCAATTCCACCTGCTTCCCTCAATCCAACGGATACAATTTTGGTGAATGACCTTGATTTGCGCATTTTTGATGCAGACAGCTCTTTTTATTTCCCTTACATTCTGGACCCAGGCAACCCCTCTGATGCAGCTACAACAGGAGACAATTTCAGAGACAATGTCGAAATGGTATTTATTGAAGAACCGGATTCTAATGATGTTTATACGGTCACGGTTGATCACAAGGGTTCTCTCACTGGCGGTCAGCAAAACTTCACTCTGGTTGTCACCGGTGGCAGTTTGACCGGATTGGACGATTACGATATTGCCCCGGTGGAATTTCTTCATCCTAGATCTCAAATATGCGGTTTGACTTTCATCCCGGAAATTGTATTTAAAAACCTCGGATTGGAGATTATTGAAGATGCCTATTTCCACTACGCTCTAAACAACGAACCTTTTGACAGCACCCTATGGACCGGTTCTTTGGCTCCCCTGCAAACCATCTCCATTGACCTGCCTGAACTGACAGCCAATCCCGGACAAAATACCCTGACTGTTTTTTCTTCTTCTCCAAATGGCATGACCGATCAAAACCCCAATAACGATACCATTGAAATCACTTTTTTCGTAAACGACTCTATTTTGTATGTGAATCATGAGGCTTCAGGTCAGAATAATGGTCTGGATTGGGATAATGCATTTGAAAGTCTCCAGGATGCATTGGATGTTGCCTGCAATTGTGAAGTTGTGGTCCAAATTTGGGTGGCAGAGGGAAATTATCTGCCTGATGACGGTCAAATTGTAACCGCCGGCGACAGAAACGCATCTTTTCAATTGTGCAGCGATGTCGAATTGTATGGAGGTTTCCTGAGTGGAGACAGCAGTCTTTCTGACAGAGATTGGGTAGAAAATGAAACCATACTGGACGGAAACATTGGAGACCCCGGAGTAGCCGCGGACAACAGCTTTACCGTTGTAAATGGAACCGGTGTTGATTCTACTGCGATACTGGATGGCTTTTTTATCCAAAATGGTTTTGCGAATGGGGGTGGAGCGGTTCCTAATCCCAATTTCAGGGGAGGGGGAATCTATGTAAACAATGGTTCTCCTACAGTGGCGAATTGCAGTTTGCGCTGGAATGCGGCCGGATTTGGTGGTGCGGTGTATCTGATCAATAGCCAGACTCACTTTTCACAGGTAAAAATCGATAACAATTTTGCTTCCACTGCAGGAGGCGGAATGTATGCGCTCAACTCCAATTTTTTATTTAAAAGTGGAACCATTTCCAATAACAACACCAATAATGCAGGTGGAGGAATATTAAATGAGGGGGGTAATCCGGAGTTTTACAATACTACCTTTTACACCAATGAAGCAGTTCTGGGAGCGGGAATGTACAATGCCGGGTCCAGTCCGGTAATCAGAAGGGCAGCTTTTAGAGGAAATGAGGTCGAGGAAAAAGGAGGTGCCATTTACAATACGAACAAGGCCACCCCTGTGATAGTAAATACCGGGTTCAGTGGTAATTTTGCTGAATACGGAGCCGGGATTTACAACGAAAATTCTTCACCCCAGGTAATAAATTCCACTTTTGCAGCCAATCATGCCTCTCAGGACGGTAGTGCATTTTACAATGAGGACGATTCCTCCCCGGAGATAAAAAATTCCATAATTTGGAGTAATGCAGCTGATGGCGATACAAGTACAGTTTCGGCTGCTGTATTTAACGACAGTACCAGTTCTGCTGCATTTTGGTATTCCATCATCCAAAATTCTGGTGGTAGTGGACCGGACTGGGATGATAATCTTGGAGTGGATGAAGGCGACAACCTGGATGTCAATCCACTTTTCGAAGATGGAATCCAGGCCACGAATGCACCGGACACCTCGGGTATCTTTATGCTGACTGAATGCTCAGAAGCCATTGATGCCGGGGACAACACCCTGGTCCCGGCATCGGATTCGCTGGATCTGGGGGGAGATCCACGGTTTTTCAATTCTACCAATGCCGACTCCGCCATCGTCGATATCGGCGCATATGAATTCCAGAGTCCCGGTGTAACCCTGGAAATTACCTGCATCGATTTGGATGCGATTTTAAACTCAGAGAATACTGCAATGGTGCTGATGGTCGACCTTTATGAAGTAAATGCGTCTTGCAGCAATTGGAATATTGCCCACACCGGCCAGGACACCCTGTTTTTTGATTGCCAATCCGTCGGGGACACTGTAATTCATGTAGAGGTCTCCAACATCACAGGACCTCAACAAGATGATTGTTTGAGCACAGTTTCTGTGATGGATACTGTTCCGCCGGTTGCCGAATGCCAGGATATCACAGTAGAATTGGATTCTGACGGCATGGCTAGCATCAGCCCATCCGATGTGGATGACGGTTCTTCGGACAACTGCGACAGTGTGAGTTTGAGTTTGGATGAAACGACTTTTGACTGCGATGATATTGGTTCTAATCCGGTGATATTGACAGTTGAGGACGGCAACGGCAACAGTTCGACCTGTTCTGCTTCGGTTGAGGTTGAAGACGACATGGCCCCTGTTGCGGAATGCCAGGATATCACGGTGCAATTGGATTCTGACGGTATGGTGAGTATCAGCCCTTCAGATGTGGACGATGGTTCTTCGGATAATTGCGACAGTGTGAGTTTGAGTTTGGATAAAACGACTTTTGACTGTGATGATATTGGTTCTAATCCGGTGGTATTGACAGTTGAGGACGACAACGGCAACAGTTCGACCTGTTCTGCTTCGGTTGAGGTGGAGGATGACATGGC
>SKLY01000074.1 GCA_007121335.1 Saprospiraceae bacterium | reverse complement strand
GGATTTTGGTTCACGCAGAGGTCGCCGAGGCAGTATTCATTGCTTCATTGTTTTTCCGTAATCCATGTGGTCTGAGAGGAGCCAAATGTAGATAGGATTTTCCGCTGAGGCCGCGGAGGATTCAATTTAAAATAGTGAAAATATCTGTAGATGCGCACGGCCGTGCGTATTTGACCTACCAATCCAATGCAAATCCTACAATCCTGAACACGCAATGCCTTGGGGCCAACATATGGTTCTATTTTTTCATTAGAGGCATTATTTTTATAATTATTTATCCCCTGTTGGGTTCTGAATTTTCTGTTGAAATGTTTTTAGGTATCCTACGCAATCTATATCGCTCTACACCAGACCCCAACGGGGTCAGGCAACAAAACGATGGGTTTGGCACAAAGCTTTGTGCCAAACCCATCGCCCAAGCCATCCTGAAAACAGCACCCTGAAGGGGTGCAGCAGCTATGTGGCAATGAGAGAATATCCTCAAAAATCAACAATCCCCTTAAATTGATATTATGCAAGCCACACCGAGATCGCGGCCTGGAAAACAACTCAAAACTCACAACTCGCAACTGGCTCAAGGTCCACCACAGGGGAACAGAGATCACGGAGAGAAAAAACCGGAAAACCAACACCGCCTGCATAATGATATACTGCAGGCTACATCAAGGTTTCGCTCGCAAAGGGCCATCAGCCATCGACCATCAGCCATCAACCCATCATCAGACTCACCAATTCACAACTAGCCTTTCCCGGGACTGCATGATTTTCCTTGCGTGCCGGAACGTAATGTACACTGGAATTGGAATTCGTACTAACAGGCCTTGAGGAAACTTTTCCCGGCTCGAACCTACAGCTCTATCGCATCAATTTTAAGCAATTCAAATAAGCAAGTAGATGCCGCGATGACATCCGACCAGGCGTTGTTGGGGTTGGCGAACTTCTTTTTGAATACCACCATATGAAGTTCTTGTAAAGTGGGCCATTTGTAGCGACCGCCCTTTCCCGGGAGTTTGCAGAAGTGGGTGGACTCCCTCATTATGCAAAATTTTTCGATGTATTTAAAATCGTTGTCGTTCTTTCGCAATCTATAACACTCCGATCTAAACACATTTTCAGCAAATTGCAGATTGTGGGCAAAAGCGTATTTGGCCTGAGAGAGGTCCTTCAGGAATTCATCGACTATTTCACTGAGCTCCACACCGTCGGTTTGTACGGTTTCCGGATTCAGACCTGCTTTTTGTAAAATTTCATCTGTGGGTTCATAGGTGTCGGGCTTGACAATACGGTCTCCTGAATTTATGAGTTGGCCGGTTTTGTCGTATAGCAACCAGGCGAGATGTACCATGCGTGGCCAATTGAAAGGGTCCGTAGGCGGCCTGTTCCAGTTTTTTGGGCTTCCTGCTGCAGAGACATCAAAAATTAAATACATTCACTGTTTTTTCTCCTGTTCAAAATACTCGTCAATCAACCTGAAAACCTCTTCGTTTAAATTGCCGATTGCGGTACAGGGGTAATCCAGGTATTTTATTTCGCGCTCGGCTTTGTCCTCAATGCAAATGTATAAATGATATTTATCTTCAGTGGGTCTGTCGATTAAAATTCCGATTATTTCCAGCTCTTCCTTTTCAAAATCCCTCAAAAGACGCCGTTCCGCATTGGTGAGAACCACGGTCGCCGGGTGATGTAATTCCCGCAGCACAGGTAAGGCACTGTCCGGTGTTTGGCCCCGGTCGATAAATGCCCAGCATCCGGCTCCTGCCCGGGGAGTGAATTCCGCGGCATGCAATTCTTTTTCTATCCAGCCACGAGAGGTAAATGCTTCGGAATTGAACCACCAGGGCACCAAAAACCCTCTCTTTTCATCCCTCATCGCAGCCTTTAACTCCGTCCTCGATTGAATGACATCAGCCCTGGTTGAGGCCACTTGTTTCCATTGTTTGACCGACCGGTCTTCCAGTGTGAAAATGTCCATACTTTGGGCCAGTTCAGGGAGATTTTTTTCCCGGCCAGGGGGAGCCAGCAAGCGATCAAAGGGTGTCGTGCGTTCTGTAACTGATATGATGCGAAACTGTTTCGAATTGATGCTGACTTCACTCAATGGTACCAGATCGACCACGGCTGTGGTTTCGTCCGGTCCCTTATCATCATTTCGCATCAGACTTGGAAAAGGCTCTTCATCTCGTTTTTGGGAGACCCAGCGCTCGATAAACTCGGGGGCTTCCCAAAAAATTCCTTCCATCCTTATAGAAATTCCACTCATGGACATGTTTTTTCTGAAGAAGGTGCAAAGTTAGCCAACTTATGGAGATTGAGGTGAAGCGAGTTTACAGGAATTGATTAATTTTACGCCGATGCAAATTACAGTAAGAGAATTAGCCAGTTTTTTGGGTGGAAAAATCGAAGGGGATCCGGATGTTCAACTCACCAAACCCTCCAAAATTGAAGAGGGCGAGCCCGGCTCTATTACCTTCCTCTCCAATCCCCGCTACGAGCACTACATATATACTACCAATGCCTCCGCTGTATTGGTCAACAACAGTTTTAAACCCTCAGCCGCAGTGAATGCGACACTGATCAGGGTGCCCGACGTTTACGGCGCCATCGGACAACTATTGCAGGCTTTTGATGGTAACAGTGAAGAGGCGGAGCGCAAAGTTTCTGATAAAGCCCATGTGGCTGAATCGGCCAAAATTGGTGACAACACGGCTGTTGGAGAAGGTGTCGTGATTTCTGAAGGGGCTGAAATCGGAGAAAATTGCATAATATCTGCTCAGGTTTTTGTCGGTGCCAATGCAAAAATTGGTGAGAATACGGTTTTGAAACCCGGAGTAAAAATCATGAAGGGTTGCGAATTGGGAAAAAATTGCATCATCCACTCGAATACGGTGGTAGGAGCTGATGGCTTTGGTTTCAACCCCGATAAAGAGGGCAATTACCAAAAAATACCCCAGATCGGAAATGTCGTGATAGGGGACGATGTGGAAATAGGCGCCAACTCTGTAATCGACCGCGCTACAATGGGGTCCACGGTTATCGAACGCGGTGTAAAAATGGACAATCTCATTCAGGTTGCCCACAATGTGGTAATCGGTGAAAATACCGTCCTTGCCGCTCAGGTGGGCATAGCCGGCAGTAGCAAAATCGGAAAAAATTGCATGATAGGTGGCCAGGTGGGAATAGCCGGCCATATTAGCATTCCCGACAGGACCAATATCGCAGCGCAATCCGGCCTGAACTCCGCACCCAAAGAATCAGGCCAAAATCTATTCGGTTCACCGGCCATTCCCTACAAGGATTTTCTGAAATCTTATATCGGCTTTAAAAAACTACCTGAGCTGATGAAAAAAATGGATGCGTTGGAAAAAGAACTCAAAGAGCTTCGCGTGGAAGACCATTAATATTTCTCCAATTCAAATATTTCTGCTAATTTTGGGCCCAATTTGGAGATGCAGTTGTGAAAAGATGCTTTGCAACCCTCACGGGCTGCCTCCAACAGAGTCTTTGTGCTCGTGAAAGCTTGTATTGTATGAAACAAAAATCTATAAATCAACCGGCTTCTATTTCCGGCATTGGACTGCATACCGGAGAGGTGGTCAATATGACCATAAAACCGGCCGATTCCAATCACGGTATTAGATTCAGAAGAGTTGATTTGCCATGCGAAAACCGCGAGGTACTGGCCGATGTGTCAAAGGTATTCTCAACCCAGCGGGGTACTTCTCTCAAATCCGGGGATGCTGTCGTACATACCGTGGAGCACGTACTGGCAGCTCTCTACGCCATGGAGATTGACAATGCCGTAATTGAGGTGGATGGACCGGAAATCCCCATTCTCGATGGCAGCGCCGCTCCCTTTGTGGAGATGATAGAAAAAGCGGGCCCCACAGAACTGGATGCGGAAAGGGAAGTGTTTAAAATTACCGAGCCCATCACCTACCGGGACGAAAATACGGGCACCGAAATTCTCGCCCTCCCCAACGACCACTTCGAAGCCACCGTACTCATTGATTTCAATTCAAAGATACTCGGTCAGCAGTACGCCTCGCTCTACGACATCAAAGATTTCCCCGAAGCCATAGCGCCATGCCGAACCTTTGTCTTCCTTCACGAACTCGAAGCCCTCATTGATCAGGGGCTCATAAAAGGTGGAGACCTGGACAATGCCATTGTAATCGCCGATGTGGTGATGAGTGAGGATAAATTGCAGAAGCTGGCCAAAAGGCTTGGCAAAGAATCAATCACGATTGAAGAGGAGGGGATTCTAAATACGGTTAAACTCCACTACAGCAATGAACCGGCCCGGCACAAACTGCTGGATATTATCGGAGATATTTCTCTACTCGGCAAACATGTACAGGGGAAAATTGTGGCCAAAAAACCGGGACATACGGCTAATGTCAGTTTCACAAAAATCCTAAAACGCAAGTACAGGGAGTTTCAAAAACTCAGGGCCATCCCGCATTACGACCCCAATAAGGAGCCGGTTTACGACAATGTGCAGATCAACGAATTGCTGCCGCATCGCTACCCGTTTCTCCTCATTGACAAGGTAATCGAAATCACCGATAAAAGCGTGGTTGCCGTAAAGAATGTATCGATCAACGAAGCCTACTTTCAGGGACATTTTCCCGGCAATCCCGTCATGCCCGGAGTGTTGCAAATCGAAGCAATGGCTCAGACCGGCGGTATTCTCGTGCTATCCAATGTGGACGAACCCAAAGACTGGGATACTTATTTTCTGAAAATAGACAACGCCAAATTTAAGTACAAGGTCGTGCCGGGCGATACACTGGTGTTCAAGTTGGAATTGCTCTCGCCAATAAGGCGGGGGATTTGCAATATGTTTGGCTCTGCCTACGTCGGCGACAGACTCGTATCCGAGGGAGAATTAACGGCTCAAATTATCAAGCGAAATAAAGATGACCAATAATAAGCTCAGTATAATCGACCCCAATGCCAAAATTGGGAAAAATGTAAAAATCGGCCCTTTTTGTGTCATTGAAGGGGATGTGGAAATCGGTGACAACTGTGTCATTGAATCTCACGCAACCATCATGAACGGCACGAGAATGGGGGAGGGCTGCAAAGTCTTTCCCGGTGCCATAGTCGGAGCAGTTCCACAGGACCTCAAATTCAAGGGAGAGTACTCCACCATCACCATTGGCAACAATACCATCATCAGAGAGTACTGCACCCTGAATCGCGGAACCGCCGCGAATTTCCAAACTAAAATTGGGGACAACTGCCTGCTCATGGCTTATGTGCATGTGGCGCACGACTGCGTTATTGGCAACAACTGCATTTTGGCCAACAACGTCAATCTGGCCGGCCATATCGTCATTCACGACTTTGCAGTGCTCGGTGGGATGTCTGCCATTCACCAATTTGTTAAAATCGGTGCCCACGCCATGTTGGGTGGCGGATCGCTGGTGAGAAAAGATATTCCGCCCTACGTCAAGGCAGCAAGGGAACCGCTCTCCTACGCCGGGGTCAACAGCATCGGCCTGAAGCGACGGGGGTTTACCACAGAGCAGATCAACCACATCCAGGCCATTTACCGCACCATTTTTGTAAAGGGGTACAATACCTCACAGGCTTTGAAAATTGTCGAAACCACCATCGATGTCTCCCCGGAAAGGGATTATATCCTCTCCTTCATCAAAGGAGCCGACAGGGGCGTGATGAAAGGTTTTAACCAACTCTGATGCCCGACCGGATTGCACTGGAAAAAATAGGCCTCAATTACGGTGCCTCCGTGGTGCTGAATTCCGTCAATTTAACCCTAACCAATCCCTCCGTCACCGGAATAGCTGGTCCCAATGGCTCCGGCAAAAGTACCTTGCTCAAGATTATCTCCGGCAACCTCAGCCCTTCCCGGGGAAAGCTCACTTTTTACTCCGGAAGCAATGAAATTCCCGAGGAGGAAGTATTCGTACATCTGAGTTTTTCCGCACCCTACATCGACCTTCCCGAAGCCCTGAAACTGGGTGAGTTTTTTTCCTTCTGCGGCAATCTAAAGAAGTGGAAAGAGGGGCTTAGTACTGACCAGGTGCTGAAAATGAGTGGTCTGGAACGGTTTAAAGGCAGAAAGATTAGCAACTTCTCATCGGGGATGAAGCAACGGGCCAAACTGACCGCAGCCATTCTTCAGGATACCTCACTACTCATTTTGGATGAACCCGGAACCAATCTGGATACAAAAGCCAAAAGCTGGCTGTCGGAATTGCTAAAAAGATACCTGGATGAGCGCATAGTGGTCATCGCCTCCAACGAGGGAAGCGACCTCGAACACTGCAGCCAGATCATTCAACTGCCCTCCTGAACCTCACCGGTCAAATCGGTCAGATCACTTTTCAGTTGGTCCAGACCCTCCCTGAGTTTGCGGAGTTTTTTCAAATGTTTTTTTCGCTCTTTTT
>SKLY01000200.1 GCA_007121335.1 Saprospiraceae bacterium | reverse complement strand
TTGTTCATCATCGGTATTGTATTGTTCTGCGGCTCCATATATCTGCTCAGCACCAGCGGCGAGGTACATCAGATGCAACTGGACTTTTTGGGACCCATCACCCCGGTAGGTGGCGCAATACTCATTTCCGGTTGGTTTGTCCTAATTGTAAGTGCCATACCGGAGAGGAAGAAAAATTAATTCTCCAATAAGAATATATTTCAACCATTTAAACTATATTTGCGTAGTGGAAGAAATCAAAAAATTTTAGAATATGAAGAATCTTATTACACTTGTTTTTGCGGCGCTATTGCTGGCTGCACCTCTTACGGAAACCACAGCACAAAAGTCCATGGACTATCAAACAGCTATTGGTCTGAGAGCAGGCTGGGGGGTGAGTTTAACCGGTAAACACTTCATCAATGACAATCATGCGATTGAGGGAATTCTAAATTATCGGTCCTTTGGCAGTTTTGGAGTAAGTTGGAGTTGGGTGAGAATCAGTGGTTTGTACCTCGTTCACCAACCATTGGACGATGTTATTGACGGCCTTGGTTGGTATTACGGTGGTGGTGCTTATGTTGGTTTTTGGACCGGAGATTTTGACTTTGGGGTCAGAAGTGATAGAAACAGCACTTTTATTGGCATTAGTGGTGCCTTAGGCCTTGATTACACATTTGCAGATGTACCTTTAAATGTGAGTGTGGACTGGATACCGAGTTTTAGATTGACTGGTGGCGGAACCGGCTTTACAGGAGAAGTAGGTGGTTTAGCTGTAAGGTACATTTTAAGATAATATACTTCCTCAAGTCAAATATTGGAATAAAGGCTCCGGTGCTTCACTGCCCGGAGCTTTTTTTATTGCCCGAAGTCTATCACGGTATTGTCTCCCAGATTAAGGCTTTGGCGCATTCCCTTGATTGCAGCATCATTTCCTACAATGGACGCCTGCAATACGACCTCTTCAATGGTGGCGTGCTCCCCAATAATGGAATCCCTGACAATGGCAGACCTGATCTGCGAATGTGGTCCAATTGTAACATGTGGACCAATAATAGAATTCTCAATACGACAATTCCCGGCAATATGTACTGGTTGCAGCACTATGGTGTTTTGAAATTCCGGTAGATTCGTGGTTGGATAGCCCGCTTTTTCCAGCAAAATAGCATTGGTTTTCAGCAGCACATCCTTTTGACCACAATCGTACCAGTTCTCGGCAGTTTGAGTGAAAAAAGTGTGCCCCTCTTTAATCATATCCATTATGGCATCGGTGAGCTGGAATTCTTCATGGGTCTTTCGTTCCTCCTTTATGAGTTTGTCCAGGGCCTGGATAAGCTCTCCTGATTTCTTGAACTTGTAAATGCCAATCATTGCCAGATTGCTCCTGGGAATACTCGGCTTTTCTATGGCTGCTTTAACACGATTCTCTTTATCAATTTCCACAATGCCAAAATTTCGGGGATCGCCAACCTTACTGACCGCAAGACATGAATCTTTACAATCCACCATCTTTTTTAGGTCCATATCGAATATCAAATCCCCTAGTGAGACGAACAGAGGATCATCCTCCCCAATCAGATGTCTCGCAGTCCAAATGGCGTGTCCGAGCCCTTCTCTGTCTTCCTGAATAACGAATTCCTTATCCAGATCGGGGTAATTTTCATTGATGTATGCTTTGATCTTGTCCCCCATGTAGCCGATCACAAAAATAAAGTCGTTAAAACCCACCTCTACCAGTTCATCTACAATAAATCCCAATATGGGCTTGCCTGCCACCGGGATCAGAGGCTTTGGCTGAGTGTAGGTGAGTGGTCTCAATTTGGTACCTGCTCCTGCAACCGGAATGATGACTTTCATCTGTTGTTTTTTGCTCCAAACAAAGATAACAAGGATTTTCTATTCGCTAACTTTTGTTTGCGTTCGTTAATTTTTTGACGATAAACTAACAGGAGGTTTACCAGACTAAGTGGACAGGCCTATATCAATTTTTTATGGCTGACAACCAGTAAAGATTGGCTCTAAAGTATTAAATATCTGGATTGGTGGTGTAGTCAACCACAAAGAATAGAATAACTGTGAGAAAATCGAAGAAAATCAAGGGATACCGGCTTCTTCCAGGACGCGGGCACTTTTTTCCTCCGGCACAAACTTCATCGCTGCTGAATTGATGCAGTATCGAAGGCCCGTGGGATTGGGACCATCTTCAAAAACATGCCCCTGATGACCATCACAGCGTTTACAAACCACCTCTACACGAACCATTCCGAAGGAACGATCCTCCACATATTTTATCACTCCAGGATAGATTGGTTGATAAAAACTGGGCCATCCAGTACCGGAGTCAAATTTATGTTCGCTTGAATACAACGGCAATCCACAGCCCGCGCAGCAAAAAACACCTTTTTCATAAAATCCATCGTACTTACCTGTAAATGCCCTTTCTGTTCCCTCCTGCCTCAGGATGTAGTACGCCTTCTCATCCAATTTTTCCCTCCAGTAGCTGTCGCTTTTTTCCATTGCCTCAACCTCAATGGGTTCTAAGTCCTGAAAAATTTGACGGTCGTAATCGGGTATGGAATTGTTTTCCGAAACAGTTTGTCCAATGCATCCGGTATGAAGCAGAAAGATGAGAATCAGGATGGAATATGTATTTCTATAGATCATGTCCGATAGCATCGCTGTCTTTTTTAAGTTTTTCACTGTCTCTAAGAGTGGTGAGCTCCGTCAATTTCACAATGGTCCACCCAATACCCAGCATAATGGAATATCCGATCACCAAGACGCTCAAAATAGGTCTGAAACCTCCGGCTTCATTAAGAGATACTCCGCTTAGCAACCAGCTTGTGAGCACGCAGGCAATGCCCAGCGCTACAAAGGTGTAAACCGACATGGTCCAGTACTGCTTTCCCTTGCTGAAACTAAACAAAAGAGCCGAATTGAATATAGAGTAAAGGAGAATCATGGAAGTAAAAATCCCCCAGACAAATACACTTTTTTCGGGCAGATCTACTACTGTACCAGCAATGAGACCGAGTACGACAATGGCAAAACCGGTAAGATAAATAGCGAGTGCGAGGTAAAGTGGGTTTCGAAAGTTTTCAACCTGGAACATATTGGCTTGTTTGGTGCGCGATTCAGTCGATTACCTTTCCATACAGATCGTATTCCGATGCTTCGGTAATCTCCACATTGGCAAAATCACCAATTCGCACAAATTGTTCAGTGCCATCCACTAAAACTTCATTATCCACTTCAGGAGAGTCCCCTTCAGTACGTCCGGCAAACCACCTCCCCTCTTTTCTGTCAAACAGTACCCTGAACACTTTTCCCACTTTCGCTTCATTCTTTTCAAGGGAGATTTCCCGTTGAATGGCCATTAGCCTTTCCGCCCTTTCCTGCTTTAATTCGGGGGAAACATCGTCGGGCAGGACATGTGCAGTAGTATCTTCTTCATGCGAGTACTGAAAAACACCCATTCGATCAAAACGGGCTTCTCTAACAAAGTCACACAGGGCTTCAAAGTCCTCCTCAGTCTCTCCAGGAAAGCCGACTATCATGGTGGTGCGTAAGGTAAGACCGGGCACAGCTTGCCGTGCGTTTTCAATAAGTGACCACATCTCCTGTCTTGAAGTTTGTCTTTTCATTGATTTCAAAATCCGGTCGCTGGCGTGTTGCAGTGGAATATCCAGATAGTTGCATACAGAATCCCTGTTTTTCATCACCTCAAAAACCTCAACCGGAAATTTATTGGGGTATGCGTAGTGCAGCCTAATCCAATCAATTCCATCCACATCGGCCAACCGGTCCAAAAGTTCGGCTAACATCCGCTTTTTGTACAAATCCAAACCGTAGTAAGTCAGTTCCTGTGCGATTAGCATAAGCTCCTTCACACCTCTTTTGGCCAGCCCCCGCACCTCAGTGACCAGTTCCTCAATTGGCTTACTCACGTGCTTCCCGCGCATCAGTGGGATGGCACAAAAAGAACAGGTCCTATTGCATCCCTCGGAAATTTTGAGATAGGCATAATGTGGCGGAGTGGTAATAGTCCGCTCCCCTATCAGGTCGTGCTTGTAGTCCGCATTGAATCTATTGAGAAGAAGAGGCAGGTCCAGCGTGCCGAAAAAACCATCCACCTCAGGTATTTCCTTTTGAAGATCATCCATATAGCGCTCCGACAGACAACCGGTGACGTATAGTTTTTCAATCCTCCCCAGTTTTTTCTGCTGTGCGTACTCCAGAATGGTATTGACAGATTCCTCTTTGGCCAGGTCAATAAAGCCACAGGTGTTAACCACTATGGTGCCGGCATTGCTATCGTTTTCTTCGTGGGCCGCCTCAATCTGATTGGCTTGAAGTTGGGAAATGAGGTTCTCAGAGTCCACCAGGTTTTTGGAACACCCCAGGGTGATCACATTGACTTTGCCACTCTTTAATTCCTTGGTTTTCAATACCACTAATTTTAAAATGGGTCGGCCCGGTTGCCTATCATTGGCAGTTGGCATCGACCCTCAACTGTAAAATTCTATTATCTAATTATGGTCGCTTTGACCGTTTTCTAAACAAACTGGTCTTAAAAATATTGCCTCGCGAGAGAGCTGCTACCAATGATGCTAATCTTATTAAAGCTTTACCTGCCAATTGTCAGGCCCTGGTGTAATCTAGCGAGATTTCCGGTTACTTCCTCCGCCCCTTCCGGAGCCACCACCGGATTTTTTCCCTGACCTAAAACTACCACCTCGTCGATTCCCCTTTGGATTTCTACTGCTCCTCCGTCCGGGTCGTTTTCCGCCTCTTCCTCCTCCCCTGTTCTTGCCGGCAGATCTATACTGAGGACCTTCCCCTAGTTCGGAGGGGGGTTGTTCCTTTTTTAGTTCTTTTTCAATAAGTTTCTCGATCTGCCTGAATTTTGGGATGTCCCTGGGGTTGATAAAAGTGATGGCAGTTCCGGTTTTGCTGGCCCGGGCGGTTCTCCCAATTCGGTGCACATAGTCCTCCGGGTCGGGTGGCACATCAAAATTCACCACCAGATCAATGCCCTCCACATCAATTCCCCGTGACAAGATATCCGTACCGATGAGCACCCTGAGATTCCTGGCTTTAAACTGCTGCATGATTTTCTCCCTTTCGCTTTGGTCCAGGTCAGAATGAAAATCCTGTACTTTATCGCCCCTTTTCTTGAGGGTTCGCGCGATGTTTTTTACCTTTTCCCTGGTGGAGGCAAAGACGATCACGCTTTTAAAATCGTCGTTCTTCAAAACCTCAGTTAGCAGGGCCTCTTTTTGAGGGTCATGGGCCATGATAGCGCGCTGATCAATACCCTCGGCCGGCTTAGAAATTTTAATACTAATTTCCTCGTAGGGGCCCATAATGCCCTTTGCCAGCTTTCGGATATTGGGTGGCATTGTGGCAGAAAACAGCAGGGTTTGTCGCTTTTTGGGAAGAGCCGATATAATTTTCATGATGTCATCGTGAAAACCCATATCGAGCATCCGGTCTGCCTCATCCAGTATCAGGTGATTGAGTTGGGAGAGGTCCACTTCCTTACTCCCTATCAAGCTAATAAGTCTTCCGGGTGTCGCAATTATAATATCAGCCCCGGTTTTCAGGGCGCGTTTTTGTCGGACGTAATCCTGTCCGTCACCACCACCGTAAACAGCGATTGAACTCGCATTGGTGAAATAGGAGAAGCCCTCTATCTGCTGATCGATCTGCATGGCCAACTCCCGCGTTGGCGCCAATATGATGGTATTCACCCCTTTGGTGGGATTTTGCAAAAGGTGGTGAAGTACCGGCAGAATAAAGGCCGCAGTCTTTCCCGTACCTGTCTGTGCACAACCTATGATGTCCACTCCACTCATAATCAAGGGAATAGCCTTCTCCTGAATAGGTGTAGGCTTTTCAAAACCCATAGCCTGAAGACCCTCGTTGATCAATGGGTCTAAATTAAAGTCTTCGAATCTCAAAATATATATTGGTTTGTTCGTGCTTGCCAAAGCATTTTGTTCTAAGCCCTGAAATATTAGGGCGTCACAAAGGTAATCAACTGATCCGAATTTATTATTCTAAAAAAGTTTAATATATTTGCAGTTGACACTTTTGACCTAAACAAATGCAGGCAAAGAGTGTTTAAATTAGTGCTTTTGGTAGCAAAAGCCACGCTTTCATCAATAATTAACCGCTTCCAATCAATTATGCAGAATAAACGAAGGGTACTGATCAAATACGGCGGCAACGCCATGGTGGATCAGGAACTCCAATATGCTATTTTCCGACAGATTAAAGAAATACAAGAACGGGGACATCAAGTAGTCATGGTGCACGGTGGAGGGCCTTTCATTCAGGAAGTGCTCGACGCGGCCCAGGTCAAATCAGAATTTGCGGGAGGACATCGCATCACTACACCCGAGGCATTGCCCTTTGTCGAAATGGCTCTAAAGGGTAAGGTCAACGGACAGTTGGTGAGAATATCCAACAGCATAGGATTGCCTGCGGTGGGACTCTCGGGAAAGGACGGCAACACAGCTCTCGCCACAAAGCGATTTCACAAAGAAGAAAACGAAGACGGCACTATCACTAAAGTCGATATCGGCCGCGTCGGGGATTTGGTAAAAATTGACACCACCCTGCCCGAAATGCTTTTGTCCGGTGGCTACTTCCCTATATTCACCTGTATCGCCTCGGATTCAAAGGGAGATGATTACAACATCAATGCCGATATGTTTGCCGGGCACATGGCCGGAGCCCTGGATGTGGATGACTATATTGTGCTGACGGATGTGGATGGGCTAATGAGGGACATTAAGCGTATTGACAGTATTGTCAGCGAGCTTTTTCTCGATCAAATACCCGGACTTTTGAATAAAGTGATCAAAGGGGGAATGATTCCCAAGGTGGAGTCGTGTGAAATCGCCTTAAAGAATGGAGCCGGATCAGCTCGTATCCTAAACGGCACTAAACCGGAACAACTGAGCGAATGCCTTTTGGACAAGAAGAAAATTGGAACCACAATAACTATTAGAAACAAATGAAAGAGACTACAAATAAGCAGCTTTTTGAACGCGACCTCGAGAGTTACCTGCCCACATTTAAGCGATTTCCCCTCGCTATTGAAAAAGGCGAAGGTGCCACCGTCTGGGATGTGGAGGGAAACAAATACCTGGATATGCTTGCCGGTATTGCGGTAAACAATCTGGGACACTGCCACCCTGCCATATCTAAGGCCATCAGTGAGCAGTCCAAAAAATTGATGCACATTTCCAATTTTTTCGTCAGCAGACCCCAGGTGGAGTTGTCTGAAAAACTGATTGAGCTATCGGGATTGAGCAGGGTTTTTCTCACCAACAGCGGTGCAGAATCTGTAGAAGGTGCCATTAAGATTGCCAGAAAATACGCCCACAGCAAAGGGCGAACCGGAGAAATTGTCTTCATGGACAATGCCTTCCACGGAAGAACGCTGGCCACCATAGCAGCCGGAAAAAAGAATTACCAGCGTGGATTCGGTCCGATTCCAACCGCATTTTCGCCCATCGATTTTAATAATCTTGAAGAGGCAGAAAAGGCAATTTCAACCAAAACCGCCGCTGTCATCGTCGAACCCATTCAGGGAGAAGGAGGGGTAAACCCAGCTAAACCTGAGTTTTTAAAGGGTTTGAGGGAGATTTGTGACAAAACCGGCACCTTACTCATTTTTGATGAAATACAGTGCGGGATAGGTCGGACATGTAAGATGTTTGCCAAGGATCATTTCGGGATCCAACCGGATATAATGACCCTCGCCAAGGGACTGGGAAGCGGGATGCCCGTGGGTGCGGTTCTCTGCAATGATAAAGTTTCAGGGGCTATCGAACCCGGAGACCACGGAACCACTTTTGGAGGGAATCCATTGGCCTGTGCCGCTGCCATCGCTACTTTGCAGACAATTAATGACCATCAATTTATCAATGACATAGAGCAAAAGGCTCACTGGTTTACCGGAAAGCTGGAAGGTTTAAAGAACAGATTCAAATCCATTGTAGAGGTGCGAGGCAAGGGCTTTATGCTGGGCGTTGTCGTGGAAGGAGAATCAAAGCCTCTGGTTATGGAATTACTCGATCACCACATTATCGCCAACGCCACGGCCGGCAATGTGATTCGTCTGGTTCCTCCACTGACCATTTCGCAAGATGAACTGTCACATTTTCTAAAAGTTTTCGAGGAAATCCTACAAAAACACGAGAATTAATGGTGAGCCCGGTTTTGCTTTTTAAAAAATTGTGTACTTTTCCAGGGTTTACGGATAACCGGATATGACAGGACCGAAATGCATTGAATATTTTGATGTAAAAACTTTTGAAAACAGTTGATTATCGGATGAAAAGCAAGTGAGAGAGAGATTGTCTCATCACTTCCAGGATAAAAAGAAATACGCAATCACATGAAAAAAATACGCACAGCAATTATTGGAGCTACGGGATTTACGGGCTCGGAACTGGCCAGACTGGTGCATCTGCACCCCAACTTTGAACTCTCGGCCATAACCTCCGAATCACACAGAGGCAAAAAGTTTTCGGATGTTCATCCGCAATTTTTTGGACTGGTTGACCTGCCTTTGGTCTCCGCTTCGGAGATTGAGGATGGACAGGTGGACCTGGTGTTTTTGGGCCTGCCCCACGGCGTCTCGATGGAGTACGTAAAAGACTGGTATCAGAGGGACCTTAAGATCGTGGATCTTTCAGGCGACTACCGATTGAGCAGTCCTGAAGTTTACGAAGAATGGTATCCAAAAAAGCACGTACACCCGGAGGGATTTGAGCATGCCGTTTACGGAATGCCTGAAATTTTTGCAGATGAAATTAAAAATGCTAAACTGGTGGCAAATCCAGGATGCTACCCCACCTCAGCAATACTGGCAGTTAACCCACTTATTGAAGGAGAATGGGTAAGGCCGGAGACCCTGGTAATCGATTCCAAAAGCGGAACAACCGGCGCCGGGATAAAAGCAAAGCCGGGAACCCATTTTTCACAAGTCAATGACAATTTCAACGCCTACGGAATTGCCGGACACAGGCATACCATAGAAATAGAAGAGATTTTGGGAAGGGCTGCAGGTCACAAGATTACCCTCCAATTCACCCCCCATTTGCTGCCGGTTGACCGGGGCATTCTCTCCACGGCCTATGGATCCCGACGCCCCGTCAAATCCACCAACCGGGAAGCCCTCAGGGATTTCTTCAGGGAGTTTTACGATGACAAGCCTTTTGTTCGGGTCAGAAACACACCGCCTTCAATTAAAGAAGTCAGGGCCACCAATTACTGCGACCTCTACCCTACTTTTGATCCCAGGACGGGAAATATCATTGTTATTTCGGTAATCGACAACTTGATGAAAGGGGCGGCGGGTCAGGCGATTCACAATGCCAATTTGATGTTTGACCTCAACGAGCAAACCGGATTGGATTTAGTACCTATTAAACCATGAGTTCTATGATGAATAAAAACATCACCGATGTAAAGGGCTTTACCTGTTGGGGTGCCCACAGCGGTGTCAAATCGATGAGAAGAGACCTCGCGATTATCTATTCCGAGGTCCCCTGTGCGGCTGCAGCTACCTATACCAAAAATAAGGTGATTGCCGAGCCACTTAAACTGACAAAAAAACACCTGCGCGATAAGAAAGCACAGGTTATTCTCTGCAATGCCGGTAATGCCAATGCCTGTACAGGCCATCAGGGTAAGCGAGGTGCAGTTTCCATGGCGCGAACTGCTGCAAAGTTGCTCGGTCTGAAAAAGGAAGATGTGATTGTTGCTAGCACCGGCCTGATCGGGGAGCCGTTTCCCACAGAGGATATTGTAAATGGAATAAAGGAAAACATTCCCAAATTGACCAGGCGCAGGGAGGCGGGATCATTTGCCGCCAATGCCATTTTAACCACCGACACTTTTGCAAAGGAGGGGTTTGTCGAAATGATGCTGGATGGTGTGGAGGCCAATATGGCTGGAATTGCCAAGGGTTCGGGCATGATCCATCCCAATATGGCAACCATGCTGGCTTTCTTAGTCTCGGACGTCGATATTGATGCCGATCTACTACAGGAAACGGTGCGGGAGTGCGTGGACCAATCCTTCAATATGATAACTGTCGATGGAGATACCTCCACAAATGACATGGTGGCTGTTATGTGTAATGGCATGGCAGGCAATCCCAAAATTACATCCAGAGACCAGGCTTCGTATTTCCTCTTCCGAAGTAAGCTGCTGGAATTGATGATGCACCTGGCAAAATTGATCGTTTCTGATGGGGAAGGCTCCTCAAAATTCATTGAATACACCGTAAAAAATGCAAGAGACCTCTCAACAGCCAAAAAACTGGTTCGTGCAATATCGAGCTCTGTACTCGTAAAAACAGCCATGTTCGGTCGAGATCCAAACTGGGGGCGTATAATTTGCGCATCGGGAAATGCCGGTGTACACTTCAACTATAAAAAGACCGACCTGTTTATGGGCGATACCGAGCACCTGGTACAGGTTCTTGAAAAGGGGAAGCCAGTAGAGTACGATAAAAACTTTGTCAAAAAGCTACTCCGGGAAGCCCATATCCGCGTGGTCATGGATGTGAATTCTGGCGATGCTGAAATTACCGGATTTGGTAGTGACCTCAGCACAGATTACGTACTGTTTAATTCGGTTTACACTACCTGATCTGAATTCTGTCTATGCGGAATTGGTTTGTTCTCAACGATCTCCAGACCGTAACCGAGCAGACCTACTCTGCGTTTGGCTGCATTCGTAAGTACGATCATCTTGCTCACATTCAAACTCCTTAGAATTTGAGCGCCTACTCCGAAGTCCCTCTGTTCGGTCTTAGGTGATGAAACCCCGCTTACCACATTGGTGTAGTGCTTTAAAGCCTGAAGGAAGGTATCCCCTTCGTCGTGCTGCCGCATCAAAAGCATCACCCCACTACCCTCTTTTGCAATAATAGCTGCCGCCTGATCAAGCTCTACTATGGAATCATCGCGTAAAGGTCCAAGTATGTCCCGCATATGGGATGAGGAATGGACCCTGACATGCACGGCTTCCTCTTCCTTCCAATCCCCCATTGTAAGCGCAATGTGAATATCGTCAGTGGTGATCTGGCGAAAAGCATGGAGCGTAAAATCACCGTATTTTGTTGGGAAGTCCCCTTCAAACTCTTTCTTTATAAGGGTTTCATTTTGAAGCCGATAGGCAATTAGGTCCTTAATAGTTATCACCTTCAAGTCGTGTTTTCCAGCAAGTTCGACCAATTGGGGTAACCTTGCCATGCTGCCATCCTCGTTGAGGATTTCAACCAACACCCCGGCCGGGGCAAATCCGGCCAATCTCGCCAGGTCAATAGCCGCTTCCGTATGTCCGGTTCTCCTCAACACACCGCCGCTTTTAGCCTTTAAGGGGAATATGTGCCCCGGGCGGGCAAAATCTTCGGCTTTGGATTCAGGATCAACCAGAGCTCTGATGCACATAGCACGATCGTAGGCAGATATTCCAGTGGTACAGCCTTTGCCGATTAAATCAATCGATACGGTAAAGGCCGTTTCATGGAGAGCGGTATTTTCGGGAACCATCATATTGAGTTTGAGTTCCCTGGCGCGCTTTTCCTCAATGGGTGCGCAGATCAATCCGCGACCGTGGGTTGCCATGAAATTGACAATTTCCGGGGTAATACACTCTGCAGCGCAGACAAAATCACCTTCGTTTTCTCTGTCCTCATCGTCCACGACAATAATTACCTTACCATTTTTTATGTCTTCGAGGGCCTCTTCTATGGTATTTATTTTGAAGGTTTCGTCCCCTCTTGTTTCTATTGGTTGTTGCATGCTACTACTTATATCCGTTTATCTGATTTTAACGTCTGAACACCACTACCCGCTGTATTAGTAATTATCCCGTCGAGCTTTTTTGAAAAAGTATCCCAATTGTAGTTATTTCTCACCAATTCAATGCCATTTTGGGCCAAATTGTTGGCGAGTTTTTCTGAATTCAATACTTCTGTGATGCGCTCTTTAAATTCTTCCAGGCTCCCGGCTATTAAAAGGTCCTTGGCCGGCTTTCCGTCAATGGAGCCGGCAACTACGGAGGATGCAATGCAGGGTATCCCGCAGGCCATCGCTTCAAGTATTTTATTTTGAAGACCGGAACCCGAAAAAATGGGGGCAATATTTATCCGGGAACTCCAGTAGGCATCTCTTATATCATCCATCCATCCGGAAACTGTGATTCCGTGCTTGCCGTCCAGTGCCTGAACTCTTTTATCCGGTCTTGCTCCGGCAATTAACACAGTGATTTCGGGGTGGCGCTTACGAAGCTCTGGCATCATCTGACCTATCAATAATGCGGCTTTGACATTGGGATCGTAACCCATATTCCCGCAAAAAACGAGATTGTACTTTTTCTCCCTGCCCGGATTGGGATGAAAGAATTCCTGATCCACACCATTTTTCAGTATTTCGATCTTCTCTCTGGACAGTACGCTCAGGTGATCTCTGTCCTGAGTTGAGATAATAGTGTGACTGTCAAAATCCTTGTAAACCTTATTTTCGTAGTTTTTTAGGAGGCCTGCCTCAAAATTCATCAGGGGTTTGAGCCAAAACGGGGAAAACGATGCACGCCTCTCAAATCCGAGGCTGAATGCATCCATATAATCAAGTGTCTTGGGAAACGGCAATGACCGAACGTAGGGAGCCATTCTAATCAATTGACAATAGATGAGGTCCGGGTCGATTTCAAAAATCGTTTGTCTGATTTTATTTGCCAAAAAAGCAGAGTAGAAATACTTTACCGTAAAGGGAAGTCCACTCAATATTGCCATGGGCAATCCGGCAAGTCTGCCAGGTTTAGAGAACTTAAAATAATGCCTGCTGCTGCAATACTTCGCCAACTCAGTATCGGCTTCATTCAGCCCTTCGTCTTTATCATAAAGTGCTATCAAGTGGAGTTCATTTGAATTAGCCAAACCCCTTATCTGATGATAAAGTCTTAACTTGTCGCCTTTCTCCAGGGGATATGGAATTCTCGAACTGACAATCGCAAGCCGCAAATTAGAACTGTTCTTTGAGGTGGTTTAAAGCATGATGCACCAACCGGTTTTATATAAATCCGTGTTCCTTCATGTAATCCTTGTAAGAGTGAATGAGCTCTTTGGCCAACTCATAATTGTTAAAATGTTCGGATACAAACCTTTGGGCATTCTCGGATATTTCCAGCATCTTGCTGCGGTCATTCAAACAAAGTCGGAAACACTCCAAAAACTCTTCCGGTGTATCTGCTACCAAGACTTCTTCACCGTGGGTAGCGTCAATTCCCTCCAGTCCCATCCTGGTTGTAATTACCACCTTACCCAGAGCCATTCCCTCCAGTATTTTGGCCCGCATTCCACTGCCGGAAAGCAAGGGTACAATCATCATTGGATGCTGGTTTATGTACTCTCTCGCATCTTTTACTTCTCCGTGAATCAGCACTTTGGACTTGCTCCAACGATAGAGATCGGGGGGTGTGTTTCTCCCCGCAATGTGCAGTTCCAAACCGGGAAATTTATTGTGGACGCCGGGCCAAACTTCATTGAGAAACCAATTTATACCCTCGTAATTGGGTATCCAGTCCAGACTTCCGATAAAGCTCACACTGGGCGCCTTTTCAAAGGAGCTCATATCCGGCTTATAGTCATTGAAGTCAATGCCGATGGGAATTGTTCTGGCGCCATTGATGTACCCTAAATTCCTGAATTTCTTTAGGTCTCGCTGGGAAATTGGAACCAGAAAGTCGTAGTCATTCAGTACACCGAGCTCAAATTTCCGTAGTTTTTTGGACAGGTACTTGATGTACCATTTTTTTGGCAAAAACCTGGTGTTACTGGTGATTCTATCCCATATTTCATGTTCGATATTGTGGGATCTCATCACAAGCAATGCATCTGAATTCTCACGAATAATCTCCATGTAGGGAGCCAGGTAAAGCGTCTCCAATTGGACAATATCGTAATCCTCTGCCGTGAGGAGTTCTCGTAATTTATCACTGAAGGCATCTGAGCGAAAACGGCTGACGTGATAGGAATCCTGAGTAAATAAATTTTTCAGCGCCTCCACGGGTTTTATTGCGTTGTCAATATCAACAGTATGTATGGCTTTGTAGTGTCCTGAGATATCGCGAACATTTTCCAGGTCAATATAGTGCTTAGAGGTGTTCATAGCAAGCAAAGTGACTTCACATCCAAGGTCATTCAATGCTCGGCTAAGATAGGTCACAGCTATGGACTCTCCATCCTTGAGGGGGAGAGGGAATTTTTTACATAGTTGAAGTATCTTCATACCGGGTTTTTATGGATATAGTTGCGCAAATATACTTTATCTATACAATTATTTCAGGCAATTTGGGCAAAAGCTGTCTTTTGTCCGGGAAGCAATCAATGAAACCGGACATCAGCAACTCACAATCTTCAATGACAGTTTTGCTCAAAAGGTTTGTGGCAAACTTTTTAGTTAAGCTCTGGAAGTCTCAATGGTAAAAGTACCAAATTTTAAACTGGCAACTGTTAAATATATTTTAATAAATGTCCAATTAGGATTTTACTTCTCTGACATTCCGTTGACTACGGGACTTGAGAAAAAATTTATTCCACTCTAATAGACCGGAGTTTCCATTCAGTGGTTGGAAATTTTGTCAATAATATTGGCTTTACTACATGCCCTTTTGCCGGGTATGCAGAAATTTAAGTACTTTGCAGCATGGTTGAATTAAAAGATATAAAGAAGAGCTACGGTAAGCTCGAAGTGCTCAAAGGAGTCAATCTCTCCATTGAGAAAGCAAAGCTGGTCGGTATTTTGGGAAAGTCTGGCACCGGCAAATCTACATTGCTTCACATACTCGGTTCGCTGGATAAACCAGATAGCGGCACTTTGAGGATTGGAGACCACGATCCGTTGAATATGAGCCAGGCTGAACTCGCCCGATTCAGAAATGAGAACATCGGATTTGTATTCCAGTTCCACCACCTGCTCTCTGAGTTCACTTCTCTGGAAAACGTTATGATTCCTGCACTTCTCAAAAAGGAGGATCAAAACAAGGCCAAAAAGAAGGCCGAGGAGCTACTCGGATACCTCGGCCTTGCAGACCGCATCACTCACAAACCGGAACAACTTTCAGGGGGAGAACAACAGCGGGTTGCCGTTGCCAGGGCTTTGATTAACGAACCCCTGTTGGTACTGGCCGATGAGCCGACCGGTAATCTGGACACCGCAACCTCCTCTGAATTGCACAAATTAATTACCAGGCTAAGGACAGACATGAATATAACCTTTGTTATTGTGACTCACAACCAGGAATTAGCCGGGCTTTGCGACAGCAGGTACTTCATGGAAGATGGACTTTTGGTCTCCGAATAAGGTCGTCGGCACAATTGAAAGTAACATGCCTGGGTCTTCTCATTCAGGGATATCCAGTTCTCTCAAAGGTTTTTTGTAGATCACGGGCAGCTCAGTACCCTTGAGGTCTTCTTCAGAAATAGCGTGGGGCCAGTGCACTTCGGGAGCACTGAGGCTTTTCAAAGCCGGTATCCAGTTCTTCACAAAATCTCCATTGGGATCATATCTTTTGGCCTGTGAAAGAATTTTAAAATAGCGATTATCCCTCGGGTCTGTACCCACGCCGGCCAGGTAATTCCAGTTGCCGTAGTTTGAACAGGGATCGTAATCTACCAGCAAACTCTCAAAATACTGGGCGCCCCAAAGCCAATTCAGTTTGAGGTCATTGACCAGAAAGGAGGCCACATTTTGCCTGCCCCGGTTGCTCATAAATCCCGTTTCGTTGATTTCTATCATATTGGCATCGACAAAAGGGACACCCGTACGTCCGGATTTCCATTGATCAAACAACTCCCTGTCCTCGACCATTTCGGGCTTCTGACCTGTAATGCCGCCCGGCGTAAAAATCTTGTCACCGTATTTTTTTGCTATAAACCGGAAGTAGTCCCTCCACATCAATTCAAAGCCCAGCCAATAGGTCGAATCGTTTTTCTCCCGCTCCTCCTCGTATTTTTTAATCTCACTAAAAACATATTTTGGCGAAATACAACCGGCAGAGAGATATGCTGAAAGTTTGGAGGAATAGTCCAGGCCCAGTAGTTGGTTGCGGGTTTCCTTGTAAGTGCTCACGAGATCAGATACCCAGATGTAGTGGTTTACCCTTTCAATGCCTTCCGACTCACCGCCTTTTAGAGGGAAACCCACTTTTTCCTCCACTTCACTCCACTTGTATCCCAGGTCTTCAAAATTCGGCATTTCTGTGGGATCCAGTTTATTGCCGGTTTGGATAGTTTCAGGCGAAGGCAATGGTTCCCGGACTTCGACAAATCGCTCTACTTCTTTACGAAATTGTGAAAAAGTGTCAGGGGTGTGTGGGACTGGAAAGGGCAGGTCAGCCGTGTAATAGAGCATTTTGCCGCGGTAGTATCTGATTTCCCGGCCTATGGACCAGAGGCTTTGCTCCAATTCATCTTGTACAACAACTTCTTCCGAGGTGCGCTCTCTATTGCAAAACACCCAACTCGAAGCCGATTTTCTCACCAGATCAAATATTATTTCCTCGGGCTTCCCGACGTAAACGAAAAGGTCTGACCCCCTTTTGCGAAGATTTTCCTTGAGATCAATGACAGATTCATACAGAAATTTGGATCTGAAAACACCCATTTTTCGAAAGCCAAGCGGGGTCTCACCATTAATATTCCGCTCGTCAAAAACAAAGACAGGATAGAGATCATCTACATGCTGAATTGCATCCAGAAGCGCTTCATTGTCATGTAATCTTAGATCATTTCGATACCAAAGAATTCCAGTCTTATTCTTCATGGTCAAAGGCAACTCTCTCTGAAAAAATTCTTTCCCACTTCTCAACCAAAAATCAATCCCTGCATATCACAGCAAATAATTGATTTAGATCAAGTTTGTATGCTTGAAACAAAGACCCTGGAGCAAGGTTCTTTGAAATGCCTCATTTGGAAAGTGCAATATACAGTATCAGGGTTTTTCGTGGGATTTGATCCATTCGAACATCAAATTAAAGGCTTCTCGCCTTACGGGACGAGCAGAGAGGAAAACATCGTGCAGTGCATTAGGTATTTCCACCAATTCGACCATGGGTCCCAGATCCTTTCCCAATTCTCTGATATGATCCACATTCAACACGCCGTCTCCGGTGAGGAAATCCTCCGTCCATTTCTCGCTATTAACTGAATTGCAGGAATGCAGAACCAGTATGGGAATATCAATATTACCCCTGCTAACTTTTCGCTGTGCCCTTCTCGTTGCCTTTATCCACCCTGCCCTGGCTTTTGGTGCCTGAATGGGTTTTACAATAGTATCAAAACTCCATTCCCCGTGATGGGATTTATGAATACTCTTCCCGTAGTTGGTCATCGGTTCAGGACCGATTCTGACGCTCGGAAGAACTGTACCAATAGCGGCGGCACTAAAGAGTGAAAAAGACCGATCTTTATCTCCAAAGTTAAACTTCAGAAACGGACTGTTGAGAACAAGTAAATCAATGTCCGAGTCCTCTCCACTCTCCATTAAATAATGAGAAGCAATCAGACCTCCGGTAGAGTGACCAAGAAAGACAATGGTTTCGTGGCCCTCGTCTTTTATTATTTCGATGGCTCTGTCTATCTCTTCAAAAAATTCCGTAAAGTTGCGCGAGTAGGAAAGAATTTGATCCTCCTTCCATGATCTGCCGTGGCGGCGAAGATCCAGTGCATAGAATGACCAGTTTTCATCAACGAAGGCATCCCCCAGTTCATGGTGAAAAAAGTAGTCCAGATAACCGTGCAGATACAAAACGGCCTGTGGACCCGGTCGGCGCGGTTTTTTAGTAACGAGTGTAGCCTTGAGTTCCTCATTCCTTCGATCCTCCAGGTCTATGGTCAGTCTGAAATATCCCTGCTTCAAAAAGCGATCCTGGCTGTAAACTCTTCCCCTGTCATCCTGTGCATTGAGTTCACCTGCAAAAAGGAACACCACAGAGAGGCCAAAAAGGGCGCATACCATCCATTGAATTAAAGTTTTCCAACTCATCTCTTCCGTCTAAATATTTTTCACGTCCAATCTTCGCCTGTCAATCAACCTCTTAAGGCTGAACCTTCCACTGCCGTTGACAATAACCAATAAAAGCCCACCTGCTATGGCGATATTTTTCATAAACATCACCCCGAGAAACCTGCGCTCCATCACATCGGGTTCATTCCAAAACGAATACACAACAAAAGTCAGTGGAATCCAGTAAATAAGCAGTAGTATTCCGGCAAGTGAGGCTCTGTAACCAAGGAGTAGGAATATCCCTCCGACCAGCATCAGGGTGATTGAGCCGGACAACAACAAATCTTGTTGCCACACCAGGCCGTAATCAGTCATTTTATCTTTTGTCTGGCTATAAAAGGCAATGGAATCATAAGCATCATACAGGAATATGAAACTCAGGAAAATCCTGCCTATTAAATCCAGCACATCTTTCATAAGTCAATATTTACATCATTGCATTTTAACCTTCGCAGACAAGCTCCAAAATTACGCATTTCCCACAGACAATGTTTAGAAACTTTGAGGGAATCTCAGCAAACCCTCTTTTCAATAGGCTATGAATAAAGCATCTTTCGGTGTAAACGATCAACTTTTTTCGGTGGCGCTAAGAACATTAGGCAAATCTGTCACTTCACATTTCTCTATTTTGCCTGGTTTTTTTGATAAAAAGTTGCCACCGCCTTAATCACCCGTTGACCGTCCATGGCTGCCGACATAATTCCCCCGGCATATCCGGCTCCTTCTCCACATGGGAACAAGCCTTTAACCTGAGGGTGCATCAGGCTCGTCTTTTCCCTCGGAATGCGGATGGGTGAACTAGTACGGCTTTCGGTGGCAATGGCCACTGCATCACGGGTGAGGTAGCCGCGCATTTTTTTCTCAAATTGCCCAATGGCCTTTCGCAGAGAGGCAGTTATCTCATCCGGCAGAATTTCATGCACCGGACGGCTTAGCAAGCCGGGAATGTAAGAAGATTCAGGCAAATCACCGGAGACCCTGCCCTCCATAAAGTCGGTCAATCTCTGTGCCGGAGCTGCCTGACTTCCATCACCCCATTTAAACACATTTTGTTCTACTTCAGCCTGAAAATCCAAGCAGGCAAAGGGATCAGCACTCTTTCCCTTTCTGATATCTCCCGGCTCCACGCTAACCACCATGCCCGAATTTGCAAAAGGAGAATTTCGCTTCGACAGGGACATCCCATTCACCACAATTTCACCTGGGGCTGTTGCAGCCGGCACCACCAGGCCTCCCGGACACATGCAAAAGGAGAAAACCCCTTTAGACCCAACCTGACAGGCCAGTGAATAGCTACTGGCTGGAAGGAATTCCCCCCTTTCAGCGGTATTGTATTGAATAGAGTCAATGAGTTTTTGTGGATGCTCCACCCGAAAACCCAGAGCGAATCCCTTGGCTTCGATACTTATCTTTTTGTTGTGCAGTAATCGATAAATATCTCTGGCAGAATGGCCGGTGGCGAGTACAATGGCATCCGCTTTGAAAACAGTATCTCCATTGGTTACGACACCCTCTACCCTATCCTTCTCAATAAGCAAATCCGTCACCCTGTGATCAAAATAAACTTGTCCCCCTCGTGCTTCAATGGTTTCCCGAATAGCCGAGACGATTTTTGGCAGCTTGTTGGAGCCTATATGCGGGTGTGCGTCTATAGCAATATCATCCGGAGCTCCGTGCTCGACCAGCAAATGCAGTATCTTTTTATAATCGCCACGCTTCTTAGAACGGGTGTATAACTTTCCATCAGAATAAGTGCCTGCACCACCTTCCCCAAAGCAGTAATTGGAATCGGGATTGACTTTACCAAATTGCTGGATATCCCTCAGGTCACGCCTTCGTCTTCGCACATCCTTTCCACGGTCGAGCACAATGGGTTTGATACCTTGCTCAAGACACTCCAGGGCCGCAAAGTAACCAGCCGGACCTGCACCGACAATCAACACCTCTCTGGCCGATT
>SKLY01000039.1 GCA_007121335.1 Saprospiraceae bacterium | reverse complement strand
TCCACCGTATAATAAGCGCCCTCTGCAACCCAGACCTGATCGGCGTCTTCACAATTACAAGCTATAGCCTGGCCCTCCTGAATGGTGGAAACCGCATTATCCCAGGAGCTTCCATCCTGATTGCCACTTCCGCCTTCAACGACATACACCACTTCACTACCGGGGGATAAAGGGCAATTAAAGGTCGGCAATTCATGGGCTCCTATATCGATTTGCCCATTGGCAATCCTGGGGTTGCCGTTAAAGTCATGGGAGGGAAAGTCAATGCCCGGAATATTTGTGGTGCCGGCACCAATTGCCGGTGAACATGCTGTGGGTTGACTTTCTTCACATATGTAATCCACCAATGTGAAATCCTCAAAAATCACCCCATTTGATCCAACCAACAAAGGATCTGCACCTATGTTGTTTCCTCCATCGGTTCCCAAATTGTTGTTCCAGTTCGGACCACTGCCACCGGAATAAGGAATTAAGCTGTGAGAAATAACAGTAGAAGAACTGGCGTCACTGGATAAAATATAACTGGGATTATCAAAGTCATTAGACGTACCTCCCCAATTGTCCCAAAAAAGTGTATTTACAATTTCAACCTCCGAAGAATTTCGATTGAGCAAAGTCCTGCCATTAGAATAAGAGGAACTATTGCCAAAAAAAGTGCAGTTGATAATTCTCACCTTGCTGTTATTATTGAACAAACCAGCCGCCTGGTGCGGACTTGAATGAAAGGCGTAATTATTGGCAGAAAATTCACATCCCAATATTATCAATTCAGAGTTGAGGTTGTACATACCCGGCACATGCGCAGACCCAGAAAAACTGGGAGTTGATGCGCTACCTCCTCTCGTAATTCTACTGTTTAAAAATGCCCCCTTCACATTGTTGGTGTACACATTTCCCCATTCTCCCTCAATTCTGTTGTGGTCAAAAATTGTTTGTTGGACAAGTACAGAGTCGATATTTTCCAGATAGATGCCACCTCCATTTTTTGCTCTGTTGTCAACTACGTACAAGCTATCCATGAAAAATCCTGACGCATTTGTGGCAAAAACCCCGCCTCCTGTGGTAAAATCAGCAGATCCGTTTTGACGTATCCATGAATTGACAACTTCTATCGTTCCATTTTGGCTGAATAGCCCTGCTCCAAAAGAAGATAAATTATCTATCACAATGCAGTTAGAAACCGTTAGAAAGCCTCCCGAGTGATAAACACCCCCTCCGGAAGATCCGGGGTCACCTACACCAAGGCTATCATCAGCATTTCCACCCCGGATAGTAAAGCCATCAATCAAACTTGTCGCGTTTGAATCCACAAATGAAACTACCGAATAGCTATTGCTGTCCAGATCACCCGAACCGTTGATGTCCCCACTGAGGATGGTTTCATTTTGAGACCAATCTCGTTGATCGAATGAGGTTTCGTTCCCCTGAAATCCCCCGAAAACTCCAACTTCTGAAACCAGCTGGAAGGTTGCATCGCGGTAGTCAGTGCTATCCGTTGGGTAGTAAATACCCTCTGCCACCCATATGCTGTCGCCGGATTGGGCCGCAGAAAGTGCACTTTGCAAGCTGGAAAAAGCCTCTGCCCAGGAAGATCCGTCGCCGGGGTTTGCAACATCCCGGTCAACAAAAATAACTTGCTGACCATGGGTTACAGGCAGTGTAGTTGAAAAAAGGGCTATGCTTAAGATAAACAGGTAAAAATGCCTCATATCAAGAAATTAAAAGTGATAAATCTCAATCAAATCATTTACTGGAGGCAAATGTAGCTGCTGTTATCCCCGGGGATGTGGAGATATGTTTCAAAAGGGTGGACTATTGTTCCAACGTTGAAATTCAGGGTGTTATACTGCAAAAATTCATCTGCGGACACGACAGTCCATGGCGCAATCGGGCCTGTTTGGACTAAAATATTTTCCCTGGGGATTGACCAAATTTTTTCTTGAACAAGCGGGAAAAATACCGCGGGTCAGAAAAACCAACCATGTATGCGACCTCCTTGACAGAATAATTTCCTGCCTTAAGCAGAGAAAGAGAAGTATTAAGTTTGAAGTTGTTGATAAATGCGCTGGTGCTCTCACCCGTAATGGCCTTCAGCTTGCGATGCAGCTGGGTTCTGCTGACCAACATTTTGTGCGCAATGTCGTCAATGGCAAACTCCTCATCCCCAAGGTGACTTTCCAAAATTCCCTGAAGTCTCGCCAAAAACTCCTTATCGGGATTGCCCCTGGAGTCAGTTTCGGCAAAATCTTCACTCTTTCCTTTGGTTCCGGTATCGCCTTTACTGTAGTTAAAAGCAGCTTTTCGATTGGCCAGCATACTTGCTATACTTCCTTCAATCTCCTCCAGCGAAAAAGGTTTGGAAAAATATCCGTCTGCCTGATTTTCGAAGCCTTTGATCCGGCTTTTAACCGCGCTTTTTGCAGTGAGTAAAATCACGGGAATATGGCAGGTCAGGGGGTGGTCTTTAATATGGGAACACATTTCAAGTCCGGTTTTTTCGGGCATCATCCAATCAGAAATAATTATATCCGGGATAAATTTCACAGCCATTTCGCTGCCCTCCCGGCCATTGGCCGCTTGCAAAACGTGGTATTTTGAAGAAAGCGAAGAGCTCAGATATCCCCTCAGGTCATCGTTGTCCTCCACAACTAAAACCATTTCGCAATCCATATCTTCATCTTCCCCCGGAATTAAAGTTGTCTTTTCTGTTTCAGAAATGTTTGTTGTAGGGATTTCTTGCTCCCGGATACCGTAATCCTCAGCCTTTTTCAGGCTCAGTCCAATCACAAACCTGGCACCGGTCTCTTCAGTGCTATCCAATTCTATGGTTCCATCCATGAGTTCGATAAATTCGCGGACGATGGACAAACCAATCCCCGAACCATCGGGATTGTCAATTTCGGGTCGATTGACCTGGAAAAACCTATCAAAAACTTTTTCCCTGTATTCAGAAGGAATACCCGGTCCTGTATCCGAAACCACTATTTGAACGAAAGCGGATTCCCCGTCATCGGCTTCTCCTGATTCCAGTTCAATCCACACCCTACCCTCTTTTGGAGTAAATTTAATGGCATTAGCCAGCAGGTTGCTTATGACCTGATGCAGTTTTTCTCCATCGAACCACATCAGACCGGTTTTTTTATCCGAATAAAAATTAAGCTCTACCCCGTTTTTCCGGGCCATGGGTTGAAAATCGTCAACGATTCCCTCCAGAAAAACCCTGATATCTCCCAGGCTGACATTTTCTTTCAACAAACCGCGGTCAGCCTTACTCAGTCCAAAAAGCTGACTTATAAGGCTTTCTAGATTATTAGAGCTGCGCTCAACCAATTTCAGTTTTTCCTTAACCACTTTATCGTTGGTATGGTTTATGACATCCCTGACCGGCCCTTTAATGAGCGTTAGCGGAGTTTTGAAGTCGTGGGTGATATTGGAGAAAAATTCGCTCTTCACCCGGTCAATCTCTCTCAGCCTGCTGGCTTCCATCCTATTCATATCAAGGCGATTTTGGAGTATCAATCGATTGACCTTAATGCGATAAAGAGCGTACAAGCCTGAGAGAATGATCAAAATATAGGCAGCCCATGCGAGGTGAGTCCCCCACCAGGGTTTAGCAATTTGGAAATTAAAGACCGCCGGTTTTTCAGACCAGACCCCACTGTTGTTGGTTCCCAGAACTTCGAAACGATAATTTCCCGGGGGCAGGTTGGCAAATGAGACCTCTCTTTGCGGGCCCGCTTTCACCCAATCTGGTGATGCACCGACCAGTCTGTATTTAAAAATATTTTTTGAAGGAGCCACAAAATCCAGGGCAGAGAACCGAAACCTCAGGATGTTCTGATAATGGGACAATTGGAGCTCCTGTTGACCTGACTCTGAATAAGTAGAAATTTTATCGTGAAAATCATTTATTTCCACATAAGTGATTTCCACATTGGGGGGTCTGGTATTTTTTCGAATCTTATCCGGGTCGAAATAATTGATGCCGTTGACCCCGCCGAAAATCAATTCTCCGGTGGAGCTCAATGCGTATGAATAGGCATTAAATTCATTGTCCTGCAGGCCTTCTTCAATGGAAAAATTAGAAAAGCTCCCTTCATCCCTGTCGTAAACAGATAGTCCGTGATTGGTACTTAGCCACAGCTTTCTCTCATGCGGCAAAATAACGTAAACTACATTGTTGGGAAGGCCCTCATCTGTTGTTATCCGTTTGAACTGATCGCCTTTCCTATCGTAGCGATTCAGGCCGTTACCTCTCGTGCCTATCCAAAGAAGGTTGTCATCTCTCTCATCGAGGTAGAGAGAATAAATGTGGTTGGTGCCCAGTGAATTGGAATCACCGGCCTGATTGACAAAATGTGTCAGCTCTTCAATCTCAAAATCTTTTGCATCCATCTTCATTTTCACCAAACCATGGGTGCTGCCAATCCAGTACACATCTTCAGCGGTCTGGACCATGCTGGATATTTTGAAATGTTGTCCCGGAATACCGATGGCACCCTTGAGGTCCACCGATTCAAAATGCTCTTCCCCCGGCAGAAAAAACATCAACTCCCCTTCCAAATTGGTGAGCACAATGCGACCGCGTGCATCCTCCCAAATGGGACTGAGGGGTTCTGAACTCTGCTCGTATGCAAATTCCCGTATGGCATCCGCATCCGGGTCCCATCTTACCAAAGACGAAGGGTAATAATCCCGGGTCCTGTGGAACCAGAAAAACCCTGAGGAACACTTAAAAACTGCTCTTACGTCGCTAAAATCATCTGAAATTTTGTCATAAGTTAGTAAGTCGCCAGTGTTGAGGTTCAATTGGTGTAAATTCAGATCGGCAATCACAAGCAGATTATCTTCGTCCAGGCTGACCACACTCCTCATAGAGTGGCCGTTCAGAAGGTGGTTAAAATCTCGTTTGAAAGGACTGTACTTCCTCACGCCATAGCCATTGGTACCCAACCATATCATCCCGGAAAAATCAATCAATAAGGTCCTGGCCATAAATTCATCAAAGGTGGTCAGGGTGTCCATGTGCATGGAACTGTCATCTCCAAAGGTCATCGAATAAAGGCCATAACCACTGACCAGAAAATGGTTGTCATCCAAAACAGCGAAGCCGGCTTGTGGGTCGTCGAGGGTCACCGGAAGTAAGAAATGGTCAACGGTTTCCGATTCCACTCTGGTAACCAGGTGAGGGCGAACGAGCCACATCACTTCCTCCGAATCAAAGAAAATATTCAAAATACTTTCGCGCTCATCTTTGAGCCCATCATTTACTTTTTCACTCATGGAAACCGGCTCCCCTGAATCTGAATCCAAATAATACAAGCCACTTTCAGTACCCCAATAAAGTGTTTCCCCTGTCTTTATGGTAGAGACAATCTCACCTCCCGACCATATTTTTTGAAAAGTGAAATCGGTATTTTTGACATCAATATCAGGAAGATCACTACCCAATGATTCCCGGACATCCAAAAAAATCAAGCCGTCACCAGTGCCGACCAGAATATTTCCGCCTTCATCTTCTTCAATTGAGTAAACCGAAGTACTGCTGAAATCAACATCCCGATAATCATCACCAGTAAATACCTGGTAAAAACGGCCAGTATTCTTACTGTAGATATCAAGGCCCTGATTCAGGTGACCTATCCAAAGCAATCCCCTTGAGTCTTCAAATACTTTATTGATGTGGTGGTCTGAGATACTGTAATTCTCATCGGGATCGGGGGAGAAAACAACCACCTCAAAGCCATCGTAACGATTCAAACCGTCTTTGGTCCCAATCCAAAAAAACCCATCCGAACACTGTATCATGGTGTTTATCAACCCCTGCGACAAATCATCGCGAATGGGGATGATTTGATCGTCAATGGTGGTTGTGCCGGCAGCATGCGAGCCAACCAACCAAAAAACAAGTGCGAGGAGGTAGCGATGCAAGGCCCTCAGAATTTTGGTTAATGGATTTAAAAGTACTTATTTTCGATGACTATTCATATAACCAAGAAAATTTTTTTCAAAAGGTTGGTACTAACCCCTGAATTTAAACAAACTAAATCACCTGTCTCAAAATACGTCATGTCCCATTCAACTCAATCCATTCAAAGGGTGAAATAAAAAAACCCGGCTACTATTACAGCAACCGGGCCTTGTAAACTCATCTCATTTTCTGGCCTATTCCACCAATATCATTTTCTTCACACCACTCCACTCCGCAGTCTCTATGCGATAGTACATGAGGCCGGACTGACTTTCAGGCAGGTAGAGCCTGTGCGCATTCAGCCCTGCTTTTCCTTCAAACTCTTCCGAGTGAATGACCCGGCCTGTTGCATCCATTACCGTCAGCTCCACATCCATTGAGCGGGGCAGTTCAAAGGGTATAGTGGTCGAGCCATTGAATGGATTCGGTTGGTTCTGGTGGAGGGCGTAGCCGCTCAAATAAGCAT
>SKLY01000145.1 GCA_007121335.1 Saprospiraceae bacterium | reverse complement strand
TCGGTGCCGACATCTCCGTGGCAGGTCATACAGGTTTCAGCCACTATTTTGATGGGTGCGTAAAAAGTCTTTTGGTCGTTTACAGAAACCAGTTGGGGCCTGGCGGTTTCATCCTCAGCCGCATCCTGATATCCACGGATGATGTCCATCTCCCGTTCATTGGCAGCATTGTCGGGGTTCCTGGGTTTGTGTGAAACGCGCTCGATTTTGACTCCCTCTGCTTTGGAAATACTGTCGGTAATCGGGATGGCTCTGACCGAGCAAAAATCCACCGCTGCAGCCGGGCCGCGCTCTTCCATGGCACGCATTACTTCCGACATGAGAGCGCTGCTGATCAAACCTGCAATTTCCCGCCCTTTTTCCATATAATCTTCATCACTGAGCGCTTCTTTTTCAGTCATTTCCTCCTCATAATCCCCTTCAGTTTCAACCTCTCCGCAGCCCGTAAAGGCAAATGCTGTCGCAAGTCCGAAAATCAACAAGCTGCCCCAAATCATTGAGAATGAGTAAAATCCTGGTTTCATATTGTCTTTTTTATGTTAAAAAATGGCCGGTCACCCGACTGTTTTCAATATAACATTAACGTTTTGCACCCTCTTCAGTTCCATTGCCGGTGTTCGTTTTAAATCATGCGCATATGCTCTGTCTCTCCCTGGCTTAGGGGCATCGTTTTTTCGTAGTCATGGGTGAATTCTACAAATTTAGCAAAATTTATAGATTACGATCGACAAATTTGGGCGAATTTGTAGAATTCAGGTAAAACTGGTTTGTCAAAGGTCTATGGGACCAGACTTCAATATGGCAGAAGTTTCGAAATTGACAGTAGAAAGTTTAGAAAGTACAAAGTTCGGAAAGTACAGAGTCCTGATATACCCCTCCCCAAAGCATAGCCTGCCCCCCCCAAAGCATTGGGGGGCGGGGGGACAAGAATGCTTTGGGCAAGCGGATAGAGTCTTAATAAATTTCCGTGTAGGGACGCAATGCCTTGCGTCTCTAATCCCCTAATTCGGGTTTAGAGCCGCTATATGTAGATACGCACGGCCGTGCGTATTTTTAACCCATCAACCCTGGATCCCGAAATCTGTCGATTCGGAATATTGTGTCTCTATAAACCAAGATGCCATTAATCATATTCACCATAAAATTCTCTTTTCGCAGGCCCTTAAAATCCGAATGCCGTTTGAGGTGCGGGGTTCTGGGTATTGAGAGGCAATTAAAATTGCATGATTGGAGAGTGGTTTCCCCACCTGGTAAATTTTCCTTGCGCGCTGGAACGCAATTCAATAATTGCGTTGCGGGGGAGGGGAGACTGTTCAGAAAAGTGTATCAAGACAAAAAGTAATAGCTATCAAATAGATAAAAATAATCACCCTCTTATCTCATCTTCCAGTCAGCTTTCAGCCCATAAATTATTCTCTTTCGCACATTTGACTTAGTTTTGTCTGTTGCCGGTACAGCCCTTTGGTAAAAAGGGTAGCTGTTTGAGGTTTATCAGCAGACGGTTGTTGAAAACCTATTGCCGGCACTAGATTTTAGTCACTAAATCACTTCAAATCATGGACAAACCAAAGGACAAAATACCGGAGCGGTATCTCCGGTTTATGGAGAAATACAGCGAAATTGGGAGGGCCTACAAAGACCTGGGCAAAGCAGTTCACTCGGCCGGACCCCTGGATGAAAAGACCAGAGCACTGATAAAAGTGGGCATTTCGGGAGGTGCGATGCTGGAGGGGGCTTTTCACTCCCATGTGCGCAAAGCTGTAAAAGCCGGAGCCTCCGAGGAAGAAATCAGGCATGTCGCCTTGCTGTCTTTGCCGACCATTGGGTTTCCATCCATGATGGCCCTGATGTCCTGGATAGACGATATCTATTATCCAAAAAAATAACCGCCCTGGCTTGTTGGCATCCTTATTTTTTTCGGCCAATTCGCAGCATAATCAATTTTGGAAAACCGGGTTCTTATAGTGACGGTTGGAAAAATTTTGTAGATTGCAGCAGTTTTTTTGCTGTAATAAAGCTGTGTGAATGCCGGCTTAAAAAACGCTATTTTCCACGGAATTCCGGGAGTATTAATGAAAGGCATGAATTGAAGATGGGTATCACAATGGACAAGCAGGAAAAACAGGTCATTTTTACATAAAAACATCATTGCACCAATGAACCACCATACACTAAAGGACCGTTTCGGACGCTTTCACGACTACCTCAGAATTTCTCTGACGGACAGTTGTAACTTCCGGTGCTTTTACTGCATGCCCGATGGGCCAATCAATTGCCTGTCCTCCAGTAAATTGATGTCCCCGGAGGAAATTTTCTCCTTTGCAAAGCTTTTTACCGAACTGGGCGTCCAAAAAATCAGACTTACCGGTGGCGAGCCCATGGTTCGAAAGGAGTTCCCCCGCATAGTTGAAATGCTTTCGCAACTGCCCATTGAACTCACCCTGACCACCAACGGAGTGCTGGTGGATAAATACCTGGATGTGCTCAATGATTGTGGAATCCGGTCTATCAATGTCAGCCTCGATTCACTCGATCCTGAGGGGTTTTTTAAGATAACCCAACGCGACGATTTTCACCGGGTAATGGAGAATATTGAAAGGCTCATCGACTGCGATATGCATGTGAAGATCAATGCCGTGGCTATGAGTGAATTGATTGAATCTGAGCTGACCGACTTCATAGAGTTCACCAGAGACAAACCCGTGCATGTGCGGTTCATAGAGTTTATGCCTTTTGCGGGCAACAAGTGGAGTTCCAATAAGGTGATAACGGCTGCCCAAATGCTCAAACTGGTAGAGTCGGCTTACGACGTGGTCAAATTGCGGGATAAGCCACATTCCACCGCAAAAAAATACAAGGTTATCGGACACGAGGGTACTTTTGCTTTCATCACTACCATGAGCGAGCATTTTTGCGGAGATTGCAACAGGTTGCGCCTGACAGCAGATGGTAAGTTGAAAAATTGTCTCTTTGGCGAGGAGGAGTGGGATCTGCTCGCGGCCCATAGAAATGAAGAGGATTTGATCCCAATAATTGACAAATGCATCACGGCCAAGTTTGAAAAACTGGGTGGTCAGCTAAACACCGATTTTCAAAAGACCGATTTTGATGCCATTAAAAACAGGAGCATGATAAAAATTGGAGGATGATATCGGTTGCACAAGCTAAAAAATTGATCAAGTCCAATCTCCCCCCGAGACAGACCCGGGTGCTGGAAATTGGTTCCTGTACCGGGGTGGTTCTGGCCACTGATGTGAAATCCGGTGTGGATGTGCCCAACTTCGACAACTCCGCCATGGATGGATATGCCTTTCGGTACAAAGCGGGATGCGAAAAGCTAAATGTGGTCGGGGAGTTAAAAGCCGGAGCTTTTCCAACGGAGGAGTTAAAAGCCGGCCAGGCATTCCGTATTTTTACAGGGGCTCCGATGCCCAAAGGCGCAGATACGGTCATTCCCCAGGAACTGGTAAAAAAGGAAGATGATGCGGTTGTTTTTGAAAAAAATGCCGTGAAGCGAGGGGCCAATGTCCGCAAGCAAGGTACTCAAACCCGCAAAGGGGAGGTGATTTTGAAAAGGGGAAGGGTGCTGGACCCGGGCGCTCTGTCCCTGGCCGCTTCTGTGGGAGTGGATAAACTGAAGGTTTTTCGCAGACCCTACGTCGGCATTATTGTCACCGGAGACGAATTGGTGACACCGGGAAAAAAGCTTAAACCCGGTCAAATTTACGACTCCAATACCGTCCTCCTGACCTCTGCTTTGAATACGCTGAATGTGGTGCCGCGGTTTGTTTTCCGAGTCGCAGACAGTCGAAAGGAATTGGATAAACACATCGATACCTGCCTGGAGCATTGCGATGTGGTACTGCTGACCGGTGGAATATCCGTAGGCGACTACGATTTTGTGTATGAGCTTTTGAATTCCAGAGGCGTCAAAAAGTTGTTTTACAAACTCAAACAGCGACCCGGCAAGCCCTTGTTTGCTGGTGTGAGAGACGAAACCATGGTCTTTGCGCTACCGGGCAATCCGGTGTCCGTCGCCAGTTGTTTTGTCCAGTACGTCAAACCCGTAATCAGGCATTTGAGGGGATTTGATCACACCTTTGAACCGGATTTAAAACTCCCCCTGAGCTCAGACTTCCAAAAGCAACCGGGGCTGACTTACTTCCTCAAGGTCAGGACAACCCCCAATGCCGCTGTAGTTCCCAAAGGCCAGCAGTCCTTCAATTTGATGCCCTTCACCAATGCAGATGCCTTTGCCGAACTGGATGCTGAATCCGAGGTGGTCAGGACGGGCACGATGGTGAATGTGTATAAGTGGTAGAATAATTTCCCGTATGGAATTCTATTGGATTGCGCTCTTTGTCATTCTTCCGCTGATTGGGTTTCTCTATGCATCCGTTGGGCATGGTGGTGCGAGCAGTTACCTCATGGTCCTCGCTTTATTTGGTTTTGCCCCGGAGGAGATACGCCCCACGGCCCTGATGATGAATATTCTGGTTTCCCTCCTGGCCTTTCTCGCTTTTTCCAAAGTGAGCGAGTTTCCCCATCGACTCTTTTGGTCACTGATTATCTTTTCAGTGCCTGCCGCCTACCTCGGAGGGACGGTGCTGGTCAATGAGGACCTCTACCGCCGGATTCTTGGAGTCCTTTTGCTCTTCCCGGTTTTTCGAATGATGGGGTGGTTTCCCGGAAAGGGTGCCTACAAAATTCACTTGCACTGGTGGTTGCCGCCTTTACTGGGATTGACCATTGGCTTTGCCAGTGGGTTGATAGGAATTGGCGGGGGAATCATCCTCTCTCCCATTGTGCTGCTTGCAGGCTGGGCGGACATTAAGCAAACTGCGGCTGTGAGCGCTCTGTTTATCTTTTTCAACTCCATTGCGGGACTGAGTGGTGCGCTGATGCACAATGCTGCCATTCAACCCCAGCTCTTTTACCTTATTCCCTTTGCCGTTATGGGGGGTGCACTTGGTGCCTGGTACGGCTCCAAAAGGTTTGACTTTGATGTGGTGAAAAAATTACTGGTGGCAGTACTTGTAGTGGCCTCCGTCAAGTTGATATTTTTGTAACTTTACTGAAGAAAAGGGATTATTATGTCAATCAAAATAAAGGCTTTTGGACTGATTGCCGAAAAAATGGACGCCCGGGAAATCCTGGTCGATCAAACTAAAACCACTGCTGAACTGAAGGCACTGATCCACGAGCGGTATCCGGCACTTGAAAAATTGGATTTCGCAATCGCTGTGGACAGAAAAATTGTCAATGACAACACCCCACTGGAACCGGGAGCTGAAGTGGCCCTTTTGCCTCCTTTTTCCGGTGGATAAAAAAAGCCAATGGACCGATTTGTCAGACAGATTAATTTGCGGGAAATGGGTGTCGAAGGGCAGCAGCGACTCGCCAATGCCTCAGTCCTCGTCGTGGGAGCCGGTGGCCTGGGATGTCCGGCACTTATTTTTCTCGCTGCTGCGGGTGTCGGTAAAATCAGCATTCTGGATGGCGACCGGGTTTCGGTTTCCAATCTCAATCGCCAGGTTCTTTACGGCCGCGAGGATGTGGGCAAGTTGAAAGCAGAGGTTGCCGCTCAACAACTCTCAGAGAAATACGGCGACAGCGATTATCAAAGTCTTCCTTTTTTCCTGACTCCTGAAAATGCCGCTGAGGTTATCGGCGACTGCGACCTGGTCCTGGATTGCACGGACAACTTTCCCACGCGCTACCTGATCAACGACGCCTGTGTGCTTTTGGGCAAACCATTTGTTCAGGGCGCAATTTTTGAGGACGAAGGCCAGCTTGGTGTATTTAATCTTCCGCACAAAGACCGACCCGCCTGCAACTACCGGGACCTCTACCCGGAACCACCCGCCGGAGACCTCATACCCGACTGCAATGCAACCGGGGTGCTGGGTGTTTTGCCCGGTGTAATTGGCACCCTGCAGGCATCGGAGGCCATTAAGGTTATTTGTAAAAGGGGAGAACCGCTGGCAGGAAAAATCTTTTTTCTCAATCTTTACACCAATGAGAGCTACACCCTGGAAGTGAGTCCCCGAGCAGACAGCTCCCGCAGAATTCCCTCCGACATGGAAGAGTTGAGGTCTCGCGATTATGGCATTGCTTGCCGCACGGAAAAAGAAGTGAGTTGGCTGACCGCAAAAAAATGGCTCGAGAACGACAATGGGCATTCCATCCTGGTTGATGTCAGAAATCCGGGGGAAAGGCCCCTTGTGAATTTGCCCGGCACGCTGTCATTGCCTTTGATTGATATTGAAAAACAGGGCGGAAGGCTCGAAAAATACGACCGGATTTTGTTCTTTTGCAAAATCGGTCAGCGGAGTTTGACTGCGGTTGAAAAAATGCGGGACTTACTCCCGGACAGTGAACTTTATTCAGTGGAGGGAGGTGTTTTGCATCCCGACTCTCCGGTAAAAGCAACAGACAAATGGG